>NZ_JBYTAJ010000009.1:0-192447 GCF_058788075.1 Pseudomonas sp. FW305-20 | reverse complement strand
TGCGGGAATAGCTCAGTTGGTAGAGCACGACCTTGCCAAGGTCGGGGTCGCGAGTTCGAGTCTCGTTTCCCGCTCCATATTTAACAAAAACGCCGCTCAATGAGCGGCGTTTTTGTGTGCGCGTATAAAAACCGCGTCAACCGCTGAGGCTTTGCACCAGGCTTTCGAGCGCTTCAGTGGTTTTTTCATCTTGCACCATTTGCGCAGATGCAGTCGCTCTGAGTTGGCGTGCCAAGCGGTATTCGCTGGGCGTGCAGTTTGCGAACTGCTTGAAGGCACGAGCGAAATAGGAAGGATCCTTGAAGCCGGCCTCATAGCCGATGCTGGTAATAGGCATCTGGCTGTTGTCGAGTAGTTCTTTGGCGAAGTTCATGCGTTTGTTCAAGATGTAATCCGTGAAGCCAAGGCCATTGGCTTCCTTGAACAGACGGCTGAAGCGAAAGGTCGTCATGCCGCAGCGCTGCGCCAAATCCCTCTGGTCAATGCTGTCCCGAAAGTGCTGCTCGATGTACAGCATGATGCTGCTCAGGGCCTGATGTTTTTGGTGTCCGGAGGTCAGCCGGATGCTGTCCGGCAGGGTCGGGGAGTGGTCGATCAGCTGTGTCTTGCGGTGGTCGATAACATTCCGGCGCAGCTCGCAGAGCTGAACTACAGCAGTCAGGTAGCGATTCCTCTCACTGACCGAGAGGGGGAGCACGATGTATTCCCAGACGCTGGAACGCATGGCCCAGACGGCCAGTTCTTCCGAGTGCTGCACGGTGAACATGGTGATCGGGATGGCCGGTGCGCTGCGTTTGATGTCCAGCAACAGCCTCAGGCCTGGTGTATCGGGGCGATCGAAATGGATGCAGATCATGTCTGCGTTTACCCCGATGGGCAGCACGGAGTTTTTCGCCAGTTTGCCGTCGCAGGTACCCTCGAACTGCGCGATGAGTTCTTTCGTGGATCGATCATGAGTCAGATCGAACCATAGGAGCGTTGGCCTTCTGGTCAAGTTGGACGTCATGTCTCTACTCTTGGATTCTCAGTGACTCGCTAAGCAGTATCGTCAATGTGCCATCACTTTGCAGAATTAATCTCGATAGGAAAGGCGGGTTTTAGTCCTGTTCGTTCTATGGGGGCCTGGAAAGCAATTGTTTGCTGGGGTGTCTTCGATGAGCACGGGTTAGAACGCTTATTGCTTGTGAATCAATGAAAATCGCATTTGCCCTGCCATGCCTTGTTTACCCCTCCCGTTACCTCTGCAAAGGCCAATGACCCCTATTTGGCCGCTCCGCAAAAAAGTCCTAGTGATGTGCAAAATCCTCCTAACGGCTATGCCTTCCCCCTGACTAAGGTTGCATCAGGCAGCACAGAAAGTACTGCTTCCAGAAAAAAACATTCAAGTGAGGTGGGCAAAATGAACATGCAAACAATCAAGGCTTCGGTAATGAAGTTCGTTAAAGACGAAGACGGCCTGACCATCGTGGAATATGCAGTGGCGGGTGGATTGGTTACGGCAGCTGTTGTCGCGTCGTTCACGGCTCTTGGTGGGGCAGTGGACGCCAGAATCCAGTCTCTGTGTAGCGCCATTGGTGGTTGCGGCGGCGGCGCTCCGGTCGTCCCATAACGACAACTCTGGCAGGAGGATGCGACATGTCCATGGAACAGCTGGTAGCTACCGTTGTGCTGATAGGACTGCTGAGCGTGGCGGTGGTGAGCGACTTGCGTCGCCACCGCATTCCCAACCTCCTGATCCTGGTAGGTCTGGCCTTGGGATTGGCCGGCCAGACTTATTCAGGTGGGATTAGTGGAATGGGGGATGGCCTGCTGGGCCTCCTGATCGGTTTTGCGCTGTTCCTGCCCATGTATGCCCTGGGCGGCATGGCGGCCGGCGACGTCAAGCTGATGGCCATGGTTGGCAGTTTTTTACCCCCCCATTATGCCCTGTGGGCTGTTTTCTTCAGTCTGCTTTGGGGAGGCTTGTGCGGTTTCCTGATCGTGCTGGTGCGCGGTCAATTGTTGCAGACCCTGGTGCGCTATCGGTTGATGCTTCGGGCTCGGGCCTATATGTCACCGAGCTCGGACGAGGTGGCCGGCAAGCCCTTTCCTTATTCGGTTGCGATTCTGCTTGGAACTTTAAACAGCGTCTACTGGCAACTCGTTGCCGGTGGATTGGGAGGTTAGTCATGCACGTCATCGTCGATAGTGATGCCTACCCCTGCGACAGGGAGGCGGTGCAACGACTGGCACCTCAGCCCTGCACTATTCGCGAGACGGGTCTGACTGACAGTTTTCTCGGTGAGTTGGTGTGCAAGCATTTGCATGACGCCGGCGTGCTGGACATGTCGCGGCTGGTGGAACGCCTGGCGCTGACCGGCGCCGTACTTGAAGAGGTCCTGGCGTTTCTGCGCAAGGACGGTCGAGTCGAAATACTAGGCCAGATGGGCCAGGCCGGTGGGCAAATGTTGCGTTATGGCCTGACCGAACGCGGCCGCAGCGCCGCCCGCGATGCCCTGTCGCGCAGCGGCTATATCGGTGCGGCACCCTTCCCGGTGAGCACCTATCGGTCCCTGATCAAACTTCAAACCATTCACCATGGTCGCATCAACGCCAACGATATGCGCAATGCCCTCGCGGGTGTAGTGCTCACGGAGGGGATGCTCGATCAGTTGGGTGTGGCGATGAACTCCGGGCGCGCGATCATGATTTATGGCCCTGCGGGTACCGGCAAGACCTATGTCAGCAGTCGGCTGATTCGTCTGTTTGCCGAAGCCATCTGGGTGCCTCATGCCATCGTCATCAACGAGTCGGTGATCGAGATCTATGACCCGCAGGTGCATCAGCGTCTGAATGACAACAGTCAAACGAACAGTCTGATGCTCGATGAAGGGATCGACCGTCGACTGCTGTGCTGCAAACGCCCGATCGTCATTACCGGCGGTGAATTGAGCATGGAGCAGCTGGACGTTCGCTATGACCCCTCCACCCGTCAATACCAGGCGGCCTTGCAGCTCAAGGCCAGCAATGGCCTGTTCATCATCGACGACATGGGGCGCCAGCGCATGGCACCCGCCGAGCTGTTGAATCGCTGGATCGTACCCATGGAAGAGAAGCGTGACTTCATCAACCTGGGCGGCGGTCGGCATTGCGAACTGCCGTTCGATCTGATTCTGGTGTTTTCCACCAACCTCAATCCTCTGGAGCTGGCCGATGAGGCCTTTCTTCGCCGGATTGGCTACAAGCTGCAGTTCGGTTACCTGAAGCCTGAGGAGTACGAAAAGATCTGGCGTCAGGAAAGCGAGCGTCTGGGCATTCCTTTTGACCAGTTGCTGCTGCGTTATGTATTGCAAAGGCTCTATGCCAGTGAAGGCATGCCCCTGGTGCCTTGCCATCCCCGCGATCTCTTGAACATGGCCCTCGATCGTCAGCGTTATATGGGCGGTTCCGGATCACTGTCACCGCAAGATTTGGAATGGGCCTGGCACAACTACTTTGTCCAGCTCGACTTTCTTTGATACGGAGATACTGACATGAGCTCTCGTACTCTTACCCTGATAGGCGTTTCCCTGGTCATGGGCCTTGGCGCTGCATGGATGGCCGACTCCTGGCTGAGCGCGCGTCTCAACGCCAGCCCGGATGACCACCTTCGAAGCGTGGTGGTCGCCACGGTAGAGATTCCATTCGGGCAGATGGTCGAGGCCCAACAAGTCACGACCATGCGCATGCCCATGGACACAATCCCGGACGATGCCTTCGACTCCACCGACAAAGCAGTAGGCAAGATCGCAACATTCGACATCCTCAAGGGCGACATCATGCGCGGCGCACGTCTGAGTGAGCATTTGGGGGGCAGTACCCTGGCTTCTCTGATTGCGACAGACAAACGTGCCATCTCGGTACGCGTGGACGATGTGGTCGGCGTGGGCGGGTTCCTGTTACCGGGTAACCGGGTCGATGTACTGGCGACCAAACGCACTGATGGCTCCGGCAATAACGCCGTATCCAGGACCATCCTCGAGAACTTGCGGGTATTGGCGGTCGATCAGACGGCGGGTACCGACAAGACCCAACCCGTGGTGGTGCGCGCAGTGACGCTGGAGATGACGACCGCAGAGGCTGAAGCCCTTGTCACGGCGCAAACGGAAGGGAAATTGCAACTGACCCTGCGCAATCCGCTGAACGCCGAGAAAAAAATTGCGACCGTTGCGCCTGCCGCACCGGTCATGGCAATGGCCGCTGCCCCGGCGCCAAAACGCATGGTGCGCCGCGGCAATGGTGAGGTTGGTGGCGATGTCACCATTATCCGTGGGACCCAAGCCAGTGTAGTCAAACGTTGACAGGGCGGTAGGGTGCCTGGGCACCAGGTATTGGCAGCCGATCCGAATCAGTTTCGGCATGAGGGCTTGATGATGAATCTTCGTATTCGGCAGCCGTTCACTACGACGCCAAGGCGCCAAGCTGGATCGGTGAGTGTATTGATGGTAATCGCGTTGGCGGCGATTTTAATGATGGCGGGTTTGACCCTCGACGTGGGCCATATGTTGTTGAACAAGACACGCCTGCAGAACGCTGTTGACGCCGCCGCCCTGAGTGGCGCCAAAACCCTGAGTCAGGTGGAAGGTGGTGTCAACATTGCCGACGCGACTCGTACTGCCGCACGGGCTACTCTGACGGAAAACGCCAACGCCCTGGGCAACGATGAATTGGCAACGGCTATTGGTGGCAACATAGATACATTTGCGGCGGTGGAACTGGCAAATAACGTCTACGGACCTTTCACCTATCCCGGGCCTGGGGATGCCAAATACGTTCGGGTGTCGGTACCGAATTATGGCCTGACAGGTTTTTTCTGGAATTTCGTCCAGACATTCGGCGCCGGTGGCTTGGGAAACAAAGCCGTGGCGGCGATCGCCACCGCTGGCCCCAGCCCTACCAGCCCTTGTGATCTCGCACCTTTGATGATCTGTGGCAACGCGACTCAATACGACCCGGACGCTGGCATGTTCTGGGGCTTCCAATTTGGTGATTTACAGGTATTGAAGTCGGCTGCTGGCAATTCGTCCCCCATTGGTCCAGGCAACTTTCAGTTACTCGATTTCGGCTCAGGTGGTAGTTCGGTCAGGGAAGATCTGGCCGGAGGCGGCTCGGTTTGCCGCAACGTGGGGGAGAATGTCCAGACCGCGCCTGGCAACAAGGTAGGCCCTGCGTCCCAAGGCCTGAATACACGTTTCGGTATTTACAACGGCCCGGTCAGCTCCTCGGACTATCCGCCGGACCTGGTGACGACATCCAGCAACCCCGCGCTTACTTACGACGCCTCAGTCACCCCTCCAGCGAAGTACAAGGGGCAACCCGTAACATCGAGCAACGGCGATCTGACGGCGGGCGGCAACGCGATATTTGACTACAACGACTGGCGTGCGAGCGTTGCTGCCTGTGTGGCAGGGTCCGGTGGCTGTGAGAGTAATGGGGTGTTCGAGCGCCGGATGCTGAAAATCGTGGTGGGCGACTGCACCGGCAAACAGGGTGGTTCAACCACGGTCCCCGTCCTGGGGTTCGGCTGCTATTTCGTGGTGCAGCCAATGAGTGGTGGCGGCACGGAAGCGCAGATCTTCGGACAGTTTGTGAAGGAGTGCGAAGGCGACAACGTGCCCGGCCCTTCACCGGAAAACGACTCTGGCCCCCAGATCATCCAGCTCTACAAAACCTATATCGGCATCGGCACTCCGAGCACTGACTCATAGGAGGCGTCATGAGACTTCACGCATTTAAACGAGCACAGTCCCAGCGGGGCGTGGCACTGGTGGAATTCACCCTTGTCCTGCCGGTGTTGCTCCTGCTGTTGCTGACCTTTGGTGAGTTCGGCCGCATGCTCTATCAGTACAACGTCCTGCTGCAGGCCAGTCGTGATGCCGATCGTTTCGTCGCCAGCAAGGCCTGGAACTCTACGCTTGGCGAAGTCTCTCTGAGCAATGCGCTACAGACCCAGACGAGAAACGTTGCGGTCTATGGCGTGCCCGCAAATACCGGGACCGCGGTGTTGTCAGGGTTGACGACTGGCATGGTGCAGGTCGCCGCGGTGGGCACCGACCATGTGCGGGTCACCATCACTTATACGTTCTGCCCGGTGATTGGCGGCGGTAATTGCACCGGATCGCTCCCTGCCTTTTTTGGTAATCAGATTTCGCTGAGCATTCCGCTGGTCGCCACTACTGTCATGAGGGCATTGTGATGAATCGCAAACGCATGCGCGGCACCTATAGCGTGGAGTTCGCCATCATTGGCATGCTGGTATTCACGCTGTTGTTCGGCGTGTTGGAGATCGGCCGCCTGTACTTCACGGTCAATGCGCTGGATGAAGCCGTGCGACGTGGTACGCGCCTGGCTTCGGTATGCAATATCAGCGATCCAGTGGTGTTGCGGCGGGCGATCTTCAACGCGGCGGGCGATGCAGGTAATAGCCAGCTGATCGGCGATCTAGCCACCACCCACCTGACGTTGACCTATCTGGACGTCAATGGTGCGGTGGTCGCCAACCCCGCCGACACGGTCAGCATCAACGGTTTTCGTGCCATCCGCTATGTCCAGTTGAGTCTGCAAAACTTCGTTTTCAATCTGCTTATTCCCGGGTTCGCCGTCCCCATTACCCTGCCTACATTCAGGGCAACGTTGCCACGCGAAAGCCTCGGGCGTCATTCCGATTCCGGGGAGATCACGCCATGCTGAATACCAAGGAAACTCCAGTCTCTACCTCGACCGGCAAGGCCGGGCTACGGTTGCTGATTAGCAGCCGTGATGCCACCTCATTGCGCGACCTGCAAGGCGTCTGCCAACGCATGCCCAGCCTGGAGGTGAGCACTCGCCTGGTGAGCAACGGGCATGTCGACCCGCTCTACGGTCTGGACCGGATGCCCGATCTGCTGCTGTTGCGCGTTAGCCACCTGTGGCGTGAAGAGCTGTCGGCACTGTTGCAGCGTCCGGCCCATGAGCGTCCGCCGATGTTGGTGTGCGGGCTGCTGAGCGACCAGGAAGCCATGCGCCTGGCGATGCAGGCCGGTGCCCGGGACGTGCTGCCGGAGCCCATCGCCGAGACCGAACTGGTCGCCGTCTTGAATCGTCTGGTCACGGAAGTTCGGACCGGCAGTGGGGCAGAAGGAAAACTGATCGCCGTAATGAGCGCCAAGGGCGGCTCTGGCGGAACCCTGCTGGCCTGCAACCTGGCTCAGCAACTCAGCATCATGGGTGGCAGTACCCTGTTGCTGGACATGGACCTGCAATTTGGCAGCGTGACGCATTATCTGGATGTGGCGCAGACGCACAGCCATCTGGAGGTGTTGCACCAGATCGATGGCATGGACAGCGTCGCGTTACGCGGTTTTTGCAGTCACTTCAGCCCGACCCTGCATGTGCTGGGCGGTCGGGCCGGTGAGTTGTGTTTGCCGCAGGATACCCAACCCGAGCAACTCGACACCCTGTTGCAGTTGGCCCGCGCCAGCTATGGCTGGGTGGTGATCGACCTGCCGCGGCAAATCGATCACCTCACCGGCTCTGTGCTGGAGCAGGTGGATCGGGTGTACGTGGTGGTGCAACAGAGCGTCAGCCATTTGCGCGATGCCAGCTCCCTGGTACGGATTCTTCGCGAAGACCTGGGCGTGCGTGGGGATCAATTGCAGATAGTGGTCAACCGCTATGACAAGGCGGCAGCGGTCAGCCTCAAAGATATCGGCGAGGCGCTGCGCTGCACCAATGTGTCGAAGTTACCCAACGACTTCAATCTGGTCAGCCAGAGTCAGAACACTGGCGTGCCGTTGGGGCTGCATGCGCCGAGGGCAGCGATCACGGCTGCACTGCGCAACATGACCGAGGACCTGATCGGTCAACAGGTGGCCGGCAACCAAGGCTTGCTCAAACGTGCCTTCAACCGTTTTTTCGGGGGATGACCCATGATCAGCGACTTTCGTAACCGCTTGCGCAAACAGTCCGGTAAACCCGCCGCTGCCCAACTGGGCGACGACCTGTTGGATCCGGTAGAGGAAATAATGGCCTGGGAGCGTGCAGCGCCGGACGTTCTTTACGAAACCAGAAGCCAGGTCACTCCGGTGGAGGCCGAGTGGCGAGAAAAGATCTACCAACAGTTGCTCAAGGTCATGGACCTGTCCTTGCTGGACTCCCTTGAGCAGGCCGAGGCTACTCGGCAGATTCGCGATATTTGCCAGCGTCTGCTCGATGAACACTCGGCACCGGTGAGTACTTCCAGTCGGCAATTGATCATCAAGCAGATCACCGACGAGGTGCTCGGTCTGGGGCCTCTGGAACCGCTGCTGGCCGATCACACGGTGTCCGACATTTTGGTCAATCGGCATGACTCAGTGTATGTCGAGCGCTTCGGCAAGCTGCAACGCACCGATGTGCGTTTTCGCGATGATCAGCATTTGCTGAACATCATTGACCGCATCGTCTCCAGCCTGGGTCGGCGTATCGACGAGTCTTCGCCGTTGGTGGATGCGCGGCTCAAGGACGGTTCGCGGGTCAACGCGATTATTCCGCCGCTGGCCATCGACGGCCCGAGCATGTCGATCCGGCGTTTTTCCGTGGACCTGCTCAATACCGACAGCCTTATCCAGGTGGGGGCGTTGAACCCGGCCATTGCCCTGCTGCTCAAGGCGATTGTCCGCGGGCGCTTGAACGTGCTGATTTCCGGCGGGACTGGCAGCGGCAAGACCACCATGCTCAATGTGCTGTCCAGTTTCATCCCGCACAACGAGCGGATCGTTACCATCGAAGACTCAGCCGAACTGCAGTTGCAACAGCCCCACGTGGTACGCCTGGAAACCCGGCCTTCGAATATCGAGGGGCGTGGCGAGGTGAGCCAGCGGGAGTTGGTGCGCAACAGCTTGCGGATGCGTCCGGACCGCATTGTGATCGGCGAAGTGCGCGGCGCCGAGGCGCTGGACATGCTGACGGCGATGAACACCGGTCACGACGGCTCGTTGACCACGATCCACGCCAACACCGCACGCGATGCGCTGGGGCGGATCGAGAACATGGTGTCGATGACCGGGGCGACCTTCCCGATCAAGGCCATGCGCCAGCAAATCGCTTCGGCCATCGGAGTGGTCATCCAGCTGGAACGCCAGGAGGACGGCAAGCGTCGCCTGGTCAGTGTGCAGGAGATCAACGGCATGGAGGGCGAGATCATCACCATGACCGAAATCTTCTCCTTCGTCCGCCAGGGCATTGGCGAAAACGGCGAAGTACTGGGTGATTTTCGGCCCAGCGGCATGATCCCCGCCTTCCGCGATGTGCTGGCCAAGCGTGGTATCGAGTTGCCGCTGACGATGTTCAGGCCTGAGTGGATGGAGGCACGGCAGTCATGAACAATATTCCTGGTGAGTTCATTCTGATGTTCCTGGGCATGGTGTTTATCGCTGTGTTCCTCCTGTCCCAGGGTGTGGTAGTGCCGGTGTTCGGCGAGGCCGGCAAGATGCGCAAGCGCATCCGCGGTCGTCTGCATGTACTGGAGAAAGCCAATAATTTACCCAACATGCAGACGGTGTTACGGCAGAAGTACCTGACGCGCTTGTCGCCACTGGAGGCCATGCTCGAGCAGTTGCCTTTTATGGCGAGCCTGACCCAAATGATCGAGCAGGGCGGCCACGAATATCGGGCTTATCGGGTGCTGTTGCTCGGGCTGTTCCTGGGCGTTTGTGCGGCTATCTCGATCTGGATGATCTCGTCAGTCTGGTGGATGGCGCTGCTGGCGGGCTTCGGGGTGTTCTGGTTACCCCTGCTGAAAATTTCTCGTGACCGTGGCAAACGTTTCGCTGAGTTTGAGGAAGGCCTGCCGGATGCACTGGATGCCATGTGCCGTGCCCTGCGCGCTGGACACCCGTTCAACGAAACCCTGCGCCTGGTCGCCGAAGAGCACAAGGGGCCGGTTGCACATGAGTTCGGTCTGACCTTCTCCGATATCAACTATGGCAACGATGTACGTCGGGCCATGCTCGGCCTGCTTGAGAGGATGCCGAGCATGACGGTGATGATGCTAGTGACCTCGATCCTCATCCATCGCGAGACCGGCGGAAACCTTACGGAAGTGCTGGAGCGTCTGAGTCGCCTGATCCGTGGACGCTTTCGCTTTCAGCGCAAGGTCAAGACCTTATCGGCCGAAGGGCGGATGTCAGCCTGGATACTGGTGGCCATTCCCTTCGTGCTGGCGGCGGTGATCGTATTCACCACCCCTAAATATATGCCGTTGCTGTTCAATGATCCGGTCGGTCACAAGCTGATATTCGGGGCTTTTGTTTCCATGTTGCTGGGGATTTTCTGGATTCGCAAAATCATCCGGATTCAGGTTTAAGCGTTATTCGCCATTCGGAGGTACAGGTCATGGACTATTTGCTCGGGTTGTTCAATCGAGTGACAGGCAATGAAGAGATGGCACGCCTGCTGTTTGTTGGTGCGATGAGTCTGAGTACAGTGCTCGTGGTCGTCACCGTGGTGTTACTGCTGTTGGGGCTGCAGGATCCGGTGCAGCGTCGCCTGGCGCTGATAAAACGCGGTCATTCAGGGAGTATTTCCGGGCAGGACGCACCGGGTAATCTGCAATTGTTGTTGGAACGGGTCGGCCAACGCTTTGGCTCAACTGAAGCTGCCCAGACGTCGTCCACCCAAACGCTGTTGATGCATGCCGGTTACCGCTCACCGTCGGCGGTCCAGATGTACTGGGCGGTGCGCTTGTTATTGCCACTGTTATTGGTTGGTTTTGCGCTATTGGTGTTGCCGTTGCTCCCCAAGTTTTCTCTGATTATAGGGATGTCGTTGGTGTTTGCGGCTGGTGCTGTTGGATGGTTGGTGCCTGCGTTGTATGTCGGAAAACGCAAGCAAGCAAGGCAAGGCAGACTACGTGCAGCCTTTCCAGATGCCTTGGACCTGATGGTAGTCTGCGTGGAATCGGGCCTGGCCTTGCCCTTGACGATCGAGCGGGTGGCTGAGGAAATGTCTGTCAGTCAGATTGAGCTGGCTGAAGAACTGGCTCTGGTCAATGCGCAAATCCGCGCGGGTATTTCCAGTACCGAGGCGCTCAAACAACTGGCCGTACGCACCGGGCTGGAGGACGTACAAGGGTTGGTCAGCCTGTTGGCGCAGAGTATCCGTTTTGGTACCAGTGTGGCCGACACTCTGCGCATCTATGCTGATGAGTTCCGTGACCGGCGTACGCAAGTCGCCGAAGAGATGGGGGCGAAAATCGGCACCAAGATGGTCTTCCCTCTGATTTTCTGTTTGTGGCCGAGCTTCTTTCTGATAGCGATTGGCCCCGCCATGATCGGAGTGTTCAAGGCATTCGGATGAAGTAAACGGCCAGTGGCTGTCGAGCGCGATGGCCTTGCCCCCGGAACTACACATTTCCCGCAGGCTGCGATCTTTTGATTTTTCTGGCAGGCCATTCGTTGCCTCGTCCTCTGAATCAAATGATCGCAGCCTGCGTCAGTTCCGGGGTAATCCCGGCCAGGGTTGAATTGTGTAGAGACCACTGCTTTCCTGCACACAACATTAAGCCCGGCTTTGCAGCCAGGCTACTCTGGACGATGCCAGAGGCTGATCACCCATTGACACGCCTCAGTTGCCGCTAGTGATCTCTCCCGCTACATCCTGGTCATAAAACTCTGGAATCGGGTAGTTGAAGCTATTCAGCCAGCGCTGCATGGCCAGGTCACGTTCAGTGGCCGAAGCGGTTTGCAGGTGAGGGGAGGCAACCACACCGCGAATTTGCAGTTGCAACCACTGCTCGGTGCCTTGTTGATACGGCGAAGAGGGGCCCGGCTCAATGGCCCAGGCAGTGGTGGACAGGCACGCCATGCACACGATCAAAAGTCTTTTGGTCTTCATCTCGACTCCTCGTACGTTCTACTTGATCGCACTGGAAGAGGCATCGGCTACCTCGGTCCGGCGATTCCTCTCGGAAGCCACCACTTTGTTGGCGGAGGCCTTGAGTTTTTCCGCGCGGGCCTGAGCCTCGGCAAATTGCTTGGGGCTCAAGTCGGCGCGGGTCACGAGTTCGGAAGCCGCCTTCCAGTTGTCCTGGTAGATCAGCAACGTCACCATATTGAGTGCCGCCAGTGTGTTTGCCTGCTTGAGTTCCATGGCGGTCATGAACTCAAAACGCGCTTCCGGGATCCGTCGCTGATTGAGGTAGACGACCCCCAGGTCATTGCGCATCTTGTCGTCGGTGGGGGCCATCTTCACCGCACGCTCAAGGTGAAGGGTCGCGGCGGCGTTATCATTTCTGGCTGCGGCCAACTGGCCCAGACCATGTTCCCCATCAGCCGCCAGGCAGGTGCGAAGCAAGCTTTCGTACAACGGCGCCGCCTCGCTACGCCCCATCAAGCGCAACACCCGGGCCTTGCGCAGGCGAACCTGGACCAGACTGTCAGGCAAACCTTCAAGATTCGCCAGACTGGCATACAAACGACCTTCGTTGGCCATGTTGTCGGCCAGGCTCAGGGCCAGCTCTTGCTCCGAAGCGGGCTTGGCACATTCAGGTGGCCGCGAAGTCACGCCGTTGGACGCACAGCCCGCGAGCATCAATGTCGCTGTTATTGCAATGACTGCTTTCATCGAATGTCCTCTGGCTACAACACTTTGAACCCTTGGCCATTGGCAATAAGGCTGGCCCGGCAAGCGTTCAAGGTCACCGTTACGAGTGAGGGCGAGACACGTCTTGTTCAGGTCATGGCTCATTGCGAGAGCCCGCTCATACTGTCGAAGTCGCCACGTTCGAGGAAGAACATGCGGTAGAAGTTCGGGTCGTAATTACGCAGTTGCTCTCCTGGCAACGACGGCAGTTTTGCGTTGACAGCCAGTGGCTGGACCAGGTGAGGGGTGACGATCATCAACAGTTCACGCTCTTCACGGTTGATGGAGTTGTCGCGAAAGAACGCCCCCAGAATCGGGATATCACCCAACCCCGGAAACTTGTTTATCTGAGAACTGTTGCGGGTGCTGATCAGGCCGCTGATGACGAAGCTTTCGCCATCGGCCAGGGAGATGCTGGTGTCGGTACGGCGTATGGTCAGCGCCGGAACGATGGTGCCGGCGATGCTTACAGCGTTGGTGAAGTCCAGTTCACTGACTTCCGGTGCCACCTTCAGCGCGATGCGGTTTTTCCCGATGATGGTCGGTGTCAGGGTCAGGCGGATCCCGAATTCCTTGTACTCGATGGACACGTTATCGCTGCCTGAACTGGGCACCGGAATCGGCACTTCACCACCCGCCAGGAAGCTCGCACTCTGCCCACTGAGCGCTACCAGGCTTGGTCGTGCCAGGGTGTAGGCGAAACCGCTGCCTTCCAGCGCGTTGATCGACACTAGCGTATCGCTGGACAAAAAGGAGAGGTTGAACATGTCGTTGTTCACCGGCAACGACGGCCTGACAATGCCGTCGATGGTGGGCAAGGTTCTGGGCGAGCCGAACAGGAAGTTGCCTTGGCGACCAAAAATCGAGGCATTGGCTTCCTTGAGTTTGGTCCGGCTGACTTCAACGAAGCGGATGTCGGTTTGCACCTGGATCGGCAACAGCGGGTCTTCGGAAGGTATGGTCGAGACGCTGGTCAGCGCCGCGGTGGCCTTACCCTTGACGAACACCATGCTTTGGCGCGGCGTTTTCGAACAGGCGGTCCAGACCATCAGACTGGTGGTCCCCGGTGCAACGCCCGTGAGTATGAACGCGTTGTCGCCACTGTTGGCACTGGATTGCACGTCGGCAATTTTCGGGTCACCCACCGCCAGTTGTGTTACCGGAACGGGGCTGCGCAGTTCACTTTGCAGCCCCTGGCCGACCTCATACGTTGTCGGCCAATTGTCCAGTTGCGAACAATTGTTCGGTGCGGCTTGAGCCGCATTCACGCTGAGGCCCATCCAGAACAGGCCATGGAAAATTCGCTTGAAAGCGGGCACGGGACGAAGGCTCATTTAATACATCCTCACTGGATAGGCCATCTTTAGGCTGACTGAGTTGTCCGGATCACTTCACGGGGACCGGACTATCCCCCCCAATGCGTCAGGCCACCTGTCCATGGCCTTGGTGTTTCCTTACGTGCTACAGACGAGCGGGTGCAATTCGCTGATCTGCCTGGACAGCGAGCGACCTTTGCTGAAACGGTTTTTAGTGATCCGGTTCTCTGGACTGCCCGCCAGAGTGAACTTTGCGGCTATGGACGAGACTGTCCGCCGACCTGGCTCCCCCGGAAAGTAATCGGCAATGTAGGTACAAAGCCGCAAAGCGCCTGACAGGATCATAGAAAGGTAACTCCTTTTGCCAATTCACCATCTGATCACTGAAGCTAACGTGAAAACTCGAGCCGTTATGACTTCTTATTGCTTGACGTTAGTTCAATCAAACCAAAGTGCCATGATTTTAGAAAAAACCATGGGGGCAAAGACTGGAGAAAGGCGGGCGGGCGAGTGGTGCGGGCAGGGGCGTAGCGCAGTGCGATTGCCTGATATTGACGGGGATGCTGAATGTCTAGTCAGCGGGGTAAGGCACGGAACGTTGTGACGCAGAATCTTGCGTACGGCGGTGTGAGAGGGCGGCTGTGAAGCCGCCTCCTGCTCGATTCACGTGTATTTACATCGACAAAATCAACCGACCAGCAAACAGGATCAGGATCACCCCCATGCTCCGCTCGAACCAGTGCCCCAAGCGCAAGAACAGCAATCGCACTCTGCTGCTTGAAAAGAACAGCGCGACGATCACAAACCACAGCGCATTCACAAAACACATCCACATTCCGTAAAGCGCCTGGATCTTCATCGGCGTTGTGGCGCTGATGATAGTGGTGAAGATTGCCAGGAAAAACAGAGTGGCTTTCGGGTTGGTCGCGTTGGTCAGGAAGCCGGTGGTAAATGCCTTCCACAACGTTTGTTCTACAACCGGTTCATCAGGCTTATCGCCTTCCAGTACGGTCTTGGGCTTGCTGCGCAACAGGCTGACACCGAGGTACAAAATGTAAGCGCCACCCACAACCTTGGCCGCCGTCAGCAGCCAGGGTGTCGTGTGCATCAGCGCGCCGACCCCGAACAAGGTGTAAAGCACGTGCACGGAAATGCCCGCGCCGATGCCCAGTGCCGTGCAAATCCCGACCAGTCGGCCGAAACGCACGCTTTGCCGGATAGTCACTGCGAAGTCCGGTCCGGGTGCAACCACGGCCAGAAAGTGAATAGTCGCCAGCGCCAGAAACTCGCCCAGGTA
Source organism: Pseudomonas sp. FW305-20 (assembly GCF_058788075.1). Lineage (NCBI taxonomy): Bacteria > Pseudomonadati > Pseudomonadota > Gammaproteobacteria > Pseudomonadales > Pseudomonadaceae > Pseudomonas > Pseudomonas sp. FW305-20. Next base: position 177,216 of record NZ_JBYTAJ010000009.1, on the reverse strand, counting down.
ATTCGAAAGCATCTCAACTCCAAAAAGTAAGGGGTGAAGCATTGCCGCGATAGCCGACAAAGAACGAAAGGCTCAAGCGCGGATCAGCCACACCCGGAGTCACCGAATGCATGCAGCGCGAGTTGAACATGATGAAATCACCCGGCTCGGGAAGAATCTCCAGGGTCGGCGTCCCGAGCAGAGCCGGATCGATGCCATAACTGTCGCCACGCATTTCGTCGAACTGGTCCGGGGAGATGTCGTGGTCCCACATCTGCAGGGCACCGCCCTCGAGGGGCATGTTCAGGTAAACATTGCAGGCGAACTGCGCTTCCAGGCTTTTGGCCTGATAGCTGTCCGGGGCGTCCTTGGCGAAAATGTCGTGGTGGGCCAGAAAGCAGATCCCGGGTTTCACCACCCGGGACAGCCCCACATACATCTTGCGACCGTAGAGATTTTCCAGATGCGCACCCGCCGGCCAGGACTCATCGAGCATGCAGCGCAGGGTGTCGACGGGGGACGAATAGGGCGCACAGCGGTTGCGTAATTCCGCAATGTTGCGGGTGGCGCGTTCAAAATAATCTTCGATCAGCAGCGGCTGGTTTTCCGCTTCATAAAACGCCATGCCGATGCGACCGATGCTCGGCGCATTGATATAGCCTTCGAAGCCCGGGGCGAGGATCTTGTCGCCGATCTGAATCGCCAGCGGCTTGGGCAACAAACCTTTGACGCGGATGGCGAGGATCTCTTCATTGGCCAGTTTTTTTATGCACGTCTCATCGAGACGCTCGACGTCAAGCATCATGTCTTAGGTCCATCTATCAAATAGTCAACAGAACCCGCGACCGCAGGTTCCTCCGGCGTCAGGCGATGACAGGAACGGCATCGCCCACATGCTCAATCCACGCTGTAGTGGACAGACAGCGTTCCCTTCTTCAGTGAAAGGGAAGCGATCGTGACCGTGCCCAAATCCTTCAGGCTGCGTACATGGGTGCCGCCGCAGCCATAGGCGGGCAGATCACCGAAACCGATTTCCCGGGCGCCTTCACGCATCGATGTCAGGCGCGGCAGATCATTGGCGATCCACTGCTCGATGCCGTGCTGAATCATCTCGGCATCAACCTCTTTTGCCGACTCTGCCGGTTTGAATTGCACGCGTCCTTCGCCCGGCCAGTGATGAGCCTTGATCGGCATCCAGCCCATGGCCTGGACGAAGTGGCCGATCAGATGACCGGCGGAATGCATACGTGAATTGAACTGACGGCGTTGTTCGTCGACCCGAATCTGGGTCATGCCCGGTTTTACCGGATGGTCGACGAAATGAATGATCCGGTCCGGATCCTGAACAACCCGCAGGACCCGGCTTTCGCCAATCCAGCCGGTGTCAAAGGGCTGTCCACCGCCCTGGGGGTGAAATAACGTGGCGCGCAGCACCACGGCAAATTCGTTCTCGTGGGGCGTGCAATCCAGGACTTCCACATTGGCCTTGAGGTCATCACTATGGAAAAAGAGGCGAAGCGTCATATTCCATGCCCTTATTAACAATTCTATTTTTTATTATATGAAGCGTGGAATTGCGTGATAATCCGTTCAAACATCAAAGGACTGTTGCGCTGTGAGCATAAATCTTCCACTACCGCTGCTCGGTGAAATGGCGATTTTCGTCAAGGTTGTCGAGACCGGCAGCTTCTCTGAGGCTGCTCGCCAGTTGGGTTCTTCACCTTCGGCGGTCAGCCGCAGCATTTCGCGTCTGGAAAAGGCGCTCGCCACTCGTTTGCTGCAGCGAACCACGCGCAAGCTGCGTTTGAGCGACGGTGGCGAAGAGGTGTTCAAGCGTTGCCAGGAAATGGTCAGCGCCGCCAAATCGGTGATGGAAATCAGCGGCCAATTCACCCATGAAGCGGAAGGACTGGTGCGCGTCAGTGTGCCGAAGGCGGTGGGGCGTTTCGTGATTCATCCGCATATGCCGGAATTCTTGCGTCGCTATCCCAAAGTGGATGTGGAGCTGTTGCTTGAGGACCGCCAGGTGGATTTGATCGACGACAACGTTGATCTGGCGATTCGTATTACAGATCGGCCACCTGCCGGACTGGTCGGGCGGCAATTGCTCACCATCGATCATTTGCTCTGTGCGACGCCGCAATACCTGGCCAAACACGGCACACCGACCCATCCCCACGACTTGCTCAACCACAGCTGCATCTACCTGGGCGAAACCCCGAGCGATGCACGTTGGAAATTCAAGAAAGGCACCAAGGCTGTCACCGTTGGCGTGCGCGGACGGTATGCGGCCAATCACACCGGCGTGCGCTTGGGCGCGGTGTTGCAGCACATCGGGATTGGCAGCCTGCCGTACTTCACCGCGCGTTATGCGCTGGAGCAGGGGCTGATCGTGCAGGTGCTGCCGGACTGGACCTTTCTGGCGTCATACCACGGCGGTGCCTGGTTGTTGCATTCGCCGACTCGTTATCTGCCACCGAAATTACGGGTGCTGATCGACTATCTGGTGGAATGCCTGGAGAAGGAGCCGACCCTGGGCAAGCCGGGTAAGCCAAATGCATTGGGCAAGGGCGCGGCAGAGTATGAGTTGCCCGAGAGTGATGGGTTGCTTTGACAGACGCCTTCGCGGGCAAGTCGAAGGGGCCCGATCAGCCACTGCATCACTCGAAGCAAGGCACAAAAAAGGCCCGCATGAATCACCATGCGGGCCTTTTGCATTTCTGAGCGAGGATCAGTGCTTGCTGTCGTCTTTCGACATCGCCAGCAGCTGTTTTTCCTGGTTCCAGTCGAAAGGTTCGTCGTTTTGTTCAGCTTCGAAACGACGTTCTTCCAGCGCCTGATACAAGTCGATTTCATCGTCGGGCATGTAATGCAGGCAGTCACCGGCGAAGTACCACAACAGGTCGCGCGGGACCAGGTGGGCGATTTGCGGGTAGCGGGTGATCACCTGGCACAGAATGTCCTGGCCCAGGTATTGGCTTTCGATCGGGTCGACCGGCAGCAACGCACGCAGTTCGTCGAAGCGCTCCAGGAACAAGGCATGGCTTTCTTCGGGAACCTGTTCGGCCTCACCTACGGCGACCAGGATGCTGCGCAGGTGGTCGAGCAAGACAAGATGATCGGCAACGACATTGGACACGAGATAAGTCCTCAAGAGCAAAACGGGCGCGGGAGTATAAAGCGCCCGCGTCCATTTTTACAGGTAGAAGGCACAGGGTCAGCGGAATCAGCGGACCTTTCCTTCACCCAGTGTCAGTTCAACTTTGTCGAAATCATCGACATCAATCACCTTGCGCCGGGCAGCTTCGGCGTCACGCAGGGTCTGCGCTTCCCTGGGTTGCAACACGCCAGCTTCAAGCGCTGCATCGATGACGTGTTCCCCGGCGACCGGTTTGACCTGGCCGCTTTTGAGCGCGACATGCAGCTTTTTGCGCAGCGGTTGCGCGGCATTCAGCAGGTTGCACGCCTGTTGCAGGGCGCCGACCGGGTCATCAGTGGATTGCGGCCGGTAGCAACCACCGAGTAACTCTTCCAGGGTCGGATCACCCTTGGCGCGGCCGATCACCGCCGCCACTTCGGCGCCGAGTTTGTCCGATGGCCCTTTGTGACGACGACCGAACGGAAACACGATCACCCGCAACAGGCAACCCAACACCTTGTTCGGGAAGTTGCTCAGCAGTTCATCCAGCGCTCGTTCCGACTGCCCCAGGCTTTCTTCCATGGCCCAGGTAAACAGAGGAGCCATGTGCTGCGGTGAATCGAGGTCGTGGTAACGCTTGAGTGCGGCGGAGGCGAGGTACATGTTGCTGAGCACATCCCCCAGACGTGCCGACAGACGTTCGCGTCGTTTCAATTCGCCGCCCAGCAGCATCATGCTCAGGTCGGCGAGCAGGGCGAACGCAGCAGCCTGGCGATTGAGGGCGCGGAAGTAACCCTGGCTGAGCTTGTCGCCTGGCGCGTGTTCAAAGTGACCGAAACCAAGGTTCAGCACCAGCGTGCTGGCGGCGTTGCTCACGGCGAAACCGATGTGTTTGAGCAGCAGGCCATCAAATTCGGTGAGGGCCTGGTCTTTGTCTTCACGACTGGCGAGAGCCATTTCCTTAAGTACGAAGGGATGGCAGCGAATCGCACCCTGACCGAAGATCATCAAGTTGCGCGAGAGTATGTTCGCGCCTTCCACCGTGATGAAAATCGGCGCGCCGTTCCAGCTGCGACCGAGGTAGTTGTTCGGCCCCATGATGATCGCCTTGCCGCCATGAACATCCATGGCGTGGCTGATGCACTCGCGGCCGCGTTCGGTGAGGTGGTACTTGAGAATCGCTGACAGCACCGATGGCTTCTCGCCCAAATCCACCGCATTGGCGGTGAGCATCCGTGCCGCGTCCATCATCCAGGCGTTGCCGCCGATGCGCGCCATCGCTTCCTGAATACCTTCGAAGGCCGACAGAGGAACATTGAATTGTTCACGGACTTGAGCGTACTGGCCGGTCACCAGACTGGTGAACTTGGCGGCGCCAGTGCCGACCGCTGGCAACGAAATCGAACGCCCAACCGACAGGCAGTTCATCAGCATCATCCAGCCTTTGCCGAGCATTTCCCGGCCGCCGATGAGGAACTCCAGCGGTACGAACACATCTTTGCCGGAGTTCGGGCCGTTCATGAATGACGCGCCCAACGGCAGGTGGCGGCGGCCGATTTCGACACCGGCGATATCGGTCGGGATCAACGCCAGGCTGATCCCCAGGTCTTCCTCCTCACCCAATAGGTGATCCGGGTCGTAGGCCTTGAACGCGAGGCCGAGCAGGGTGGCGACCGGACCCAGTGTGATGTAACGCTTTTCCCAGTTCAGGCGCAGGCCCAGGGTTTCCTTGCCTTCCCATTCACCTTTGCAGATCACCCCGGTGTCGGGCATCGAGCCGGCGTCAGAACCGGCCAGTGGTCCGGTCAGTGCGAAGCACGGTATTTCATCGCCGCGAGCCAGTCGTGGCAGGTAGTGGTTGCGTTGCTCGTCGGTGCCGTAATGCAACAGCAATTCGGCCGGGCCGAGGGAGTTGGGGACCATCACGGTAGAGGCAAGGTCGCCGCTGCGGGTCGCCAGTTTCATCGCCACCTGGGAGTGGGCATAGGCGGAGAAACCTTTGCCGCCGAACTCCTTGGGAATGATCAGGGCGAAGAAGCCGTTTTCCTTGATGTAGGCCCAAGCTTCGGGAGGCAGGTCCATGTCTTGACCGATCTGCCAGTCGCTGACCATGGCGCAGAGTTCTTCGGTCGGGCCGTCGATAAAGGCCTGTTCCTCTTCGCTCAGCTGCGCTTTTGGATAGGCCAGCAGTGTGTTCCAGTCCGGGCGACCGCTGAACAGTTCGCCATCCCACCACACCGTTCCGGCATCGATCGCATCGCGTTCGGTTTGCGACATCGGTGGCAGGGTTTTCTGGAACCAGCTGAACATCGGCGCGCTGAAGTATTTGCGGCGCAGGTCGGGCAACAACAAGGGCGCTGCGACAGCCGCGATCAATATCCACAGAACCAGCAGTAACCAGCCAGGTGCGCGGCTGAAAGCACCCATCGCCACCACGTAAACGGCAACGACGCACAGGGCGGGCAGCGGGGCGATGCGACGGTGGGCTAAATACGCAATCCCGACAACCAGAACCAGTATCCACAACAGCAGCATATTTAATCCTCCGTGAAACCAGGGCAAAAGCAACCTTCAGAGCTTAGACGGCATCCGTAAAACAGGGTGGTCAGAGCGATGTGATTGAAATCGTGGGAAACCTTCGATGAGTTTTGTAGGACCCGGTGGGCACCAGGACGCGCAAATCGTTCGATGGGCGGGCGGCAAAGCGTCCATGTTTGGCCGAAACGTCGTTATCTCTGTGCTGAACGTGTCGCTAGACTCGTGGCTTCCCCAGGAGATTGTTCTCATGCACGAGTATCTGAGTCCCGGCCGCTTCATCGATAGTGACCACTCGTCGGTGGTGGAGTTCGCCGAAAAACATCGCGGCAACAGTCGCGATCCTCTAGAGCAGGCGATCAATCTCTATTACGCCGTGCGCGAAGCCGTGCGTTACAACCCTTATACCTTCAGTCGCGACCCGAATACGTTGCGCGGCAGTTATGCGCTGGCAGCGGGGGAGAGTTATTGCGTACCCAAAGCCACGCTGTTGGCAGGTGCCGCCCGGCATTGCGGGATTCCCGCGCGGATCGGCCTGGCGGATGTGCGCAATCATTTGTCGACGCCGCGGTTGCTCGAGTTGCTCAAGAGCGATGTGTTCGCCATGCACGGTTATACAGAGCTTCACCTGAACGGCCGCTGGGTCAAAGCCACGCCAGCGTTCAATCAGGGCTTGTGTGAATTGTTCAATGTCGCGCCGCTGGAATTCGACGGCATCAACGACAGCGTTTTCCATCCGTTCAATCGCGACGGCGAGCTATTGATGGAATACCTGATTGACCACGGCCAGTTCAGCGACGTGCCTGAAGCGTTCTTTTTCGAACACCTGGAAAAGTGCTATCCGCATCTGTTCAGCGACCAATCGCCCGTGCTGCTGGGTGACATGCAGGGCGATTTGAGTCGCGCCTGATCCGGCGTATGCTGCCTGCGCATTCATCCATAAAGAGGCGGTCATGCTGAAGATCTGGGGTCGGAAAAACTCGTCGAATGTCAGGAAACCTTTGTGGGCCGCCGAGGAACTGGGCCTGGCTTATGAAGCCATCGATGCCGGCGGCGCCTTTGGTGTCGTCGATACGCCGCAGTACCGCGCGATGAACCCCAATGGCCGCGTGCCGGTGATTGAAGACGAGGGGTTCGTGCTGTGGGAATCCAACGCCATCGTGCGTTACCTGATGGCTCGCCACGCCAACGGCACGGCCTGGTATCCAGAGGATCTGCAGGCCCGCGCTTCTGCCGACAAGTGGATGGACTGGACCACTTCAAATTTTGCCGGGCCGTTCCGCACAGTGTTCTGGGGCGTATTGCGTACCCCGGCAGACCAGCAGGACTGGCCTGCAATCAACGCCGCGATCAAGGAGTGCGATGGCCTGCTGGCCATGGCCGACCAGACGCTGGCAACCCAACCGTACCTGTCCGGCAATGAGATCGGCATGGGCGACATTCCTCTGGGCAGTTTCATTTATGCCTGGTTCGAGATGCCGATCGAGCGCGCACCGCAGCCTCATCTGCAAGCCTGGTATGCACGCCTGAAACAGCGTCCGGCGTATCAGAAAGCGGTTATGACCGCGTTGACTTAATACTCACTATCGACACGCTTGACTGTACTTGTGTGGCGGTGACAAGCACCATTGCGCTCGTGCGCCGTGGTTGTAATAGTCGCCGCCCGCCCTTATTTGTCCCTTTCTTCCCTTCTTGGTGCGTAAATCCGATATGAGTTCCGCTCTGTCCATCCGGCAGCTAACCAAAACCTACGGCAACGGTTTCCAGGCCTTGAGTGGTATCGATCTGGACGTCGCCGAAGGTGACTTTTTCGCCTTGCTCGGCCCCAACGGCGCCGGCAAATCCACGACCATCGGCATTCTCTCGACCCTGGTGAACAAGACCAGCGGGACGGTAAATGTTTTCGGTCACGACCTGGACAAGAATCCTGCGCAGCTCAAGCGCTGCATCGGCGTGGTGCCCCAGGAATTCAACTTCAACCAGTTCGAAAAAACCTTCGACATCGTGGTGACCCAGGCCGGTTATTACGGCATTCCGCCGAAAATCGCCAAGGAACGCGCCGAGCAGTACCTGACCCAACTGGGTCTGTGGGACAAGCGCGATACGCCGTCGCGTTCACTGTCCGGCGGCATGAAGCGTCGACTGATGATTGCCCGTGCGCTGGTTCACGAACCGCGCCTGTTGATCCTCGACGAACCGACGGCGGGTGTGGACATCGAACTGCGTCGTTCGATGTGGACGTTCCTCACCGAGCTGAACAAGAAAGGCATCACCATCATCCTCACCACCCACTACCTGGAAGAGGCTGAGCAGTTGTGCCGCAACATCGGCATCATCGATCACGGCACCATCGTCGAGAACACCAGCATGAAACAGTTGCTCAGCCAACTGCATGTGGAAACGTTCCTGCTCGACCTCAAAAACACGCTGCAAACTGCGCCGCAGTTGCTCGGTTACCCAACCAAGCTGCTCGACAGCCACACCCTTGAAGTTCAGGTCGACAAGGCCATGGGCATCACTGCGCTGTTCACCCAATTGGCGCAGCAGAACATCGAAGTGTTGAGCCTGCGTAACAAAACCAATCGCCTCGAGGAGTTGTTCGTGTCCCTGGTGGAGAAAAATCTGTCGAAGGTGGCGGTATGAGTTCCGAGCTGCAACCCAACCTCGTTGCCCTCAACACCATCGTTTACCGAGAGGTCAGGCGCTTTACCCGGATCTGGCCGCAGACGCTGCTGCCGCCAGCCATCACCATGGTTCTGTACTTCGTGATCTTCGGCAATCTGATCGGCCGGCAGATCGGTGACATGGGTGGTTTCACCTACATGGAGTACATCGTGCCGGGGCTGATCATGATGTCGGTGATCACCAACTCCTACGGCAACGTGGTCTCGAGTTTCTTCGGCAGCAAGTTCCAGCGTTCCATCGAAGAATTGATGGTGTCGCCGGTGTCGCCGCATACGATTCTGATCGGCTACACCCTGGGCGGTGTGCTGCGCGGCTTGATGGTCGGGCTCATCGTGACGTTGCTGTCGCTGTTCTTCACCGAGTTGCAGGTGCATCACCTGGGCGTGACCATTCTGGTGGTGGTGCTGACGGCGACGATCTTCTCGCTGCTGGGCTTCATCAACGCCGTGTTTGCGCGCAACTTCGATGACATCTCGATCATCCCGACGTTTGTGCTGACACCGCTGACCTACCTGGGCGGGGTGTTCTACTCGATTTCCTTGCTGCCGCCGTTCTGGCAGACCGTGTCGCTGGCCAACCCGGTGCTGCACATGGTCAACGCCTTCCGTTACGGCATTCTTGGCGTTTCGGACATCAGAATCAGCGTGGCGATCACCTTCATGCTGATCGCGACCGTTGTGCTGTACATCGGTTGCGCACGGCTGCTGGTCAGTGGTCGCGGGATGCGTACCTGATCGAGACCGCGTCGTCTGCTTCGCGAGCAAGCCCCGACACCGCAAAAAAAAACGGCCTCCCACTGTGGAGGCCGTTTTGCGTTTACTGCATCCGTTTTTTCTGACGCCGCCGCCACTGCCTTCCGACCCACCAGCGCCAGTACATCATGGTCAGGCAATACGCGAGCGCGCCGAGCACCAGTCCCGTCACCACCGAGCCGAGCAAGAACGGCTGCCAAAGCGTCGAGAGTTCGCCGCTGATCCATTCCCAGGTCAGCTCGTCCGGCAAATGGCGGGTGGGAACGTCCATCAGCCAGGCACCGGTCTGGTAAGTGCAGAAGAACACCGCCGGCATGGTGATTGGATTGGTCAGCCAGACCAGGCTCACCGCAATCGGCATGTTGCCGCGCACCATGATGGCGAGAATGGCGGCGAGCAGCATCTGCAAGGGAATCGGCAGGAACGCCGCGAACAGGCCAACAGCCATGGCCCGTGCGACGGAATGGCGGTTGAGGTGCCAGAGGTTCGGGTCATGCAGCAGGGTGCCGAGAAAGCGTAAGGACTTGTGTTCCCTGATGCTGACCGGGTCTGGCATGTAACGTTTGAATAAGCGCCGGGGCATAAGGCTTCTCGGTCGGTTAAGGCGGCAAGTATGTCTGGATTCTATGAACCGCCCATTCAGACTTTGTGACAATTAATAACGATGGCGGTGCGATAGCCGGCTATGCCTAAGAGGTGACTCTCAAGGACGGGCGTATGCGCACAGGGATGATGGCGCTGGCGTTGGGTCTGTTGATCCTGCGTTTTTTACCGGTATTACCGCCGGTCTGGTTATTGATGTTGCTACCGGTCATCGGTTTGATGTTGCTGCCGTTTCGCAGCTATCCACTGGCTTTTTTCCTGTTCGGCTTCAGCTGGGCGGGCGCGAATGGGCAGTGGGCGCTGGATGATCGATTGCCGACGAGCCTCGATGGCGAAACCCGTTGGGTCGAAGGCCGGGTGACGGGATTGCCGCAGAACAATGAGGCCGTCGTGCGTTTCGAGTTGGCGGACGCCCGGTCGCGACACGGCAAGGTACCGCAACTGATGCGCCTGGCCTGGTATGACGGGTCGCCGGTCAACAGCGGCGAGCATTGGCGACTGGCGGTCAAGTTGAAGCGTCCTGCGGGGCTGCTCAACCCCCATGCCTTCGACTACGACGCCTGGCTGTTGGCGCAACGCATCGGTGCGACCGGGACGGTCAAGGCTGGCGAACGGCTCAAGGAAACCCGATGGGCCTGGCGCGACGGCGTCCGTCAGCGCTTGCAGTCCGTGGATGCCCAGGGGCGAACGGGAGCGTTGACGGCGTTGGTGCTGGGGGATGGCGCCGGGCTGAGTCGCGAAGACTGGCAGGTGCTGCAAGACACCGGCACCGTCCATCTGTTGGTGATTTCCGGCCAACACATCGGGTTGTTGGCAGGGCTGGTGTACCTGTTGATCGCCGCGCTGGCCCGCTATGGCCTATGGCCGAAACGCTTGCCTTGGCTGCCGTGGGCCTGTGGGCTCGCATTCGCGGCCGCTCTCGGTTACGGGCTGCTGGCCGGTTTCGAGGTGCCGGTGCGGCGGGCCTGCGTGATGATCGGCCTGGTGCTGTTGTGGCGCCTGCGATTTCGTCATCTCGGCGCCTGGTGGCCGTTGTTGCTGGCGCTCGACGGTGTTTTGCTGCTGGATCCGCTGGCGAGTCTGCAACCGGGTTTCTGGCTATCGTTCGCGGCAGTGGCGGTGTTGATCTTCACCTTCGGGGGGCGTCTGGGCCCATGGCGTTGGTGGCAAACCTGGACCCGCGCCCAATGGCTGATCGCGATTGGCCTGTGCCCGTTGCTGCTGGTGCTCGGGTTGCCGATCAGTCTCAGCGGGCCGGTGGCCAATTTGCTCGCGGTGCCGTGGATCAGCCTGGTCGTGCTGCCCGTGGCATTGCTGGGCACATTGTTTTTACCCCTTCCTTATGTGGGCGAAGGGTTGCTGTGGCTGGCAGGAGGTCTGATCGACCTCTTGTTCAAGGGCCTGACGCTGATGGCCGGGTACTTGCCCGCGTGGGTGCCGATGGCCATCCCGTTGTGGATTTGGGCAGTCGGCACACTCGGTGCGTTTCTACTATTAATGCCTCGGGGTGTGCCGTTTCGCGCGCTGGGTTGGCCGATGCTGCTGTTGCTGGTTTTTCCGCCCCGGCAAGTCTTGCCTGAAGGCATTGCCGAAGTCTGGCAGCTGGATGTCGGCCAGGGTTTGGCGATCCTGGTGCGCACCCGTCATCACACACTGTTGTATGACACCGGGCCACGATTCGGCGATTTCGACCTGGGCGAGCGGGTGGTGCTGCCGGCATTACGCAAGCTGGGCGTGGAGGGGCTCGATTTGATGTTGATCAGCCATGCCGACGCCGATCATGCAGGCGACGCCCGGGCCGTGGCCGATGGTCTGCCGGTAAAACGGGTGGTCAGTGGCGATCCCCAGGCGCTGCCGACGGAGTTACAGGCGCAGGGCTGCGAGAGCGGCAAGCAATGGGTCTGGGATGATGTCAGGTTCCAGCTCTGGCAATGGCCTTCGGCCAGCGAGAGCAATCAAAAATCCTGTGTCCTTCAAATTGAAGCCAATGGTGAGCGTCTGTTATTGACCGGTGATATAGACGCCGCCGCCGAGCGGGCACTGCTCGACAGTCCACTGGCCGTCACCACTGACTGGTTGCAGGCACCGCACCACGGCAGTCGCAGTTCGTCTTCAATGGCGTTGCTTAGCGGGCTGCAACCCAAAGCAGTGTTGATTTCCCGCGGTCACGGCAATTCATTCGGTCATCCCCATCCTACGGTCGTCGCGCGTTATCAAAAACGCGGCCTGTCGATTTATGACAGCGCCGAGCAGGGTGCCATCCGTCTGCAACTGGGACGTTTCAAACCGCCGTGGACGATGCGTCAAGAACGGCGCTTCTGGCGCTCTGCGCACTGAACCGGGGTTGTTAAACCCCGAGCGGATGCGACATCACGGTCTTCGGTGCGCTCACCCCCTATGTTAGAGTGGCGCACTTTTTCGAGGGGGCTGTCACTGTGTGGGAATTAGTCAAATCCGGCGGCTGGATGATGCTGCCGATCATTTTGAGTTCCATCGCGGCCATGGCAATCGTCGCCGAGCGTCTCTGGACCCTGCGAGCCAGCCGTGTGACCCCGGAGCATTTGCTCGGGCAAGTCTGGGTGTGGATCAAGGACAAGCAACTCAATAAAGAAAAACTCAAGGAATTGCGCGCCAACTCGCCGTTGGGCGAAATCCTCGCCGCTGGCCTGGCGAACTCCAAGCATGGTCGCGAGATCATGAAAGAGTGCATCGAAGAGGCTGCCGCACGGGTCATCCACGAGCTTGAACGCTACATCAATGCGTTGGGCACCATTGCTGCCATGGCTCCGTTGCTGGGTCTGTTGGGGACGGTGCTGGGCATGATCGACATTTTCAGCGCGTTCATGGGCACAGGCATGGGTACCAATGCTGCGGTGCTGGCTGGCGGTATTTCCAAAGCGCTGATCACCACGGCGGCGGGCCTGATGGTCGGTATCCCGGCCGTATTCTTCCATCGATTCCTGCAACGCCGGATCGATGAACTGGTGGTGGGCATGGAGCAGGAAGCGATCAAACTGGTCGAGGTGGTACAGGGTGACCGTGATGTTGACCTGAATGGGGGCAAAGCGTGAAATTCCGCCGCAAACCGCGGGAAACGGTAGACATCAACCTCGCGTCTCTGATCGACGTGGTGTTTATCCTGCTGCTGTTTTTCGTCGTGACCACCACCTTTACCCGAGAAACCCAGTTGCGCGTGGATCTGCCGGAAGCAGTCAGCGGTTCGCCGGCCGAAGACCAGCAGGTCAAACACCTGGACGTTGCCATCAGTGCCGAAGGCGCCATCTCGGTGAATAATCAGGTCTTGCCCAAGAACGACCTGGCGACCCTGATGGACGCACTGCAGAAAGAATCCAGTGGCGACACCAACCTGCCGCTGTCCATCAGCGCCGACGGCAAGGCCCAGCATCAGTCCGTCATCACAGCTATGGACGCCGCCGGTAAACTCGGTTTCAGCCACCTGCGCATGACCACAGTCGAGGCGGCGCCGCCCGCGCCCTGATGGCCATGTCCGATCGCTTGCTCGCCGCGTGGTACCAGGGTCATCCGGCCCTGAAGCTGTTGCAGCCGCTGGAGTGGCTGTATCGGCGCGTGGTCATGAACAAGCGCAAGCGTTTTCTGGCGGGTGAGGGAGAGATCTATCAACCGCCGGTGCCGCTGATCGTCGTGGGTAACATTACCGTCGGTGGCACCGGCAAGACGCCGCTGATTCTGTGGATGATCCAGCACTGCCAGCGCAGCGGTTTGCGGGTCGGGGTGGTCAGTCGGGGTTATGGCGCCAAGCCACCGCAATTGCCGTGGCGAGTCGAGGCGGATCAAAGCGCCGATATCGCTGGTGACGAACCGCTGTTGATCGTCCAGCGCACCGGCGTTCCGTTGATGATCGACCCGGACCGCAGCAGCGCCGTCAAAGCGCTGCTGGCGAATGAGCCATTGGACCTGATCCTGTCCGACGACGGCATGCAGCATTACCGTCTGGCCCGCGACCTTGAACTGGTGCTGATCGACGCCGCCCGCGGCCTGGGCAACCAGCGTTGCCTGCCCGCCGGGCCGTTGCGTGAGCCGGCCGAGCGTCTGCAAAGTGTCGACGCGGTGCTCTACAACGGTGCCGCTGCCGATCGCGACGGCGGTTTCGCCTTCCAGCTTCAACCCACCGAATTGATCAATCTGCGCAGCGGCGAGCGACGTCCCCTCGACCACTTCCCCGCTGGGCAGGCGCTGCACGCGGTGGCCGGGATCGGCAATCCGCAGCGTTTCTTCACAACCCTCGAAACGCTACACTGGCAGCCGGTGCCGCATGCGTTTGCCGACCACGCCGAATACAGCGTGCAGGCCTTGAATTTCACACCGTCATTGCCGTTGGTGATGACCGAAAAGGACGCGGTGAAGTGCCGTGCCTTCGCCGCCGCCGATTGGTGGTACCTGGCGGTCGATGCTGCGCCATCGCCGGCCTTCGTGGCCTGGTTCGATACGCAGCTGATGCGCCTGTTGCCGGCTCGTCTTTTGCCTTAAATCCGTTTTTATCCAGGGAATGCTCATGGACACCAAATTGCTCGATATCCTCGCTTGCCCGGTCTGCAAAGGCCCGCTCAAGCTCAGTGCCGACAAAACCGAGCTGATCAGCAAGGGCGCAGGCCTGGCTTACCCGATTCGCGACGGCATCCCGGTGATGCTCGAAACCGAAGCCCGCACCCTGACCACCGACGAGCGTCTGGATAAATGACCACAGCCTTTACCGTTGTCATTCCATCGCGCTACGCCTCCACTCGCTTGCCGGGCAAGCCGCTGTTGCTGATCGCCGGCAAGCCGATGATCCAGCACGTCTGGGAACAGGCGAGCAAAAGCAGTGCGCAGCGCGTGGTGGTGGCCACTGACGATGCGCGCATCGTCGAGGCCTGCAAAGGGTTTGGCGCTGAAGTGGTGCTGACCCGCGAAGATCACAATTCCGGCACCGACCGCTTGGCTGAAGTCGCCGCGAAACTGGGTCTGGCGCCCGACGCCATTGTGGTCAACGTCCAGGGTGACGAACCGCTGATCCCGCCGAGTGTGATCGACCAGGTGGCTGCCAACCTGGCCGCCCACACCGAAGCGCGCATGGCCACGCTGGCCGAGCCGATCGAAGATGTGGAAACCCTGTTCAATCCCAATGTGGTCAAGGTTGTCAGCGACCTTAATGGCCTGGCACTGACCTTCAGTCGTGCCACGATGCCGTGGGCCCGGGACGCATTCGCCAAAAGCCGTGAGCAATTGCCGGAAGGCGTGCCCTATCGCCGCCACATCGGCATCTATGCTTACCGCGCCGGTTTCCTGCATGACTTTGTCAGCTGGGGACCTTGCTGGCTGGAAAATACTGAATCCCTGGAACAGCTGCGTGCCCTGTGGCATGGCGTGCGGATTCACGTCGCCGACGCGCTGATCGCACCGCCGACCGGCGTCGATACCATCGAAGACCTTGAGCGCGTTCGTCGCCTGCTGGAGGCCTGATGCGGGTTTTGTTTGTCTGCCTGGGCAACATCTGCCGTTCACCCACGGCCGAAGGCGTGTTGCGACACAAACTGCGCGAGGCGGGGCTGGCCGATCAAATCGAAGTCGCCTCCGCGGGTACCGGTGACTGGCACGTCGGCAAGGCGCCGGACAAGCGCAGCCAGGCGGCAGCCAGGCTGCGCGGTTATGACCTGTCCGCCCAGCGCGCACAGCAAGTGTCCCGCGCCGATTTCGCCACCTACGACCTGATTCTGGCGATGGACCACAGCAACCTGCGCAATCTTGAGGCCATGCAACCGGCCAAGGGCAAAGCCGAGCTGGACCTGTTTTTGCGGCGGTACCAGTCGGAAATCGATGAAGTGCCGGATCCGTACTACGACGGCGACCAAGGTTTTGAGCAGGTGCTGGACCTGATCGAGCGCGCCAGTGATTTGCTGGTGATCGAATTGAAGGGGCGGTTATGAGTTTGCAGGTCCAACCCCGGGTTTCGCTCAAGCCGTTCAACACCTTCGGCGTCGACGTTCAGGCCCGGCTGTTTGCCGAGGCTCATAACGATGCCGACGTGCGTGAAGCCCTGGCTTATGCGGTGGAGCATGACGTGCCGTTGCTGGTGATTGGTGGTGGCAGCAACCTGCTGCTAACGGCCGATATCCAGTCGCTGGTGCTGCGCATGG
Organism: Pseudomonas sp. FW305-20; assembly: GCF_058788075.1. Classification (NCBI taxonomy): domain Bacteria; kingdom Pseudomonadati; phylum Pseudomonadota; class Gammaproteobacteria; order Pseudomonadales; family Pseudomonadaceae; genus Pseudomonas; species Pseudomonas sp. FW305-20. The sequence goes on along the minus strand of NZ_JBYTAJ010000009.1, from coordinate 161,368 downwards.
CCACCCGCGGGATTCGCATCCTGAGCGATGATGGCAGCAAGGTCGTTATTGAAGCCGAGGCCGGCGAGCCTTGGCATCCGTTCGTGCAGCACACCCTGGCGCAAGGGTTGTCGGGGCTGGAGAACCTCAGCCTGATTCCCGGCACCGTCGGCGCGGCACCGATGCAGAACATCGGTGCTTATGGCGTGGAGATCAAGGACGTGTTCGCCGGCCTGACCGCGCTGGATCGCCAGACCGGCGACTTGCGGGATTTCACTCTGGAAGAATGTAACTTCGCCTACCGCGACAGCCTGTTCAAACAGGAACCGGGGCGTTGGTTGATCCTGCGGGTTCGTTTCATCCTGGACCGCGCCGCGCACCTGCATCTGGAGTACGGCCCGGTGCGTCAGCGCCTGACCGAGCAAGGTATCGATCACCCGACCGCCACCGATGTCAGCCAGGCGATTTGCAGTATCCGCAACGAAAAGCTCCCGGACCCGGCAGTGCTCGGCAATGCCGGCAGCTTCTTCAAGAATCCGTTGGTGCCAGCGGCGCTCGTCGCGCAACTCAAAGGTGAATACCCGGATCTGGTGGCCTACGCGCAACCCGACGGGCAGATGAAACTGGCGGCGGGGTGGCTGATCGAGCGGGCCGGCTGGAAAGGTTTCCGTGAAGCCGATGCCGGCGTGCATAAATTGCAGGCATTGGTGCTGGTCAACTACGGCAACGCGACGGGCCTGCAATTGCTGAACCTGGCGCAACGCATTCAGAAAGACATTTCAGAACGTTTTCATGTCGATCTGGAAATGGAGCCCAATCGGTATTGAGGCTACGCTTTCAAGACTGATCTCAAAGCCCTGCACACGTTTAACGGTGCAGGGCTTTTTTGTTAATGCTGGGTTAACTTAGCCACCTAACGATGCAAACGTTTGCTCCACCAAAGGCCCGATGCAGACGCTACCGTCCGCATAAGAGAGCCCATTTAGCCTGAGCCGATCTGCGTGATGCCAACCGCCAACCTTTGGCGGCAGATTGCTCGACCCCATAACCGATAACTATGCGGGCGTGCCCATGATTACCCTGAAGCTCAATGGTCAAGACCATCAACTCGACGTCACCGAGGACATGCCGCTGCTCTGGGCAATCCGCGACGTGGCCGGTTACAACGGCACCAAATTCGGCTGCGGCATGGGCCTGTGCGGCGCGTGCACCATTCATATCGACGGCGCCCCGGCGCGCAGTTGCATCACGCCGATCGGTTCGGTGGTCGGGCAGAACGTCACTACAATCGAAAACCTGCACGCCGATCCGGTCGGGCAAGTCGTCCAGCAAGCCTGGCTCGACACTGCCGTGGCCCAGTGCGGATTCTGTCAGGGCGGGCAGATCATGTCCGCCACGGCGCTGCTCAAGACCCACCCGAACCCCAGCGACGAACAGATCGAAGAGGCAATGGTCGGCAATATTTGCCGCTGCGGCACGTACAACCGCATCAAAACCGCCATCCGCCAGGCATCCACTCACCTGAAGGAGGCCAAGGCATGAGTCAGTTACCGAATGATTTCGCGCTGAGCAACTTCAGTCGCCGCGGTTTCCTCAAAGGCGTTGGTGCCACCAGTGCATTGGTTTTAGCGGCGAGCTGGGGCTGGCAAGACGCTTTCGCCGCCGAGAAAGACAAGAAATTCGGCGCCGATGGCATGCCCAACGGCTGGATCGATGATCCCAAGGTGTACGTCAGCATCGCCGCTGACGGCAAGGTGACCGTGGTCTGCAACCGCTCGGAAATGGGCCAGGGTGTGCGCACCAGCCTGACGATGGTGGTGGCCGATGAACTGGAAGCCGACTGGGCGATGATGAAGGTGCAACAGGCGCCGGGCGATGAAGTGCGCTTCGGCAACCAGGACACCGATGGCTCGCGCAGCATGCGCCACTGGTACGAACCAATGCGTCGATGCGGTGCCGCGGCACGGACCATGCTTGAACAAGCCGCTGCCGAACAGTGGAAAGTGCCGGTCGGCGAATGCCATGCGCAACTGCATAAAGTCATCCATAAACCGACCGGCCGTGAATTGGGTTACGGCGCCTTGGCCGCCGCTGCCGGTGCGTTGGCAGTGCCGGCGCGTGACAGCCTGCGACTCAAGCAACCGTCGGAATTCCGCTACATCGGCAAGGAAGGCGCCAAGGCCATCGACGGTGTCGACATCGTCAACGGTCGCGCCATTTACGGTGCAGACGTGCATTTCGACGGCATGCTCTACGCCACCATTGCGCGCCCTGCGGTGTACGGCGGCAAGGTCAAGTCCGTCGACTCCAGCGCCGCGATGAAAGTCCCGGGCGTGATCAAGGTCATTCAGATCGAAAATCGGCCACTGCCGCTGGAGTTTCAACCGCTGGGCGGCGTGGCCGTGGTCGCCAGTAATACCTGGGCGGCGATCAAGGGCCGCGAAGCGCTGAAAATCGAGTGGGACGATGGCCCCAACGCCAGTTACGACTCGATCGCCTACCGCAAGGAAATTGAGGATGCCTCGCTCAAACCCGGCAAAGTGGTGCGCAATACCGGCAATATCGACGAAGCCATGAGCAGTGCCGACAACACGGTCGAGGCCTCCTATTACCTGCCGCATCTCACGCAAGCACCCATGGAGCCGATGGTCGCCATCGCCCGCTTCAAGGACGGTGTGTGCGAAGCCTGGGCCCCAAGCCAGGCCCCCCAAGTCACTCGCGAACGTATTGGCGAGCGCCTCGGCATTCCGTTCGATAACGTCACCTTCAACGTCACCTTGCTGGGCGGCGGTTTCGGGCGTAAATCCAAACCGGACTTCATCATCGAAGCAGCCATCCTCGCCAAGGAGTTCCCCGGCAAGGCCGTGCGGGTGCAATGGACCCGTGAAGACGACATCCACTGCTCCTATTTCCACACGGTATCCGCCGAGTACCTGAAAGCCAGCCTGAACAAGGACGGCCTGCCGTCCGGCTGGTTGCACCGCACCGTGGCGCCGAGCATCACCGCGCTGTTCGCGCCGGGCATGAACCACGAGGCGGCCTTCGAACTGGGCATGGGTTTCACCAACATGGCTTACGCGATTCCCAACGTGCGCCTGGAAAACCCCGAAGCGACGGTGCATACCCGGGTCGGCTGGTATCGCTCGGTGTCGAACATTCCTCACGGTTTTGCGATTCAGAGCTTTGTCGATGAACTGGCGCACAAGGCCGGCCAGGATCCGCTCAAGTACCAGATCAAATTGCTTGGCCCGGACCGGCAGATCGATCCGCGCACCTTGAGTGAAGAGTGGAACTACGGCGAATCCCCCGAGCGTTATCCGATCGACACCGCGCGGATGCGCGCGGTACTGGAAACCGCTGCCAAGGCCGCCGGTTGGGGCCGTGAGTTGCCCAAGGGCCGAGGCCTGGGCCTGGCGGTGCATTACAGCTTCGTGACGTATGTGGCGGCGGTGATCGAGGTCGAAGTCAAAGACGACGGCACGCTGATCGTGCACAAGGCTGACATCGCGGTGGATTGCGGACCGCAGATCAACCCCGAGCGGATTCGCTCGCAGTTCGAAGGCGCCTGTGTCATGGGCCTGGGCAACGCGGTGCTGGGGGAAATCAGCTTCAAGGACGGCAAGGTCCAGCAGGACAACTTCCACATGTACGAAGTGGCGCGCATATCCCTGGCGCCGAAGGAAGTTGCGGTGCATCTGGTCACGCCGCCAGGCAATGTGCCGTTGGGCGGGGTAGGTGAACCCGGCGTGCCGCCGATTGCGCCGGCGCTGTGCAATGCAATCTTTGCCGCCACCGGCAAACGCATCCGCAACCTGCCGGTTCGCTATCAGCTGCAAGGTTGGCAGAAGGCGCAAGCCTGATGGACAGCGTCGATCTGAACGTCCTGCGCAGCGTGCTCGAATGGCGCCGCGCCGGTCAGCGGGTGGTGTTGTACAGCGTGGTCCAGACCTGGGGCACCGCGCCGCGGGCACCTGGCGCCATGCTGGCCTTGCGTGAAGATGGCGTGGTGATTGGTTCGGTGTCCGGTGGTTGTGTCGAAGACGATTTGATCGCGCGGCTGCACGACGGTCGTATTCCCGCCGCTGGGCCGCCGGTGCAGTTGATCACTTACGGCGTCACCCGTGAGGAGGCGGCACGCTTCGGTTTGCCGTGCGGCGGCACCCTGCGCCTGACCGAGGAACGGGTCGGCGATCCGGCCTGGGTCGCCGAGTTGCTGGCGCGCTGCGAGGCGCATGAAATCGTGGCTCGCTCGCTCAGGGTCGAGACGGGTGAAGTCACGCTGCAACCGGCTGACAAGACGGATGTGCTGACGTTCGATGGCAAGACATTGCGGGCCATTTACGGCCCCCGTTGGCGGCTGTTGCTGATCGGTGCTGGGCAGTTGTCCCGGTATGTCGCCGAGATGGCGCGGCTGCTGGATTTCGAAGTGCTGATCTGCGATCCGCGTTCCGAGTTCGTTTATGGCTGGGAAGAGCAGCACGGGCGCTTTGTTTCGGGCATGCCCGATGAAGCGGTGCTCAGCATCCAGACTGACGAGCGCACCGCCATTGTCGCCCTGACCCACGATCCTCGCCTCGATGACATGGCGCTGCTCACTGCTTTGGACTCCAAGGCGTTTTATGTCGGTGCGCTGGGGTCGCGGGTCAACAGCTTGAAGCGCCGGGACAATCTGGCTCAGCTAGGCTTGTCACAAGAGGCTATCGCTCGGTTGCACGGCCCGATCGGTTTGCACATTGGCAGCCACACGCCGGCGGAAATCGCCTTGTCGCTGCTGGCCGAAATCGTCGCGATCAAGAACGGTGTCGAGCTCAAGCAGAAGAAGCTGTTGCAGGAGGTGGTATGAGCGAACCCATCGGCGTCGTTGTGCTGGCAGCAGGGCAGGGCCGTCGGTTTCGACAGGAGGCCGGTGTCGAGCGGGACAAGCTGGTGGCGGATTGCACGGGGCGCGACGGCGCTGTGCATTCGATGATCGAGCAAGTGCTGGTGAATTTGCCGGCGTCCCTTGAGAAGCGCGTCCTGGTGACCACTGTGGATCGGCCGCAGGTGACCCGCATGGCCAAGGCTTATGGTTGCGAAATCGTGCTGATTGAATCGACCGGCATGGGCGACAGCATCGCGGCCGGGGTAGCGGCCTGTCCGCAGCTCGGTGGCTGGCTGATCGTGCTGGGGGATATGCCGTTCATCCTTCCATCGAGTATTGAGCAGGTGGTGGCGGGGATTGCTGATGACGCCGTCAGTGTTCCGGTGCATCAAGACGAGTATGGGCATCCGGTGGGATTTGGGCGCAGCTTTGGTGCCGCGTTGATGGCGTTGTCCGGTGATCGAGGCGCCAAGGCGTTGTTTGCGCAGGCCCGGGTGGTCGAGGTAGCCGTGGACGATCCCGGGGTGTTGTGGGATGTGGATGTGCCAGAGAAGTTGACCTTCAAGTAGCCTTGGAACAGATTCCCTGTGGGAGCGAGCCTGCTCGCGATAGCGTTGGATCAGCGTGCATAAATATCGAATGTTAAACCGCCATCGCGAGCAGGCTCACTCCCACAGAGGGGGATGTTCATGGACATAAAAAAGCCCCGCCTGGATCACCAGGCGGGGCTTTTTATTAGCCGATGGAATCAGACGAGAGGTTTAGGCTCGTGTTCTTTTTCCAGGGCTTGTTCGTGTTGCTCTACCGCTTCCTGAACGGAGCGCGGTGCTTCGTCGATCGCCGATGCGGCAGGTTCAGCAGCAGCGACTTCAGCAGCCGGGGCAGGTGCTGCCTCGACGACTTCAGCGACAACCGGTGCTGGTTCGGCAGCAGCCGGAGCAGCAGCGGCAGCCAGTTCGGCTTCCTTCTGCAGACGCTCCTCTTCACGCTTGCGGCGACGCACTTCACGTGGGTCGTTCGGCGCACGGCCACTTGGCGTCAGGGCGCTGACAGGGGCGGCGTCGACTTGCGGTGCGGCCACTTCGGCAACAACCGGTGCTTCAACCACTGGAGCAGGCTCTGCAGCAGCAACCACTGGCTCGGACACCATGGCTTCGGCTTCCGGCGCTTCGGCGACAGGTGGCTCGGCAACCCAGTTGAACGCCGTTTGCTCTTCGCGAACTTCACGGACAGCTTCGGTTACTGTTTCGCTGGCTGTTTCGGCAACCGGTTCTGCGCTAACCACTGGCTCAGCGGCAGCTTCAACGACAGGCTGTGCTTCACGAACCGGAGCCACTTCGATTTCCGGAGCAGCGGTGGCTTCGACCGGAGTCGTTGCTTCAACCACTGGCGCTTCCACTGGAGCAGTTTCCAGGGTGGCGGCAGTCGCGCGTTCGGCTTGCTCGTTAGCCTGTGCTTCGGCTGGAGCGCTGATCACGGTGCTGGCAACAGCTGCGGTAACAGCCAGGCCGGCGGCCAGATCGGCAGCGCTTGGGGCTTCGCTGGTTTCAGCCGCTTCGTTACCTTCGGCGGACTCGGATTCTTCCGAACCTTCGATCACATTACCGTTGGCATCGCGCTGACGCTCACGACGGTTGCTGCGACGACGCTGGCCACGGGAGCGGCGGCGTGGACGATCGCCTTCGGCGCCATCCTGACCGTCTTCCTGCGGTTGCTCTTCGTTGGTAACCAGTTCTTCTTCAGCTACTGCGGCGGCTTGCTCGGCACGTGGCTGACGTTCTTCACGCGGTGGGCGTGGAGCACGTTCTTCACGTGGCTGGCGGGCTGGACGCTCTTCAGCGGTAACAGCGGCGGCCGGAGCGGCATCCAGAGGCTCGCGCAGTTCACGGACCGGACGCTCTTCACGATCGCCACGTGGCTTGCGATCTTCGCGAGGAGCGCGCGGTGCACGTTCTTCACGCGGGGCGCGTGGTGCGCGCTCTTCACGTGGAGCGCGTTCTTCGCGGGCGACTGCTACTGCTGGCGTTTCTTCGCGGGCTTCGCGGGGCTCACGCGGTGCGCGTTCTTCACGCGGTGCACGTTCCTCGCGAGGCTTGCGTTCTTCATCGCGGCGACCATTACGGTTGCGGCTCTGCTGACGGCCGTTGCGACGCTCTTCGTTGCGGGCCGGACGCTCGGTGGTCGCCGGTTTTTCAACCACCACCGGAGCAGCAGGCTCTTCCTTGGTCGCGAACAGGCTGACCAGCGACTTCACCAGGCCTTTGAACAGGCTTGGCTCTGGCGCGGCGGCCGGTGCGGCAACAGGTGGGGCAGCGACGACTTCGGTCGGAACCGGAGCGTTGGCGCGAGCCGGAGCCGTCTTGACCGCGGCTTCCTGGCGAACCAGGGTGCGGGTCGCAGCGGCTGGCTGGACTTCTTCGACTTCGGCAGCGGCAGCAGCGATTTCGTAGCTGGACTGGCCGACCGCGGCTTCCGGGCTGTCATCGCGCAAACGCTGCACTTCGAAGTGCGGCGTTTCGAGGTGATCGTTCGGCAGAATGACGATGCGGGCGCGGGTGCGCAGTTCGATCTTGGTGATCGAGTTGCGTTTCTCGTTGAGCAGGAACGCGGCGACCGGGATCGGCACCTGGGCGCGAACTTCGGCGGTGCGGTCTTTCAGGGCTTCTTCTTCGATCAGGCGCAGGATCGCCAGCGAAAGCGATTCAACATCACGGATGATGCCGGTGCCGTTGCAACGCGGGCAAACGATGCCGCTGCTTTCGCCCAGGGATGGACGCAGGCGCTGACGGGACATTTCCAGCAGGCCGAAGCGCGAGATGCGACCGACTTGCACGCGAGCGCGGTCGGCTTCCAGGCATTCGCGGACTTTCTCTTCCACGGCGCGCTGGTTCTTGGCAGGGGTCATGTCGATGAAGTCGATGACGATCAGGCCGCCGATGTCGCGCAAGCGCAACTGACGGGCGATTTCTTCGGCGGCTTCAAGGTTGGTCTGCAGAGCGGTTTCTTCGATGTCGCTGCCTTTGGTGGCGCGCGCCGAGTTGATGTCGATGGACACCAGGGCTTCGGTCGGATCGATAACGATGGAGCCACCGGAAGGCAGTTCAACGACGCGCTGGAAAGCGGTCTCGATCTGGCTTTCGATCTGGAAACGGTTGAACAGCGGAACGCTGTCTTCGTACAGCTTGATCTTGCTGGCGTACTGCGGCATCACCTGGCGAATGAAGGTCAGGGCTTCGTCCTGTGCTTCAACGCTGTCGATCAGCACTTCGCCGATGTCCTGGCGCAGGTAATCGCGGATGGCGCGGATGATCACGTTGCTTTCCTGGTAGATCAGGAACGGCGCGGAGCGATCCAGCGAGGCTTCTTTGATGGCGGTCCACAGTTGCAGCAGGTAGTCGAGGTCCCACTGCATTTCTTCGCTGCTGCGGCCAAGGCCGGCAGTGCGAACGATCAGGCCCATGTCGGCTGGGGCAACCAGGCCGTTCAGGGCTTCACGCAGTTCGTTGCGCTCTTCACCTTCGATGCGACGGGAAATACCGCCGGCACGCGGGTTGTTCGGCATCAGAACCAGGTAACGACCGGCCAGGCTGATGAAAGTGGTCAGGGCTGCGCCCTTGTTGCCACGTTCTTCTTTTTCGACCTGAACGATGACTTCCTGGCCTTCGCTCAGGACGTCCTTGATGTTGACGCGGCCTTCGGGGGCTTTCTTGAAGTATTCGCGGGAGATTTCTTTGAGGGGCAGGAAGCCGTGGCGCTCAGAGCCGAAATCGACAAAGGCAGCCTCCAGGCTTGGTTCGATGCGAGTAATCCGGCCTTTATAGATGTTGGCCTTTTTCTGCTCGCGTGCACCGGATTCGATGTCCAGGTCGTAGAGGCGTTGGCCATCTACCAGTGCAACGCGCAACTCTTCGGGTTGAGTTGCGTTAATCAGCATTCTTTTCATGTAGTACCGTCGGTTTCCGGGCTGCCGGAAACGGCGTTCGGCACACACGACTTCTCATGGTCGGTGTCAGGTGCGTCAGGAGTGGTTGGACACTCCAGTGTCTAGCGAACCCCGACCAATTGGGCCGGCGTCGCGACGTACGCGTCCTGCTTGCTGTGGCTACTTAAGCACTCAGTCAGGAGGAGGAATCAACCAGCGGCTGTGGACGAGATGAAGCGTCTTGATAAAGCCTATTGCTACACAGTCCAGCGGTTGTGCATCTCCACCCTACACGTATCCCTGATAATTCGGGTGCTGCCGCGCGCAGAATCCGCAGCGGGTTGGCATTTACCGTGAGCTCCGAAAGGGGAGGTCACGCATCATGGCTAATTTAGGCGTTGTTTCCGCAGCGTTCGCTCGGGTTTGTTCGTAGCTGACTGCACTTTGTGAACTGGCCATGAATATTTGCTCGCAAGGCGAGTGAAAACTCTGCTTTGCGGCATGCTTCAGGCCTCATGTCACCTGCGCTCGTTACAACTGCAAACTCTACCGTTTCGTAGCGAAAGCCTCGTAGGACGGCCTCTCGTCCTCGTGAATTGCGTTGGTCAGGGCCGGTTTTTGACCGTTAGTCCGCTGTCCAGGCCACTTTTGGCGGCGTTCGCGACTATAGCAGCAATGATTAAGTGCTTCAATTCCATAAAAAATTGTTATCATCCGCGCCATGACGACTACAGCCCCTTCGACCCCAGCCGTACAACTGCTGGAGGTCTCGCCGGAATATGCCGGCCAACGAATTGACAACTTCCTTCTCGCTCGGCTCAAAGGCGTGCCCAAGACCTTGATTTACCGCATTTTGCGCAAAGGCGAAGTGCGAGTGAACAAAGGTCGGATCAAGCCCGAATACAAGCTGCAGGCGGGCGATATCGTGCGCGTGCCGCCGGTTCGCGTGCCTGAGCGCGACGAACCGGTACCGCTGGCACAAGGCCTGCTACAGCGCCTCGAAGCCTCGATTGTGTTCGAGGACAAGGCGTTGATCGTGATCAACAAGCCTTGCGGCATTGCGGTCCACGGTGGCAGCGGACTGACTTACGGGGTGATCGAAGCCTTTCGTCAGTTGCGTCCCGATTGCAAGGAGCTCGAATTGGTTCACCGTCTCGACCGTGACACCTCCGGCCTGCTGATGATCGCCAAGAAGCGCAGCATGCTGCGTCACTTGCACACGGCATTGCGTGGCGATGGCGTCGACAAGCGCTACATGGCGCTGGTTCGCGGCAACTGGGCGGCCTCGATCAAGCAAGTCCGGGCGTCGCTGGGCAAGAGCAATCTGCGCTCCGGCGAGCGTATGGTCGAAGTTGACGAGGAGGAGGGCAAAGAGTCCGTGACCGTGTTCAAGGTCCTGCGTCGTTTTGGCGACTTCGCTACCCTGATCGAAGCCAGGCCGATCACTGGCCGGACTCACCAGATCCGCGTTCACACCTTGCACGCCGGGCATTGCATTGCCGGTGACACCAAGTACGGCGATGAAGGCTTCAGCAAAGAGATTCGTGACCTGGGCGGCAAGCGCCTGTTCCTGCACGCCTACCTGCTGACTGTGCCGCTGCCGGATGGCGGTGAGCTGAAGTTGCAGGCGCCAGTCGACGAGATGTGGGCCAAAACTGTGGAGCGCCTGAGTGCACCCATCTGACTGCAAGCTGCTGATTTTCGATTGGGACGGCACGCTCGCCGACTCCATTGGTCGAATTGTCGAGTCGATGCATGTCGCATCCGAGCGCTCCGGTTTTCAGTTGCGCGATGATTTTGCTGTCAAGGGGATCATCGGTCTGGGCTTGCCGGAGGCGATTCGTACGTTGTATCCGGAAATCGGCGACGACGAATTGGTGGCCTTCCGTCAGCACTATGCTGATCACTACATTGCCTCGGAAGCCGTGCCTTCGCCGTTGTTCGAAGGGGTGGTCGAGTCGATGGAGGCGTTCCGTGCAGAGGGTTATCACTTAGCGGTCGCGACCGGCAAGGCTCGTCGCGGGCTGGATCGGGTGTTGAAGTCTCACGGTTGGGAAGATTATTTCGACATTACCCGCGCGGCCGACGAAACCGCCAGCAAGCCCCATCCGCTGATGCTCGAGCAGATCCTCGCTCACTGTGAGGTTCGCCCGGAGCAGGCGTTGATGGTGGGGGACTCGTCCTTTGACTTGCAGATGGCGCGCAATGCGGGCATGGATTCGGTGGCCGTCAGCTACGGCGCGCAATCGATCGAAGCGTTGAAATTATTCGGGCCGACACTGGCCATTGATCGTTTTTCAGAATTGCATGCCTGGCTGAGTCAGCGGGTTTAACAGGTTTTTGCTGGGGTAAATGTCATGACCGACGAATGGAAAGCGCCCGCCAAGGCAAGCGTAGAGAGCGGTGACGAGAAAAGCTGGAAGCTGCTGGAAAAGACCATGCTGGCCAGCGTGCAGGAGCAGCGCCGGTCCCGTCGCTGGGGGATTTTCTTCAAGCTGCTGACTTTTGTGTACCTGTTTGGCGCGTTGGTCCTGTTCACGCCCCTGATGGACATGGAGAAAGCCGCCACCCTCAGTGGCAACTACACCGCGCTGATCGACGTGACCGGCATGATCGCCGACAAGGAGCCTGCCAGCGCTGACAACATCGTCGGCAGCCTGCGTGCAGCGTTCGAAGACAAGAAGGTCAAGGGTGTCATCCTGCGAATCAACAGTCCGGGTGGCAGTCCGGTGCAGTCAGGCTACGTCTATGACGAAATCCGTCGTTTGCGCGGCCTGCATCCGGACACCAAGCTTTACGCGGTGATCTCGGATTTGGGTGCTTCCGGTGCTTACTACATCGCCAGTGCGGCGGATCAGATCTATGCCGACAAGGCGAGCCTGGTGGGTTCCATTGGTGTGACCGCAGCCGGTTATGGCTTTGTCGGGACCATGGAGAAGCTGGGTGTCGAGCGTCGTACTTACACCTCGGGCGAGCACAAATCGTTCCTTGATCCGTTCCAGCCGCAGAAGCCTGAAGAAACCCGGTTCTGGCAGGGTGTGCTCGATACCACTCATCAGCAGTTCATCAGCAGCGTCAAGAAAGGTCGTGGCGACCGTCTCAAGGACAAGGAACATCCAGAGTTGTTCTCCGGGTTGGTCTGGTCGGGCGAGCAAGCGCTGCCGCTGGGTCTGATCGATGGTTTGGGGAATGCCAGTTCGGTGGCACGTGACGTGATCGGCGAGAAAGAGCTGGTGGATTTCACCGTTCAGGAATCGCCGTTCGACCGCTTCTCGAAAAAACTCGGTGCCAGTGTGGCTGAGCATCTGGCGATGTGGATGGGCTTCCAGGGGCCTTCGTTGCGCTGATCGCCTTCGGCATAAAAAACCGGCCCAAGTGGCCGGTTTTTTAATGTCTGCACGATCCCTGTAGCAGCTGGCGAAGCCTGCGTTCGAGTGCGCAGCGCTCGCCAAACCATGCGCCGCAACCTTTCAGATAGACCGTGCAATCCGGATTTGCGAGCGCTGCGCACCCGAACGCAGGCTTCGCCAGCTGCTACACAATTGCGGTGTTCAGTAGGTTGCGCGCACGCAGGCTTCGTCAGCTACAGGGTGGTCAGGGGATTTGCACACCTTCGGCCAGCAACATGTCCACCAGGCGAATCAAGGGCAGGCCGACCAGGCTGGTAGCGTCAGGGCCTTCGGTGCTTTGAAACAGGCTCACCCCCAAACCTTCGGCTTTGAAGCTGCCAGCGCAGTCGTAGGGCTGTTCGGCGCGCAGGTAGCGTTCGATGCGCGCCTGATCGAGCGAGCGCATGTGTACGGTGAACGGCACGCAGTCGACCTGGCATTCACCCGTCTGGCTGTTGAGCAGGGCCAGGCCGGTAAGGAAGGTCACGCTGGCACCGCTAGACGCCAGCAATTGTTCGCGGGCCTTTTCGAGGGTGTGCGGTTTGCCGATAATCCGCTCGCCGAGCACCGCAACCTGGTCGGAGCCGATAATCAGGTGGGCGGGGTGACTGCTGGCCAGCGCGCGTGCTTTTTCCTCTGCAAGACGCTTTACCAGCTCGACGGCAGACTCACCCGATCGGTGGCTTTCGTCGATATCCGGCGAGCTGCAGGTGAACGGCAGCTGCAGGCGGGCCAGCAATTCCCGGCGATAAACCGAGCTTGAAGCGAGTAATAAAGGCAGCATGCGCATCTCCAAAAGGCAGGCGCGAATTCTAACGGAGGCTTGCAAGTGACGGACAGGGCTGAATTTCCTTTGACATGGCTGGGGGCATCCCTATAATGCTGCGCCTATGTTGAATGACCCGATTCCACCTCACGTTGACCCGCGCAAATTGGCTGATCGTGGCACCACCCTTCAAGGTGAACTGCTGCTGGCCGATTTGGAGAGACTCTGCGACCCGCTTTCCGACACTGTCGGTACGGTGCAGGCTAAATTCGTTTTTGAACGAGATGAACGTAAGTCTGTGGTAATCCACAGTTTTATCGACACCGAAGTCAAAATGGTTTGCCAGCGTTGTCTTGAGCTGGTCACCCTGCCGATCCATAGCGAATGCAGTTATGCTGTGGTGAAGGAGGGTGCGAATACCCAGTCGTTGCCGAAAGGTTATGACGTGCTGGAACTGGGCGAAGATCCATTGGATCTGCAGTCACTGATCGAGGAGGAGCTTTTGCTCGCCTTGCCCATTGTGCCTGCTCATCATCCGGAAGAATGCCAGCAGCCGGCGGGTCTCGATGAGCCCGAACCGAGCGAGGACGAGGTAACGCGGTCCAACCCGTTCAGTGTATTGGCGCAGTTAAAGCGTGACCCAAACGTTTAGGAGTTAATCAATTATGGCTGTTCAGCAGAACAAAAAATCCCGCTCTGCCCGTGACATGCGTCGTTCGCACGACGCCCTGACGGCAAGCACTCTGTCTGTAGAAAAAACCACCGGTGAAATTCACCTGCGTCACCACGTATCGCCAGAAGGCGTATACCGTGGCCGTAAAGTGATCGACAAGGGCGCTGACGAGTAATCACTTGTCTGCTCAAGTCATCGCGATTGACGCAATGGGCGGGGACTTCGGTCCCCGCAGCATTGTTCAGGCCAGCCTTGCTTGCCTGTCTGCTACGCCCTCGCTGCACCTGACCCTCGTCGGTCAACCCTCCCTTCTTGAAGAATTGCTCTCTGGCCAATCGGCTGTGGATCGCTCGCGCCTGTCGATCGTGCCGGCGTCCGAAGTCATCACCATGGACGAAAAGCCTGCCCAGGCCCTGCGCGGCAAGCCCGACTCGTCGATGCGCGTGGCGCTGGAATTACTGCGAGACGGCAAGGTGCAGGCCTGTGTCAGCGCCGGCAATACCGGTGCGCTGATGGCGTTGTCGCGGTTTGTGCTCAAGACCTTGCCGGGCATTGATCGGCCGGCAATGGTGGCGGCGATTCCGACGCAGAAGGGTTATTGCCAGTTGCTCGACCTGGGTGCCAATGTCGATTGCAGTGCCGAGCATCTATTGCAGTTCGCTGTGATGGGGTCGGTGGCGGCGGAAACCCTGGGCATTGTTCGTCCGCGAGTGGCGCTGTTGAACATTGGTACTGAAGACATCAAGGGTAATCAGCAGGTCAAGCTGGCTGCAACATTGTTGCAAAGTGCTCGTGGTATCAACTACATCGGTTTTGTCGAGGGTGACGGTGTGTACCGTGGCGAGGCGGATGTGGTGGTGTGTGACGGTTTTGTCGGCAATATCCTGCTCAAGTCCAGCGAAGGCCTGGCGACCATGATTGCCGCGCGCATCGAAGCCTTGTTCAAGAAAAATCTTGCGTCGAAAGTGGTCGGTGCTCTGGCTTTGCCGCTGATGAAACGCTTGCAAGCTGATCTGGCGCCTGCGCGGCATAACGGCGCAAGTTTCCTCGGATTGCAGGGGATTGTGGTGAAAAGCCATGGTTCGGCGGGGGTTCAGGGCTTCCAGAGTGCGATTCAGCGTGCCTTGATCGAGATTCAGGAAAACCTGCCGGAACGCATTCACGGTCGTCTTGAGGATTTGTTGCTTTAGGCGTTTTCGTCGGACAATGCTTAAATGTGACCGCTCAGTTCAATTTGCCATCCAACTGTCAGTTTCTTGCGTCCCTCCTGCGGGACGTCAATTATCCGACGACAAGATCATTAGGGGCTTGTTACATGTCTGCTTCCCTCGCATTCGTCTTTCCGGGACAGGGTTCGCAGTCCCTCGGCATGCTGGCCGAGTTGGGCGCACAACATCCGGTTGTCCTCGAAACATTCAAAGAAGCTTCCGATGCTCTGGGTTACGACCTGTGGGTACTGACCCAGCAAGGGCCGGAAGAGCAACTCAATCAAACCGATAAAACCCAGCCGGCCATTCTGACCGCCTCGATTGCCTTGTGGCGTCTGTGGCTGGCTGAAGGCGGTGCGCGTCCGGCTTATGTTGCCGGGCACAGTCTGGGCGAATACAGTGCTCTGGTCGCTGCGGGCAGCCTGAGCCTGGGCGACGCGGTCAAGCTGGTTGAACGCCGTGGTCAGTTGATGCAGGAAGCCGTTCCGGCCGGGCAAGGTGGCATGGCCGCCATTCTCGGTCTGGACGATGCGGATGTGCTGGCAGCCTGTGCCGAAGCGGCGCAAGGCGAAGTGGTGAGTGCGGTCAACTTCAACTCGCCAGGCCAGGTAGTCATCGCCGGTGCCAAGGCTGCGGTCGAGCGCGCCATCGAAGGCTGCAAGGCTCGTGGTGCCAAGCGCGCCATGCCGTTGCCGGTCAGCGTGCCGTCTCATTGCGAGTTGATGCGTCCGGCGGCCGAGCGTTTTGCCGAGTCGATCGCAGCGATCGATTGGCAGGCGCCGCAGATTCCGCTGGTTCAGAACGTCAGCGCCAGTGTGCCGGCCGATCTGGAAACCCTCAAGCGCGATCTGCTCGAGCAGCTCTACAAGCCTGTACGCTGGGTCGAATCGGTTCAGGCGCTGGCCGCCAAAGGTGCTACCCAGTTGGTCGAGTGCGGCCCGGGCAAAGTGCTGGCTGGCCTGAACAAGCGTTGCGCCGAAGGCGTGTCGACATCCAACCTCAATACCCCCGACGCCTTCGCTGCCGCTCGCGCAGCGTTGGCCTGAATCAGGAGAAGCCTGCATGAGTCTGCAAGGTAAAGTTGCACTGGTCACTGGCGCGAGCCGCGGTATCGGCCAGGCTATCGCCCTGGAATTGGGTCGTCAGGGCGCCATCGTTATCGGCACTGCGACGTCTGCCTCGGGTGCCGAGCGCATTGCGGCAACCCTGGCGGAAAACGGGATTCAAGGCACTGGCCTGGAACTCAATGTCACCAGCGACGAATCCGTTGCGGCAGTACTGGCGAGCATTACATCGCAGTTCGGTGCGCCGGCGATCCTGGTCAACAATGCCGGTATCACCCGCGATAATCTGATAATGCGGATGAAAAATGACGAATGGCATGATGTCGTCGATACCAACCTGAACAGTCTGTTTCGCCTGTCCAAGGGCGTTTTGCGCGGCATGACCAAAGCCCGTTGGGGACGAATTATCAGTATTGGCTCGGTTGTGGGTGCCATGGGCAACGCAGGCCAAGTAAACTACGCAGCCGCCAAGGCCGGTCTGGAAGGTTTCAGTCGTTCCCTGGCGCGTGAAGTCGGTTCGCGTTCGATTACGGTAAACTCGGTGGCCCCTGGGTTCATCGACACCGATATGACCCGCGAATTGCCTGAGGCACAGCGTGAAGCCTTGCAGACGCAGATTCCGCTGGGCCGTCTGGGGCAAGCTCAAGAGATCGCGTCTGTGGTCGCTTTTCTTGCATCCGACGGTGCGGCTTACGTTACTGGGGCTACAATCCCGGTGAACGGCGGGATGTACATGAGTTAAATGTGACGGATTGCTTCAAAAAAATGTCATACGAGCTGTCTAAAATCCGTTATAAAGCTGCAATCTATTTATAGGCAGAGGGTCGTCGGGTTTGAGGAGTGAAGCTTTCAGTTGAAAAACTGAAAAGTCTTTCTATACACTTACCCACTGGCCAGCTGCCTGAATTTGTCCATTAGGAGTGAAAACAAGGTATGAGCACCATCGAAGAGCGCGTCAAGAAAATCGTTGCTGAGCAACTGGGCGTTAAAGAAGAAGAAGTGGTCAACACTGCTTCCTTCGTTGAAGACCTGGGTGCCGACTCCCTTGACACCGTTGAGCTGGTGATGGCTCTGGAAGAGGAATTCGAGACCGAAATCCCTGACGAAGAAGCTGAGAAGATCACTACTGTACAAGCCGCAATCGATTACGTTACTAACCACCAGGCTTAATAGCTTGTAATCGTTGCTTGCTGTCATGGAAAAACCGCACTGCCATCACGGCGTGCGGTTTTTTCTTTAGGCCTGATGCAAAGTCGTCATTTGAAAAAAGGAGAGTGCTGTGTCGCGTAGACGCGTCGTAGTCACCGGTATGGGTATGTTGTCGCCACTGGGCACGGATGTGCCGAGCAGTTGGCAGGGCATTCTGGCTGGCCGCAGTGGCATTGGTCTGATCGAACACACCGACCTTTCTGCCTATTCCACCCGTTTTGGCGGCTCGGTGAAGGGCTTCAATGTCGAGGAATACCTGTCGGTCAAGGAAGCTCGCAAGCTCGACCTGTTCATTCAGTACGGTCTGGCCGCAGGTTTTCAGGCAGTTCGTAATGCCGGTCTGGAAGTCACCGACGCGAACCGTGAGCGCATCGGCGTGGCCATGGGTTCGGGTATCGGCGGACTGACCAATATCGAAGAAACCAGCCGCACGCTGCATGATTCCGGCCCACGACGGATTTCTCCGTTTTTCGTGCCTGGCTCGATCATCAATATGATTTCCGGTTTCCTGTCCATCCATCTGGGCGCACAGGGACCTAACTACGCCATCGCCACCGCATGTACCACCGGTACGCACTGCATCGGCATGGCGGCACGCAACATCATGTACGACGAAGCCGACGTGATGATTGCCGGCGGCGCTGAAATGGCCGCTTGCGGCCTCGGCATGGGCGGCTTCGGTGCCTCCCGTGCACTGTCGACCCGCAACGACGAACCGACCCGCGCCAGCCGTCCATGGGACAAGGGCCGTGATGGCTTCGTGCTGTCCGACGGTGCCGGCGCTCTGGTTCTGGAAGAGCTGGAACACGCCAAGGCCCGCGGTGCGACGATCTACGCCGAGCTGATCGGCTTTGGCACCAGTGGCGATGCCTACCACATGACTTCGCCACCAGCGGATGGCGCGGGTGCTGCCCGCTGCATCACCAATGCGCTGCGCGATGCCAGGATCAACGGCGATCAGGTTCAGTACATCAACGCCCACGGCACCTCGACGTCGGCGGGCGACCTTGCCGAAGCCTGTGCGATCAAGTCGGTATTCGGCGATCACGCTTACAAGCTGGCAGTCAGTTCGACCAAGTCCATGACCGGTCACCTGTTGGGTGCGGCGGGCGCGGTCGAGGCGATTTTCAGTGTGCTGGCGATCAACAGCCAGGTAGCACCGCCGACCATCAACCTTGATGAGCCGGACGAAGGTTGCGACCTTGATTTCGTACCGCATACCGCGCGCAATATGGATATCGACGTGGTGCTGTCCAACTCCTTCGGGTTTGGCGGTACCAACGGCTCGCTGGTGTTCCGTCGGTTCGCTGACTGATGGACAGCTGGGTCGACGGTCAGCCGGCTGACGCTTTGTCGCTGAAGGATCGCGGCCTGGCTTACGGCGATGGTCTGTTCGAGACCATCGCCGTACACAACGGCAGCCCGGTGCTGCTGGATCGGCATCTGGTGCGCCTGGTCAAGGGTTGTCAGCGGTTGGCAATCAATCTCGATCACCCGGCTGTCTGCACAGAATTACTGACCTACGCCCAAGCGTTGGGCGAAGGTGTGCTCAAGCTCATCGTCACCCGTGGCGAAAGCGCGCGCGGCTATGCGCCCGATCCTTCGGCCCAGGCGCGCCGCATCATGCTCGGCAACCCTCCTGCGGTTTATCCTGTTGCCCATGCGGAGCAGGGCGTTCGCCTGTTTCCCTGTGCGACGCGGCTTTCCAAACAGCCTCTGCTCGCCGGACTCAAGCATCTGAACCGTCTTGAGCAGGTCATCGCCCGCTCCGAATGGCAAGACACCGATCATGCCGAAGGCTTGATGCTCGATCAGGCCGGACGTGTCATTGAAGGCGTGTTCAGCAATCTGTTCCTGATTCGCGATGGCGTGCTGATCACGGCTGATTTGAAGCGCTGCGGCGTGGCTGGTGTGATGCGTGCCGAATTATTGTTTCAAGCCGAGTCATTGGGGATCGCCACACAAATCACCGATATCACCCTCGATCAGCTGCAATGGGCTGATGAAGTCTTTGTCTGCAACAGCGTGTATGGCGTTTGGCCGGTGCGCGCCTATGCCGCACTAAGCTGGCCGGTTGGGCCGCTCACCCGTAAACTCCAAACCATTGCCCGCGCGCTACTGGATGCTTGATACGTGAGACGTAAATTGTTGCTGCTGCTGGAAACCGGACTGGTTCTGGCAGGGCTGTGTCTGGGCGCTTCTGCCTGGAAAATTCATTCGGCGCTGGAACAGCCGCTGAACATCACCCAGGAAGAGCTGCTGGAAGTGCCCAAAGGCACGACACCGACCCGCACTTTCTATCGACTCGAAGCCGATGGCGTCATCAAGGACGCTTTCTGGCTGCGGGTCTATTGGCGCTTCAATCTCGCCAAACAACCGTTGCACAAGGGCGAGTACCGCATGCGGCCCGGCATGACCGTCGAAGGCCTGATTGACCTGTGGAAACGCGGGGAAATGGTTCAGTACAGCCTGACGCTGGTCGAAGGCTGGAATTTTCATCAGGTCCGCGCTGCTCTGGCCAAGGATGAAAAACTCGAAAAGACCCTCGACGGTTTGAGTGATAGCGAGGTGATGGACAAACTCGGCCACAGCGGGATTTTTCCGGAAGGGCGATTCTTCCCTGACACCTATCGCTTCGTGCGCGGCATGACCGATGTCGAACTGCTGAAAAAAGCCTACGACCGCCTCGACGAAGTCCTCGCCAAGGAATGGAGCCAGCGCGCCGCTGACGTGCCGTACACCGAGCCCTATCAGGCACTGATCATGGCCTCGCTGGTGGAGAAGGAAACCGGCGTGCCGCAGGAGCGCGGGCAAATCGCTGGCGTGTTTGTGCGGCGCATGGAAATGGGCATGTTGTTGCAGACTGATCCAACCGTGATCTACGGCCTCGGTGATCGTTACAACGGCAAATTGACTCGTGCCCACCTCAAGGAACCGACGCCGTACAACACCTACGTGATTTCGGGACTGCCGCCGACCCCGATCGCCATGGTCGGCCGCGAAGCGATTCATGCAGCGCTGAATCCGGTGCCGGGCAATAGCCTCTATTTCGTTGCGCGTGGTGATGGCAGCCACGTGTTCTCCGATGATCTGGACGCGCACAATAACGCTGTGCGGGAGTTCCAGATCAAGCGCCGTGCAGACTACCGCTCCAGCCCGGCGCCGACCACGGCGCCAGAGGCGATGGATGAGCAGGCACCGATTCCGGCTGCTTCACCCGACACAGTCCTCGAGGCTGTGCCGCAAGTGTCGCCGCAAGAGCCTGCTCAGGCGGCGCCACCAGAATCGCAAGCGCCTGAGCCTTCGCCATCACCGGAGCCGGCGCAAGAACCCGCTCAAGAACCCGCAGCTGCCCCCGCGCCCGAACCGGATGCAGCCGCGCCGCAAAGCCCGCAATGACCCTGACTAAGGACTGCCTGTGACTGGCTTGTTTATTACCCTGGAAGGCCCGGAAGGGGCCGGCAAGAGCACTAATCGCGAATACCTGGCCGAGCGCCTGCGCGCCGCGGGTATCGAGGTCGTGCTGACTCGCGAACCAGGCGGTACGCCGTTGGCCGAACGAATCCGCGAAGTGCTGCTGGCGCCGGTTGACGAAGTCATGAACCCCGACACCGAGTTGCTGTTGGTGTTCGCCGCGCGAGCCCAGCATCTGGCCGAGGTGATTCGCCCGGCACTGGCCCGCGGTGCGGTGGTCCTGTGTGATCGCTTTACCGATTCGACCTATGCCTATCAGGGTGGCGGCCGCGGCCTGTCGCTGGAGCGCATCGCGACGCTGGAAGCCTTCGTCCAGGGCGATCTGCGCCCGGACCTGACGTTGATTTTCGATCTGCCGGTGGAAGTGGGCCTGGCCCGCGCCAGCGCTCGCGGTCGTCTGGATCGTTTCGAGCTCGAAGGCCGAACCTTTTTTGATGCGGTGCGCAGTGCTTTCCTCAAGCGTGCTGAGGCGGATCCTGCGCGTTATGTCCTGGTCGATGCCGCCCAGCCGCTGACGCAGGTTCAGCAGGCGCTGGATGCCTTGCTGCCGCGTCTGCTGGAGTTGACCCGTGGCTGAAGCCTATCCGTGGCAGGACAGCCTTTGGCAGCAGTTGGCCGGTCGCAAGCAACATGCCCACGCCTATCTGTTGCATGGCCCGGCCGGGATCGGCAAACGCGCGCTCGCCGAGCGCTTGATGGCCAGTTTGCTGTGCCAGCGCCCGAGCCCCGCCCACGATGCTTGCGGCGAATGCAAATCCTGTCTGTTGCTCAAGGCCGGCAGTCACCCAGACAACTACATTCTGGAACCGGAAGAAGCCGATAAGGCGATCAAGGTCGATCAGGTTCGTGATCTGGTCAGCTTCGTGGTTCAGACCGCGCAGATGGGCGGTCGCAAAGTAGTGCTGATCGAGCCGGCCGAGTCGATGAACGTCAACGCCGCCAACGCCTTGCTCAAAAGTCTTGAAGAGCCTTCCGGTGATACCGTGTTGCTGCTGATCAGTCACCAGGCCAGTCGTTTGCTGCCAACGATCAAGAGCCGCTGCCAGCAGCAGGCCTGTCCGCTGCCGAGCGAAGCCATGAGTTTGGCCTGGCTGGCGAAGGCTTTGCCGGACTGTGGGGAAGAAGAGCGTATCGAATTGCTGACGCTGGCTGCCGGTTCGCCACTGGCCGCCGTCAACTTGCAGGCCCAGGGCGTGCGCGAGCAGCGGGCGCTGGTGGTCGATGGCGTGAAAAAATTGCTCAAGCAGCAACAGTCACCGACGCAACTGGCCGAAGGCTGGAATGCAATTCCGCTGTTGCTGTTGTTCGACTGGTTCTGCGACTGGTCGAGCCTGATCCTGCGCTATCAGCTGACTCAGGATGAAGAAGGCCTGGGACTGGCGGACATGCGCAAGGTGATTCAGTACCTGGCGCAGAAAGCCGGCCAGGACAAAGTCCTGAATATCCAGGACTGGATCCTCGCCCAGCGCCAGAAAGTGATGAGCAAAGCCAACCTCAACCGGGTGTTGTTGCTGGAGGCGCTGTTGGTGCAATGGGTAGGTTTGCCTACCCAGAAGTGACCGTCTGTGCCTAGACTCTGAGCATCAGCAACGGAGGTCAGCATGAATGAACTCGTCAATCCGGGGCCGCGCAACGGCATTTTGTCCCTGACGATCAAGGACAAGTCCGTGCTTTACGCGGCCTACATGCCGTTCATCAAGAATGGTGGCCTGTTTATCCCGACCAACAAGAGTTACAAGTTGGGCGACGAGGTATTCATGCTGTTGAGCGTGATGGACGAGCCGGAGAAGATTCCGGTCGCCGGCAAGGTCACCTGGATCACCCCAAAAGGTGCGCAGGGTAACCGGGCCGCCGGGGTCGGCGTACAATTCAACGATGGCGACAATACCGCGCGCAGTCGAATCGAAACCCATCTGGCCGGAGCCCTCAAGTCCGACCGTCCCACTCATACGATGTAAGTTGCAGCCCTTTTATGCTCGTAGATTCCCATTGCCACCTTGATCGCCTTGACCTTGCCGCCCACGACGGCTCACTGGATGCTGCGCTGGATGCGGCCCGTCTGCGCGGGGTAGGGCACTTTCTGTGTATTGGCGTCAGCGTCGAGAATGCCGCCGACGTCAAAGCCCTGGCCGAACGTTACGACGACGTCGATTGTTCAGTTGGCGTGCATCCGCTGGACGTGCAACCGGGCGCCGCGCCAGCACTGGACTGGCTGTTGCGCGAGCTCAATCACCCGCGTGTGGTCGCGATCGGTGAAACGGGCCTGGATTATCACTACGAACCGGAAGCGGCAGAGTTGCAGCAGGCGTCGTTTCGCCTGCATCTGCAAGCGGCACAGCAGACGGGCAAACCGGTGATCATCCACACCCGTGGTGCCCGCGCCGATACGTTGAACCTCCTGCGTGAAGCGGCGCTGCCCCAGGCGGGCGTGCTGCATTGTTTCACCGAAGACTGGGACATGGCCAAAGCGGCGCTGGACATGGGGTATTACATTTCCTTGTCCGGGATTGTCACTTTCCGCAATGCCGACGCCCTGCGTGACGTAGCCAGCAAGGTGCCCGCTGATCGTTTGCTGGTGGAAACCGACTCGCCTTACCTGGCGCCGATCCCTCATCGCGGCAAGCCGAACCTGCCGCAGTACGTGCGCGACGTAGCGGAATTTCTGGCAATGTTGCGAGGTGAGCCCTACGAGCGGTTTGCCGAGCAAACCACCGAGAACTTCAAGCGCCTGTTTCCGTTGGCACATGTGAAAGGCTAAATCGCAGGCAAAAAAAACCCGGGTTCTGGGGGGTGAATCCGGGTTAAGACCATTAGGAGTAAAACAAAGGCACGCGGTCCGTTGGTACCTATATCGGCGCAACACTTGGGGGAGATGTCCCGCCGACAGTTGAAGTATTGATCAGTATCGCGCCGAGTCCAGTTTAGCGGCGTCGGTTTTTAAACAAATTTGGAATACGGGCGCTTCGGTTGAGTTCTCATTAATCTGCGAGACTGGCGGAATTCACCAAGAAACACATATATGGTTGGATGATCCGTGCATTTTTGCGCAAGTTAGGCATAATACGCGGCTTCGAATTTTGACCCCTACAGACCTTTTCTTATGCATAAAGAACCTCGTAAGGTCCGTGAGTTTCGTCGCCGCGAGCAAGAAATTCTCGATACCGCGCTCAAGCTGTTCCTCGATCAAGGTGAAGACAGTGTCACCGTCGAGATGATTGCTGATGCCGTCGGTATCGGCAAAGGCACGATCTACAAGCACTTCAAATCCAAGGCCGAAATCTATCTGCGCCTGATGCTCGATTACGAGCGCGATTTGAACGAGCTGTTGCATTCAGCCGATGTCGACAAGGACAAGGAAGCCCTGTCCCGGGCCTACTTCGAATTCCGCATGCGCGATCCTCAACGCTATCGGTTGTTCGATCGCCTGGAAGAAAAGGTGGTCAAGGGCAATCAGGTGCCGGAGATGGTCGAGGAGCTGCACAAGATCCGCGCCTCGAACTTCGAGCGTCTGACCCTGCTGATCAAGGGCCGGATCAGCGAAGGCAAACTCGAAGACGTACCGCCTTATTTCCATTACTGCGCTTCCTGGGCGCTGGTGCACGGCGCCGTGGCGCTGTATCACTCGCCGTTCTGGAGCAATGTGCTGGAAGATCAGGAAGGTTTCTTCCAGTTC
Source organism: Pseudomonas sp. FW305-20 (assembly GCF_058788075.1). Lineage (NCBI taxonomy): Bacteria > Pseudomonadati > Pseudomonadota > Gammaproteobacteria > Pseudomonadales > Pseudomonadaceae > Pseudomonas > Pseudomonas sp. FW305-20. The sequence continues at coordinate 137,150 of NZ_JBYTAJ010000009.1, read as the reverse complement.
CTGATGGACATCGGCGTGCGCATGGGCAACAAACGCAAGCGCGATACCGACACTCCGAGCAGCTGAACCATTCAGTTGCCTTATTGCGCCATGATTTCGCTACGTGGCGCAGTACCGCAGGAATATACTCAGGCATAGGACTTGCTAAAACTTGATTTGTGAGTCAAGTTTTAGCGGTCCGAATATTCTTCCGCCGGAGTAGTCCATGATCGTTGACCGTCAAGGCAGGCGTTTTCGCAATTTGCGAATCAGTCTGACTTCAGCCTGCAATTACGCTTGTACCTACTGCGTGCCCAACGGCAAACGGTTGGTCGCTGCGCAGGATGAATTGTCGGCCGAGGCCATGGCGCGTGGCGTGGCCTATCTGATTGAAGCTGCCGGCATTGAGCGTTTGCGCATCACCGGCGGCGAGCCGCTGGTCAGCCCCAAACTCGAAACCTTCATGACCGCTGTCGGGCAGATGGGCCTGGCGGACATCAGCCTGACCACCAACGGTCAGCTGCTGGCAAAAAAGCTGCCACTGCTGGTGGATGCCGGCATTCGTCGCATAAACGTTTCCCTCGATACCCTGGATGCGAGCGCTTTTCGCAGCATTGCCCGTGGCGGCGATCTGGCGACTGTGCTCGACGGTATGGATCAAGCCAGCGCCGCCGGCCTGAAGATCAAGGTCAATATGGTGCCGCTGCGAGGGCAGAACCTCGATCAAGTGATGCCGCTACTCGATTACTGTCTGGAGCGCGGCTATGAGCTTCGCTTCATCGAGTTGATGCGCATGGGCCACCTGGCCAGTGACTCCAATGCGTTCCTGCAGCAGTTTGTCAGCCTTCAGCAGTTGCTGAGCCTGATCGGCGAGCGCTACGAATACCTGCAGGCCGATGCGCCGGTAGATGCCACCGCCGTGCGTTATGAAATTCCGGGGCAGGGCTACTTCGGCGTTATCGCCAACGAAAGCGTTCCTTTCTGCCGCACCTGTTCGCGGCTGCGTCTGTCCTCCACGGGCTGGCTGCATGGCTGCCTGTCGTCGAGCAACCGCCACTATGTCGGCGACCTGCTGGACAAGCCCCGTCATCAAGCGTTGCCCGCCTTACAGAGACTCCTGGTGAAAGCCTTGGGCGATAAGCAGGAAGTCGCGTTCTCCGGTGGCGCGACCATCATGAAAATCATCGGCGGCTGAACCCGATCCCTGTAGCAGCTGCCGAGCCTGCGAGGCTGCGTTCGGCTGCGAAGCAGTCGTGAAATCAGGCGATGCGGTGTTTTAGTCAGTAAGACCGCGCGTTCAGGTTTTACGACTGCTTCGCAGCCGAACGCAGCCTCGCAGGCTCGACAGCTGCTACAAACCGAATGCGTCCTTCGACAGCTGCAACGAGATTGTGTTTCTCCCGAGCTGGCGCGGAAGCTGCATCCCATGGCCATTCGCCGGTTTTCCGTCACCGGCCTCTGGAGGGTAGGATGCGTAGCCTGGTTTTGCTGCTGGCCGTTTTGGCGCTTGGTGGCTGCATGAATGTCAGCGATCTGGCTGAAGGGACTCGCTACCACATGAGCGACGCGGGGCTGCTCGACCATAGCGACAGCCGCCGGGTGAATAACCTGCGCATCCAGCCGGACTCTTTCGTCTATATCGCCCAGGGCGCATTTGTGCCGCCAGGCAGTACTGTCTACCCACGACCTAACGTGATTGCCGAAGTCGCCTTCGATGGCTTTGTCGAATACTTCCCCATGGTCCGCCGCGCCCGTGCCCCGGAAGGTCTTGATCAAGCCATGGGCGAAGCCCGTGCCGCCGGTGCCCATTACCTGCTCTATACCCGGTTCGCCAAGTCTGATGACCGTATCGGCAACTCGGACGAGTGGCTCGATCAGGAAGCCCTGGATCGCCTCGGTATCGATGGTGGCGTGATTCAGATCATGTTGATCGAGACCAGCACCCAGTATTTGATTGATACTGCACGTATCAAGAGTCGTGGCGGTTTACTGACGTTCCACGACAAAAAGCCAGAAGACCTGATGGGCCCGCCGCTGGAACAATACGCGCGCAGCCTACTGGGGCTCAGCGACCAGTAATTCAAAGGAGAACGCCATGAGTGGCCCGCAAAAAGCCAACGACCTGTTGGGGCAAATCCCCAAAACCAAAGGCTTGCCGCCGGTCCACCTGTGGAACCCCGATTTCTGCGGCGACATCGACATGCGTATCGCCCGTGACGGCACCTGGTACTACCTGGGCACGCCGATCGGGCGCAAGCCGATGGTCAAGCTGTTCTCCACCATCATCCGCCGCGATGGTGACGATTACTTCCTTATCACCCCGGTCGAGAAGGTTGGCATCAAGGTCGACGATGCGCCCTTCGTGGCGATTGCCGTGGATGTCGAAGGCGAGGGTGAAACCCAGGTCCTGCGCTTCACCACCAATGTTGACGAGACCGCCGAGGCCGGTCCCGAGCACCCCATGCGTGTGGTGATCGACCCGGTCACGCAAGAACCCGCGCCCTACGTGCATGTGCGCACCAACCTCGAAGCTCTGATCCACCGCAACGTGTTCTACCAACTGGTGGAGCTGGCCGTCACCCGCGAGATCGACGGGCAGCGCTGGTTAGGCGTGTGGAGCGCTGGCGAGTTCTTCCCCATCGGGCTTGAGCCGTAAAACAGAAAAAAACTGTGCGTGCTTGATGTGTGTTGGCGCTGAAAATTCAAATTGACACCTAATCGTATGATGATTAGCGTAGGCACCTATCGCGAACGGCTTTGTGCCGTCCCTGAATCGAGGTGTCCATGTCCAGCAGTTTTCATGCGTCGACGGTCGATTGGCTGGGTTGCTGGATCGCCACGGGGCAGGTCAAACCCGGTGAGACGCTCAAGGTCGAGGCCGACCTGGGCGAGCAGCTCGGTGTCAGCCGCACCGTAATCCGCGAAGCCATCAAAACCCTGGTCGCCAAAGGCATGCTCGAAGTCGGGCCCAAGGTCGGCACGCGGGTGCTGCCAGTGCGCCGCTGGAACCTCTTCGATCCGCAAGTCGTAGGCTGGCTATCGCGCAGCGGCTTGCCGGAAAACTTCGTCGACGACTTGCTCGACCTGCGCCGCACCATCGAACCCATGGCCGTACGCTGGGCTTGCGAGCGCGCTACCGTCGAGCAGGTTCACGCCATCCTTCAGGCTTACAACGCATTGGAGCGGGCAGTGGACAGCGGTATCGATTACAACCGTGCCGACCAGTTCTTCCACGAGTGCATCCTCGCTGCCAGCCACAATCAATTTATCGAACAAATGGTCCCGGCCCTCGGCGCGCTGCTGGCGGTGTCCTTCGAAGTGTCCGCCGCCGACCCGGACGAACTGCGCCGCACGCTGCCGATTCACAAAGACATGGCTGAGGCCATCGCCGCCCGGGATGCCGCGCGGGGAGTCTGGGCCTGCATGACCCTGATCGATAATGCCGACCTGGCCATCAAGCGCTTCTACCCGCAAGTCATGGCTGACAAGAAGGCCAGCTGACAATACAAAACCCTGTGGGAGTGAGCCTGCTCGCGATGGGGGCATTACATTCAGCATCAATGTTGACTGTTACACCGCTATCGTCGGAACGCCGCCCGGAGAAGGCTCGCTCCCACAAAAAAACAAGAACAACGCAGGAGGTTTCATGGAATGGACCGCGGTTACCGAGCACCGGGCACGACTGGGCGAAAGTCCGTTCTGGGATGCGCCGACCCAGGCGCTGTACTGGGTTGATATCGCCGGTCAACAGGCGTTGCGGCTGATCGGCGCCAACGTGCAGATCTGGCAGATGCCCGAGCACGTGTCAGCCTTCATTCCCTGCGAAAGCGGCGATGCGCTGGTGACGTTGAACAGCGGCGTGTATCGCCTCGATCTGGATTCCCCCGGCCTGGAGCCACGATTGACCTTGCTCTGCGTCGCCGATCCGCAACCCGGCAATCGCGCCAATGAAGCCCGCTGCGATGCTCAGGGCCGGCTCTGGCTCGGCACCATGCAGAACAACATTGGCGAGCAGGGTGAAGATGTGCCTATCGTCCGGCGTTCCGGTGGCCTGTTTCGCATCGATCGAGATGCTCGGGTCACGCCGTTGCTTCGAGGGTTGGGCATCCCTAACACATTGCTGTGGAGCGACGACGGGACCACCGTCTATTTCGGTGACAGCCTCGACAACACGCTCTACCAGTACTTCATCCGCACCGATGGCAGCCTCGACCCGGCCCACATCTGGTTCGGGCCGCATGAGCGCGGCGAGCCGGATGGCTCGGCAATGGATGCCGAAGGTTATATCTGGAACGCCCGCTGGAATGGCAGCTGTGTGCTCAGGCTGACCCCGGACGGGCAGGTCGATCGCGTGATTGAACTGCCCGTCAGCCGTCCCACCAGTTGCGTATTCGGCGGTGAAGACTTCAAAACCCTGTACATCACCAGCGCTGCGAGCCCGCTCAATCATCCGTTGGACGGGGCGTTGCTGTCGGTTCGAGTCGATGTGCCCGGAAAGGCCTGCACACGGTTTGCGGGGTAAATCCCAAAATATGGGATGTAAAATTATATATTGAGATTATTTGGCGGTCGGGTTTATAGTCGGCTCCATCAGTTACACGCACTCACACTTAAAAAAACAAAACAGGTGAAGTGATGCAGCGATTTTCCAAAAAGCCTTTTGACCGGACATCGACAGATGCCCGGTTTTTGTCGTGCCTTCAAAAAGGAGTCTTGATCCATGGCTGAACCTCTTTCCTTGCCACCAGTGCCCGAACCACCAAAGGGTGAGCGCCTGAAAAACAAGGTGGTGCTGCTGACCGGTGCTGCGCAGGGCATTGGCGAGGCGATTGTCGCGACCTTCGCTTCCCAGCAGGCCAAGCTGATCATCAGCGATATCCAGGGTGAGAAAGTCGAAAAAGTCGCGGCTCAATGGCGGGACAAAGGCTTTGATGTGCAGGCAATCAAGGCTGACGTTTCCAACCAGCAAGACCTGCACGCCATGGCCGGACTGGCGATCGAGCTGCACGGTCGCATCGATGTGCTGGTCAACTGCGCCGGGGTCAACGTGTTCCGTGATCCGCTGGAAATGACCGAGGAAGACTGGCGTCGTTGCTTCGCCATCGACCTCGATGGCGCCTGGTACGGTTGCAAAGCGGTGCTGCCGCAGATGATCGAGCAAGGCATTGGCAGCATCATCAATATCGCCTCGACCCATTCCACTCACATCATTCCCGGCTGCTTCCCGTACCCGGTGGCCAAGCACGGTTTGCTCGGCCTGACCCGCGCCCTGGGCATCGAGTACGCGCCGAAGGGCATTCGCGTCAACGCCATCGCGCCGGGTTACATCGAAACCCAATTGAACGTCGATTACTGGAACGGTTTTGCCGACCCGCATGCCGAGCGACAGCGCGCGTTCGATCTGCACCCGCCACGTCGTATCGGTCAGCCGATCGAAGTCGCCATGACCGCCGTTTTCCTGGCCAGCGATGAAGCGCCGTTCATCAATGCCTCGTGCATCACCATCGATGGCGGTCGCTCGGTCATGTACCACGACTGAGTCAATCGGATTTCAGGCGCGGAACTACGCCTGAAATCCAATCATCATACGATATGACTATTAGCTGCACAGTTTGATTGGCTTTCAAATAACGCTCAAAAAAAATAACAAGGAGTCAGCTTATGAATCGTCGTCGTGGGATCCGTTCCCTGTGCTGTGCCGCTTTGGCGGTCACCGCGGTCAGCCTGAGCAGTTCGTTGCTGGCGGCCGAGGAAGTGAAAATCGGTTTTCTGGTCAAGCAGGCGGAAGAGCCCTGGTTCCAGACCGAATGGGCATTTGCCGAAAAGGCCGGGAAAGAGAGGGGCTTCACCGTCATCAAGATCGCCGTGCCGGATGGCGAGAAAACCCTCTCGGCCATTGACAGCCTCGCCGCCAACGGCGCCAAGGGCTTTGTGATCTGCCCGCCAGACGTGTCCCTGGGCCCGGCGATCATGGCCAAGGCCAAGCTCAACGGTTTGAAAGTCATCGCCGTCGATGACCGCTTCGTCGATGCCAGCGGCAAGTTCATGGAAGACGTTCCGTACCTCGGCATGGCCGCGTTCGAAGTCGGCCAGAAACAGGGCAACGCCATGGCCACTGAAGCGAAGAAACGTGGCTGGGACTGGAAAGATACCTACGCGGTGATCAACACCTTCAACGAACTCGACACCGGCAAGAAACGCACCGACGGTTCGGTCAAAGCGCTGGAAGACGCCGGCATGCCGAAAGACCACATCCTGTTCTCGGCGCTGAAAACCCTCGACGTACCCGGCAGCATGGACGCCACCAATTCGGCACTGGTGAAACTGCCGAGCGCGGCGAAAAACCTGATCATCGGCGGCATGAACGACAACACCGTGCTGGGCGGCGTGCGCGCCACCGAGAGCGCCGGTTTTGCCGCGGCCAACGTGATCGGCATCGGCATCAACGGCACTGACGCCATTGGCGAATTGGAGAAGGCCAACAGCGGCTTCTTCGGCTCGATGCTGCCGAGCCCGCACATCGAGGGCTACAACACCGCCAGCATGATGTACGAGTGGGTCACCACCGGCAAAGAACCGCCGAAGTACACCGCGATGGACGACGTAACGCTGATCACTCGCGAGAACTTCAAGCAGGAACTGGAAAAGATCGGCCTCTGGAACTGAGGCGCGGTTGATTTCATCGGTGGCCCTGGCGACGGGGCTGCCTGATCTGTGTGAAGAGGTGGGTTATGCACGCGCAATCAAAAATACAACAACACAATACCGGCGGCAGCTTGCGCTTCAACGGGATCGGCAAGACCTTTCCCGGGGTGAAGGCGCTGGATGGCATCAGCTTCGTCGCCCATCCGGGCCAGGTTCACGCCTTGATGGGCGAGAACGGCGCCGGCAAATCGACCCTGCTGAAAATCCTCGGCGGGGCTTACACCCCCAGCAGCGGCGATCTGCAGATCGGCGAGCAAGTGATGGTCTTCAAGTCCACCGCCGACAGCATTGGCAGTGGCGTCGCCGTGATCCATCAAGAGTTGCACCTGGTCCCTGAAATGACCGTGGCAGAGAACCTGTTCCTCGGTCATCTGCCGGCCAGTTTCGGCCTGATCAATCGCGGTGCGTTGCGGCAACAGGCATTGGCCTGTCTCAAAGGCCTGGCCGATGAAATCGATCCGCAAGAGAAAGTAGGGCGCCTGTCCCTGGGGCAGCGGCAACTGGTGGAAATCGCCAAGGCCTTGTCCCGAGGGGCGCATGTGATCGCGTTCGACGAACCGACCAGCAGCCTGTCGGCGCGTGAAATCGATCGGTTGATGGCGATCATCGGTCGCCTGCGCGACGAAGGCAAAGTGGTGCTTTACGTCTCCCATCGCATGGAAGAAGTGTTCCGCATCTGCAACGCGGTGACGGTGTTCAAGGACGGTCGCTTCGTGCGCACGTTCGAGGACATGAGCGAACTGACTCACGATCAATTGGTGACTTGCATGGTCGGTCGCGACATTCAGGACATCTACGATTACCGCCACCGTCAGCGTGGCGCGGTGGCGCTCAAGGTCGACGGTTTGCTGGGGCCGGGTTTGCGTGAGCCGGTGAGTTTCGAGGTGCACAAAGGCGAGATTCTCGGGCTGTTCGGTTTGGTCGGCGCCGGTCGCACCGAGCTGTTCCGCATGCTCAGCGGGCTTGAGCGCAACACCGCCGGACGCCTGGAGTTGCGGGGCCATGAACTGAAGTTACGTTCACCCCGCGATGCGATTGCCGCCGGGATTCTGCTGTGCCCCGAGGACCGCAAGAAAGAGGGGATCCTGCCGCTCGCCAGCGTCGCCGAAAACATCAACATCAGCGCCCGCGGCACCCACTCCACCTTCGGCTGCCTGTTGCGCGGCTTGTGGGAGAAGGACAACGCCGACAAGCAGATCAAGGCGCTGAAAGTGAAGACGCCCAACGCGGCGCAGAAAATCATGTACCTGTCCGGCGGCAATCAGCAGAAGGCCATTCTCGGCCGCTGGTTGTCGATGCCGATGAAAGTGCTGCTGCTCGACGAACCGACTCGCGGCATCGACATCGGCGCCAAAGCCGAGATCTACCAGATCATCCACAACCTGGCCGCCAGCGGCATCGCGGTGATCGTGGTCTCCAGCGACCTGATGGAAGTGATGGGTATTTCCGACCGCATCCTGGTGCTCTGCGAAGGCGCAATGCGCGGCGAGTTGTCCCGCGCAGAGGCCAATGAATCCAACCTGCTGCAACTGGCTTTGCCGCGCCAACGCGCTGACGGCGTGGCGAACTGAGAGGTGACTATGACAATCCAAAACAACGCTTTGCCCACCCAACGCAAACCTCTGGACCTGCGGCGCTTTCTCGATGACTGGGTGATGCTGCTGGCGGCCGTCGGGATCTTCGTGCTCTGCACTTTGCTGATCGATAACTTCCTCTCGCCACTGAACATGCGCGGCCTGGGATTGGCGATTTCGACGACGGGGATTGCCGCGTGCACCATGTTGTATTGCCTGGCGTCCGGGCATTTCGATTTGTCGGTGGGCTCGGTGATTGCCTGCGCCGGCGTGGTTGCAGCGGTGGTGATGCGCGACACCGACAGCGTGTTTCTCGGTGTAGTAGCGGCGCTGTTCATGGGGCTGATCGTCGGGTTGATCAACGGCATCGTGATCGCCAAGCTGCGGGTCAATGCATTGATTACCACGCTGGCGACCATGCAGATCGTTCGCGGCCTGGCTTACATCTTCGCCAACGGCAAAGCGGTCGGCGTGTCGCAGGAGCAGTTCTTCGTCTTCGGCAATGGCCAGTTGTTGGGTGTGCCGGTGCCGATCCTGATCACCATCGTCTGCTTTCTGTTTTTCGGTTGGTTGCTGAATTACACCACCTACGGGCGCAATACCATGGCCATCGGCGGCAACCAGGAAGCGGCGTTGCTGGCCGGGGTGAACGTTGACCGGACCAAGATCATTATCTTTGCCGTGCACGGGTTGATCGGGGCGTTGGCCGGCGTGATCCTGGCGTCGCGCATGACGTCCGGCCAGCCGATGATTGGCCAGGGTTTTGAGCTGACGGTGATCTCGGCGTGTGTGTTGGGCGGGGTGTCGTTGAGCGGCGGGATCGGCATGATCCGGCATGTGATTGCCGGGGTGCTGATTCTGGCGATCATCGAGAATGCGATGAACCTGAAGAATATTGATACCTTCTACCAGTATGTGATTCGCGGTTCGATCTTGCTGCTGGCCGTAGTGATCGACCGCCTCAAACAACGCTAACCCCCCGCTAACTGATCGTTCCCGGCTCCGCGTGGGAATGCCTCAATGGACGCTCCGCGTCCGCTTCGGCAGGACGCGGAGCGTCCCGGGCTGCATTCCCACGCGGAGCGTGGGAACGATCATGTGTAATTCCTTCCGTCATTTCCCCTAAATATTCCTTGCTCGCCCCAGCCCGTTTCGAGTATCTCTTTGTACATGATTAGACAGGTACGATTTGACAAGAAACAACGGGTGGTCGACGAACTCATCCGGCGCATCGAAAGCGGCCTCATGGAGGACGGTTTTCTGTTGCCGGGCGAGCATCAATTGGCTCAAGAATTCAAAGTCAGCCGCGGCACGCTGCGCGAAGCCCTGGCTGAGTTGAAACGGCGCAACTACATCGCGACGCAAAGCGGGGTGGGCTCCATCGTCACCTTCGACGGCGTGGTGCTCGATCAACGCAGCGGCTGGGCCCAGGCCCTGGCCGACAGCGGGGCGCTGATCAATACCGAAGTGCTGCGGCTGGAGGCGGTCACCCGTCCTGACCTGTTGCCGCGTTTCGGCACCGACCAATTCATCACCCTCGACCGTCGCCGTCGTTCCAACGAAGGCAAGCTGGTCTCCCTTGAACGCTCATTGATGCCCGCCACCGGAGGCCTGGAAAGCCTGCCGCGGGTCGGCCTTATCGACAACTCCCTGACCATCACCCTGGCCGCCTACGGCTATATCGGCGAGCGCGGCGATCAATGGATCGGCGCCGAACCGTTGAACGCCGAAGACGCCGAACTGCTCGGTCGTCCGGAGGGCACGGTGTTCCTCAAGGCGTTGCGCACCACCTACGACCGGAAAAACCGCTTCATGGAACAGGTCGAAAGCTTGCTCGACCCGGTGCATTTTCGCTTGCACCTGCAGTTTGGAGAGTCAAAGTGACCGCGCTCAATCGTGCATTGGGCGCGTTCTATGGACTGGCCCTGGGCGATGCGCTGGGCATGCCGACCCAATCCCTGAGCCGTGCCGAGATCAAGGTGCGCTTCGGCGAAATCACTGGCCTGGAAGACGCAGGCCCCGATCAACCGATCGCCGCCAACATGCTCAAAGGCTCGATCACCGATGACACCGAACAGGCGATTCTGGTCGGCCAACTGCTGGTTGAGGGAGAGGGTCGGATCGAACCGGCGCTGCTCGCCCAACGGCTGATCGAATGGGAAGCGGCGATGCAGGCCAAGGGCTCGCAAGACTTGCTCGGCCCTTCGACCAAACGTGCCATCGAGATGATCCTCGCCGGCCACTCGCCGGAAGAAGCGGGGCGCTACGGCACCACCAATGGCGCGGCGATGCGCATCACGCCGGTGGGGATTGCGGCGGATGTCGCCAACCCTGAGCGTTTCATCAACGCTGTCGTGCAGGCTTGCCAGGTCACCCACAACACCACGCTGGGCATTTCCAGTGCGGCGGCGGTGGCGGCGGTGGTCTCGGCCGGTATCAACGGCATGGACCTGGGCGAGGCGTTGAACCTCGGCCAGCAAATCGCTCTGCAAGCTGAAGGCCACGGTAACTGGGTGGCGGGCGGACGCATCGCCTCGCGCATCAGCTGGGCGCGGACCATCAGTGTCGACAGCGACAAGGCATTGCTGGCGGATTTGATGTACGACGTGATCGGCACTTCGGTGGCTTCACAGGAGTCGGTGGTGGTCTCGTTTGCCCTGGCCCAGCAAGTGGCCATTGGTGAAATGAATGCGTTCGAAGCGCTGTGCATGGCCGCGAGCCTGGGCGGCGACACGGACACCATCGCGGCGATTCTCGGCGCCATGCTTGGGGCCTGCCTGGGTCTTGAGAGTTGGCCGGCGGCGATGATCGACAAGGTCAAAGCTGTCAATGACTTGGAGCTGGAACCGTTGGTGCAGGGGCTCTTGGCCTTGCGTTGACAGCACTGGCGCCATCGCGAGCAGGCTCGCTCCCACAGGGATAGTGCAAACCTTGAGGTACACGCCGTACCTGTGGGAGTGAGCCTGCTCGCGATGAGCGCGCCGCCTGCTTGATTTGATAACCCGCAACGGAAAGCACAAACACGGCCAGGACCGCCGAAATGTTATGTCGTCTTCCGCAATTGCCCACAACCACAACAAAGGCAACAGGAGCATTTCACATGAGTTCATCGAACACCGGGCAAAGTGCCGGGCAACTGGAAACCCGAGGCATCGAGCCGGTGCCGGAAGCGGAGTGCAACGGTCATCCACTGCAGCTGTTCTGGGTCTGGTTTGCGGCCAACATCTCCATCCTCGGCCTGCCGCTGGGTGCGACCCTTGTAGCCTTTCGCGGCTTGGCGATCTGGCAGGCGATCATCGTCGCTGTCCTCGGCGCCGCCGGTTCCTTCGCAGTGGTCGGGATCATCTCCATTGCCGGTCGCCGTGGTCGCGCCCCGAGCCTGACGTTGTCGCGAGCGATTTTCGGTGTACGCGGCAACATCGGCCCGACCCTGGTCTCGCTGATGTCGCGTCTGGGCTGGGAAACCGTCAACACCACCACCGCCGCGTTCGTGTTGCTGTCGCTGTGCTCGATCCTGTTCGGCTCGCCGGTGGAAGCCAAAAGCGCACCCGTGCTGACGTTGATCTTCATTGCGATTTTCGTGCTGCTGACCCTCTCGGTGTCGGGTCTCGGTCACGCCACCTTGCTGGTGATCCAGAAGTGGGCAACCTACGTGTTCGGTGCGCTGAACATTCTGGTCGGCGGCTTTCTCTGCGCCACCATCGACTGGAGCGCGGTGTTCAACGCCACGCCGGCACCGTTGAGCGCAATGATCATCGGCATCGGCACCATGGCCGCCGGCACCGGGATCGGTTGGGCCAACGCTGGTGCCGACATGTCGCGCTACCAGCACCGCAGCGTCAAAGCCGTGCGCCTGGTGGCGTCGGCAGCGTTTGGTGCAGGGATTCCGCTGGTGCTGCTGATCACCCTCGGCGGCCTGCTGTCAGTGGGCAACAATGACCTGGCCTCGGCCACCGACCCGATCATCGCGATCCGCGACATGCTGCCGACCTGGATGGCCGTGCCGTACCTGATCACCGCGTTCGGCGGGTTGCTGCTGTCGAACAACCTGTCGGTGTACTCGGCCGGTTTGACCACGCTGACCCTTGGCCTGAAGGTCAAACGTGTTTACGCGGTGGTCGTCGATATCGTTGCGATTTTTGCCGGTTCAATCTATTTCATGCTGATCGCCGACAGTTTCTACGGCCCGTTCATTACTTTCATTTCACTGCTGGCGGTGCCGATCACCGCGTGGGTCGGGATCTTCGTCGTTGACCTGATCCATCGTCATTACTACAGCCCCAAAGACCTGCTGGACGTCAGCCCGAGCAGCGCTTACTGGTACAGCGGCGGTGTCGAGTGGCGCGCCTTTGGTGCGTGGGCGCTGGCAATCGTGCTGGGCTTCAGTTTCACCACCATAGGCACGACCGAACAAACCGTGTGGTTCCGCGGCTTCCTGTCCGACTCCTGGCTGGGTCATAACGGCCTCGGCTGGATCGTGACGTTCCTGGTGGCCGGTGGCATTTACTGTGTACTCGGCGGCGCCAAGGATCGTCGCGCCGCGTTAGTTGAGAATGCTCATGCCTAGATTGCTGCACACCGGCCAGGTCATGATCGACCTGGTCATGGCCGTGGATAAACTGCCGCATTCGGGCGGTGACGTGCTGGCGCAATCTGCCAGTTTCGAGGCTGGCGGCGGCTTCAATGTGATGGCTGCTGCCCAGCGCAATGGCTTGCCGGTGGTTTACCTCGGTCGTCACGGCACCGGGCGTTTTGGTGATCTGGCGCGTGAAGCGATGAAGGCTGAAGGCATTCGGATTGGCATCACTCACCGCGCCGAACGGGATACGGGATTGTGCGTCGCGTTGACCGAAGCCTCGGCGGAGCGCAGTTTCATTTCCTATATCGGTGCCGAAGGTGAGCTGACGGCCGAGGATCTGGCCAGCGTGCCGGCCGAGGCGGGTGACTATGTCTACGTCAGCGGCTACAGCCTGCTGCATGGCGGCAAAGCCCAGGCGCTGGTGGATTGGGTGCTGGATTTGCCGCGAGGGATCAACGTGGTGTTCGATCCGGGCCCGCTGGTGGATTCGCCGGATGAGCCGTTGATGCAAGCCTTGCTGGCGCGCATCGATCTGTGGACCAGCAACAGCGTCGAGGCGCTGAAGTTTACTGGTGCGTCGGACATTGTCGAAGCCTTGAACCGGTTGGCCGATCATCTGCCGGCCAACGTGTTGATAGTGGTGCGTGACGGCCCGCAGGGGTGCTGGATCAACCAGCGTGGAGACTGCCAGCACGTGCCGGGATTCAAGGTCGAGGCGGTGGACAGCAATGGCGCGGGGGATGCGCATGCCGGGGTATTTGTGGCTGGGTTGGCGCAAGGATTGGTACCGTTTGAAGCAGCACGGCGGGCCAATGCGGCGGCGGCATTGGCGGTGACTCGATGGGGGCCGGCGACTTCGCCGGGGTCGGCTGAGGTGTATGCGTTAATCAGCCGGACGTTCGGTGCCTGATCGGCCGCCATCGTCGGAACGCCGCCCGGAGCAGGCTCGCTCCTACAGGGGGTTTGTGTCGTTCACAGATCCAGTGTGGGAGTGAGCCTGCTCGCGATGGGGCCATCCAATTCAACAAAAAACCCTGACCTTACCCAGCCTTGCGCAACGCCTCGATCAACTCCTGCTTGCGCATGCTCGATCTACCCGGAATCTTCTTCGCCCGGGCTTCTTTCATCAAGCTGTCGACGGTCTGGGTTTCGCGCGAAGCCTTGCTGTTACGCGAATGACCTTCACGGCTGGCCACCGCACGACGAGCTGATTCCTGGCGATCTTCGGCCTTGGCACTCGCCAGTTTCTTGCGTCCGGACCCACCTTTGCGCTCACCGCCTCCCGACTGCTTGTTGACGGTCGCCCAGGCCCGGGCTTCGGCTTCTTCTTTCGAGACACCTTTGTTCTCGTAGCTTTCTTCGATGTGTTCGGCCTTGCGTTTCTGCTCGGCGGTGTATTTGTCTTTGCTTCCACGAGGCATGGGATTTCTCCTGCTGCTTGTAGAGTCTGTCAAACGGTCGCAGCCGCGCACGACTGCGATCTGATTCGTCTTGCTAAACGTCCAGCTTGCGGGCCACTTCAACCCCTGCGGCACTAAGCTTGATCGGTAGATTCAAAGAATGCTCACCCTCTTCGTTGCAGATCACATGACCATGCTGGATCAATCCACGATCCTGCAGCGTGGCGAGGGTGCTGGCCACGACTCTCTCCCCCCGGTAATTGTCCAGGACCTCCTTGCCCAAACCGTTTGGATGGGCATGCAGCAGACGGGTCAGGACTTCTTTCTCAAGGTTTTTATCAACGTTCATGGTTACCTCTTGATGGGTGTGGATAGGTCCATTTAATAGAGTCCTTACCTGAGTTGGTCCGCCCCCGATTTGGATTGGTGCCTGATGAACGACGAACGGTCTAGGCCTGCTGCAACACTTTGCGGGTAACGGCTCGGCGCCAGGCCAGCCGGCCAACGCTGATCAGCCAATTCAGTACAGCAACCGCCAACACCGTGAGCAACAGCGTCGCCATCCCCTGTTCCACGATGATTTTCCCGGCCAGCAACGGAAAGCCAAACACGCCGATAAAGTAGGACAGGCTGAACAGCAGCAAGGATTGCGCGGTGGTGCCGTTCGGCGTCTCGTTGGCCGCCAGGCCGTTGATCACCGAATAGGTCAGCCCGTAACCGACCCCGAGCATCACCGCCGCCAGCACGTAGCTGAATCCGTCGTCGACGACAAACCCGAACATCAGGATCGAACCCATCATCAAGCCCGACAGCAGGCAGGACGCCCGGAACGGGTCGCGCTTGACCACGAAACCGGCGATCAGCATGCGGCTGCTGATCGCAGCGCCCATGAAACCGAGGAAGAACAGTGAATAGTCGAGTGAACGCGCGGCAGCGTAGCTGGTTTGAAAACTCGACAGACCGCCGAAAACGCAACCGCCAAGCCCGACCATGATGATCGGGAATACCGCTTTGGACGACAGCACTTGCGCCGCTGCCCGCCAGGAAATTCGCGACACCGCTGCCGAGTGGGCCGGCGCTTTTTTCAGCTGCGAATCCAACCGCCAGAACAGTAATACGCCGATCAGGCTGGCCAGTGCCGCGAGGTAAAACGCCGCGGTCACCGGATACCCGAGGGCACTGGCGGCGCGGCCTAACAAGGGGCCGCAGCCGATCCCGGTCATCATGCTGCCCGACAACAGGGCAAAGTATTTCGCGCGTTGGGCAGGCGTTACCAGACTCGCCACGATGATCGGCCCGAGGGTGTAGAACACGCCCCAACCCAGCCCCAGCAATAGCCCGAAAAACAACAGCAGATTGCCGAAGCCTGGCGCCAGGGCAAAGCCCAGGCTGGCGGCCACCAGCAGAATGCCGAACAGCGCAATCGAGCGCGCCGCGCCGAGCAAATCGGACAAGTGGCCGGAGACGATCACCGCTGCAAACGTACTGAGCATCGCCGCCGAAATCACACTGCCGGCATCGTGCTCGTTACCGCCGCGGGCACCGATCAACAGCGACAGCAAAAAGGTCGAGCCATAGGACAGCGACAGCAAATAGCTGGCCAGGCAAAACAGGCCGAACAACCTGCTTGAGACTTGGGGTGTTGCGCTAGACATGAGGCGTTCCTTGACCCGATAGAAGAGAGCTTCATCTATCTATCACGCAAGGCGTCGATGTTAGGTCTGAGGTTATTGATTTCAGGGTTAGTGTTGGCCGGAGTAAGGCCTTCAGCAGACGCCGATTTCTTCCTTGAACAACACCATGAACCCCTTCAACCGCTCATGACGAATCCGCGCCAGAGTTTGGCCGGTGGTCGTCTGGAACCCATCCGCCAGGTGCAGCAGTTTGGTCTGGAAATGGTCGAGGCAAAAACGTTTGTCATCGTATTCCCGGTCCTTCGCCTCGGGATCCTCTGGGTCGTACAAAGCGCTACCCATACGTCCGGCGATGTAAAAGGTCCGCGCCACGCCGAGCATGCCGAGGGAATCGAGGCGGTCGGCGTCCTGCATGATTTTCGCTTCGAGCGTGGTTGGCGTGATGTTGGCGGAGAAGCTGTGCGCTTCGATAGCATGGGCAACCGCGCTGACTTTTACGTCTGGCCAGGCCATGTCCGCCAACAATTTCGATGCCTTCCCGGCGGCCAGCCGCGACGCCTGAGAACGCAGCGGTGAGTTCTTCTCTACCGCCACGCAATCATGCAAAAGCACGGCCGCGAGCAGCACCTCAAGATCGCCACCTTCTTCAGCGTGAAGCGTACGCACGTTGTGCCAGACCCGCTGCAAGTGCGAAAGATCATGGGCACCATCTTCCGACGGCTCCAGCGCGTGGGGCAGCAGTTGTGCAGCGAGAAGTTGCAGTGGCGCGAAAGCATCAGTGTTCATAAACATCCTGTTAAGCAGCGACATAACCCTGTAGCAGCTGGCGAAGCCTGCGTTCGGCTGCGCAGCAGTCGTGAAATCAGACGATGCGGTGTTACAGGAAAACTGCGTGTTCAGGTTTCACGACTGCTACGCAGCCGAACGCAGGCTTCGCCAGCTGCTACACATGCTCCTTGGATCAGCTTTGAATTTCCAGTGTGACGAGCGCCGCTCGCGGACTTAGTATGGCGTTTTCAACTTTTGACGAAGGCACGTCCATGACGATCGAGATCCGCCCGGCGACCCCGAGCGATGCACCGCAAATCCTCGGGTTCATCACCGAACTGGCCGACTACGAACGTGCCCGCCACGAAGTCATCGCCAGCGTCGCCGACATCGAGCGCAGCCTGTTCAGCGAAGGCGCCACCGCCCATGGCCTGATTTGCCTGCGCGACGGCTTGCCGATTGGCTTCGCGGTGTTCTTCTTCAGCTATTCCACGTGGCTCGGCAGCAACTGCCTTTACCTCGAAGACCTCTACATCACCCCTGATCAGCGTGGCGGCGGCGCCGGTAAAACCTTGCTGCGTCACCTGGCGAAAATCGCCTGCGCCAATGATTGCGGTCGGTTCGAGTGGAGCGTGCTGGACTGGAATAAACCGGCGATCGAGTTCTACAAATCCTTGGGTGCGCAGCCGCAGGAAGAGTGGGTTCGGTATCGGATGGATGGGGCGGTATTGCGGGAGTTTGCCGAGGGCAATTGATCGTACGCAACATCCTTTAAAGATCGCCGCCTTCGGCAACTCCTACACCTATTTGTAGGAGCTGCCGAAGGCGGCGATCTTTTTTTGATCTCGTCTCAACATATGGGACCAATATTTATAT
This sequence comes from Pseudomonas sp. FW305-20, assembly GCF_058788075.1. Taxonomy (NCBI): domain Bacteria; kingdom Pseudomonadati; phylum Pseudomonadota; class Gammaproteobacteria; order Pseudomonadales; family Pseudomonadaceae; genus Pseudomonas; species Pseudomonas sp. FW305-20. The sequence continues at coordinate 119,635 of NZ_JBYTAJ010000009.1, read as the reverse complement.
ATTGAGATTTAAGCGCGTCCGGGTTTATAGTCCAGCTCACTCACTGCCAATAAACAAAACAGGTGAAGCGATGCTGGCGCAATTGATCGCGCTCGATTGGGGGACAACCTCATTACGTGCTTACAAACTCGCCGCGGGTGGCCAGGTGCTCGAACAGCGTTCGCTGTCGTCGGGGATCATGCAGCTGCCCAGGACGCCGCGAATGATCGCGGGTCGGGAATGTGCCGACGGTTTTGAACTGGCCTTCGATGAGGCTTGCGGTGACTGGCTCGACGCGCAGCCCGATTTGCCGGTGATCGCTTGCGGCATGGTCGGCAGCGCACAAGGCTGGCGTGAAACGGCTTACTGCGATACGCCGGCGAACGTCGCCAATCTCGGAATCTCCCTACAAACGGTTCGCAGTCTTTGCGGTGTCGATGTGCACATCGTGCCGGGCGTGATTCAGCGTTCGCGTTTGCCCAACGTGATGCGCGGCGAAGAAACTCAGGTGCTTGGCGTGCTGCACAATCTACCGGCCGAGGCGGGTAGTGATCTGTTGATCGGCCTGCCGGGCAGTCATTCGAAATGGGTGGAAGTGGCCGACGGCTGCATCGTGCATTTCGATACCTTCATGACCGGCGAAGTCTTCGCCGTGCTCAGCGAACACAGCATTTTGGGGCGCACCCAGCAAAAGGGCGCGTCCTTCGATGGCCACGCCTTTGATCGTGGTGTGCAGGTGGCGCTGTCGGCGGATGGCGAGATCGGGCCGTTGTCGACATTGTTCAGTGCCCGCAGCCTTGGGTTGACTGGCGAACTCGGCGCCACCGCTCAACCGGATTACTTGTCCGGCCTGTTGATCGGCCATGAATTGTCAGCGTTGGCGATTGTTCAGCGTCGCCGACGCAACAGCGTTCATCTGCCTTCGATCGTCCTCATCGGTAATGCCCAACTCTGTGCCCGCTACAGCCGGGCGCTCGAGGCCTGTGGTTTTACCCGGGTGACCCTGGCCGAGCAAGCCACCGAACGCGGCTTGTGGCAGTTGGCGGTTGCCGCCGGACTGATCACACCCAACCCATCCCGTTAAACCTGACTGGAGGTCTGACATGCTCAAGAAAGCATTGGCGCAAAACGGTCTGATCGCGATTTTGCGTGGCCTGCGCCCGCAAGAAGCGGCAGCCATCGGCGAAGTCCTTTACGCCGCCGGATTTCGCGTCATCGAAGTGCCGCTTAATTCCCCTGAGCCGTACGAAAGTATCCGCATCCTGCGCAGTACCTTGCCCGCCGATTGCCTGATCGGTGCCGGCACGGTGTTGACGCCGGAGCAGGTCGAGCAAGTGAAAGCGGCGGGAGGTCAGGTGATCGTCATGCCGCACAGCGATGCCAAGGTGTTGCGCGCAGCGAAAGCGGCGGGGTTGTTCCTGTCGCCGGGTGTGGCCACGCCGACTGAAGCCTTTGCGGCATTGGCCGAAGGGGCGGACGTGCTGAAGATGTTCCCGGCCGAGCAGATGGGCCCGGCAGTCGTCAAAGCCTGGCTCGCGGTGCTGCCAGCGGGAACGATTCTGGCGCCGGTCGGCGGGATCACGCCGGACAACATGCAGGTGTTTATCGAGGCGGGCGTCAAAGGTTTCGGCCTCGGTTCCGGGTTGTTCAAACCGGGCATGACGCCAGAGGAAGTGGCGGTAAATGCCAAGGCCTACGTGGCTGCCTGGAAAGCCCTTCGCTAAGACTTTTTGGCGCTGCGAGCGCTGCATCTAATAAGAGAGGCAATAGATGAAAATCACCAAACTCACCACCTTCATCGTTCCGCCGCGTTGGTGCTTCCTCAAGGTCGAAACCGACGAGGGCGTAACCGGTTGGGGCGAACCCGTGGTCGAAGGCCGCGCCCACACTGTCGCCGCCGCCGTTGAAGAATTGTCCGACTACCTGATCGGCAAAGACCCACGCAACATCGAAGACATCTGGACCGTGCTCTACCGCGGCGGTTTCTACCGGGGCGGCGCAATCCACATGAGTGCGCTGGCCGGTATCGACCAGGCGTTGTGGGACATCAAGGGCAAGGCCTTGGGTGTGTCGGTCAGTGATCTGCTGGGCGGTCAGGTGCGGGACAAGATTCGCGTCTATTCGTGGATCGGCGGCGACCGCCCGGCGGACACCGCTCGTGCGGCGAAAGAGGCGGTCGAGCGTGGTTTTACTGCGGTGAAAATGAACGGCACCGAAGAACTGCAGTTCCTCGATTCCTTCGAGAAAGTCGACCTGGCCCTGGCCAACGTCGCCGCCGTGCGCGATGCGGTGGGCCCGAACGTCGGCATCGGCGTCGACTTCCATGGCCGGGTGCACAAGCCCATGGCCAAGGTGCTGATGAAGGAACTCGACCCGTACAAACTGATGTTTATCGAAGAGCCGGTGCTCAGCGAAAACTACGAAGCGCTGAAAGAATTGGCGCCGCTGACCAGCACCCCGATTGCCCTCGGCGAGCGGCTGTTCTCGCGCTGGGATTTCAAGCGTGTGCTCAGCGAAGGTTATGTCGACATCATTCAGCCGGATGCGTCTCATGCCGGCGGTATCACCGAAACCCGCAAGATCGCCAACATGGCTGAAGCCTACGACGTGGCGCTGGCGCTGCATTGCCCGTTGGGCCCGATTGCACTGGCGGCGTGTTTGCAGCTGGATGCGGTTTGCTACAACGCGTTCATCCAGGAACAGAGCCTGGGCATTCATTACAACGAGAGCAATGACCTGTTGGATTACGTCAAGGATCCGCGGGTGTTCGACTACGACAAAGGCTTCGTGAAAATCCCCAATGGCCCGGGCCTGGGGATCGAGATCAACGAGGAATACGTCATCGAACGTGCGGCCGTCGGCCACCGCTGGCGCAACCCGATCTGGCGCCATGCCGATGGCAGTTTTGCCGAGTGGTGAGTTACCCCTGACCCACCGCGAATCCCTGTGGGAGCCAGCCTGCTGGCGATTTGGTCGGCACCCCCAGCATGCTTGGTGACTGACCCACCGCTATCGCCAGCAGGCTGGCTCCCACAGTTTGATCTCCATGGACAGGGAGATTTGCGGCAAACCCCGATTTCACATCGACCTCAATAAACATAAGAAGAGGCACTCCTCATGCAACCGCAAACCCTCACCGGGCAGGCGTCGTTGGTGACGCCCAGTCGCAAGCGTTTTTTCATCATGGTGCTGCTGTTCATCACCGTGGTGATCAACTACCTGGACCGCAGCAACCTGTCCATCGCCGCCCCGGCACTCACCAGCGAACTGGGCATCGATCCGATCCACGTCGGGCTGATCTTCTCGGCATTCGGCTGGACCTACGCCGCCATGCAAATCCCCGGCGGCTGGCTGGTGGATCGGGTTCCACCACGGATTCTTTACAGCGTCGCATTGCTGCTGTGGTCGATCGCCACAGTGATGCTCGGCTTCGCCGGCAGCTTCATCGCGCTGTTCGTGTTGCGCATGGCAGTCGGTGCACTGGAAGCGCCGGCTTACCCGATCAACAGCCGCGTGGTCACTACCTGGTTCCCCGAGCGCGAACGCGCCACGGCTATTGGTTTCTATACCTCCGGGCAGTTCGTCGGCCTGGCATTCCTGACGCCGGTATTAGCCTGGTTGCAGCATCAATATGGCTGGCACATGGTATTCGTCAGCACCGGTGCGGTGGGCATTCTCTGGGCAGTGATCTGGTACGCGGTGTATCGCGAGCCACGGGATTTCAAAGGCGCCAATGACGCCGAAATCGAACTGATCCGCGAGGGCGGCGGGCTGGTGGATATCCAGGCTGAACAAGCCAAAATCAAAGCCAAATTCAGCTGGATCGACCTCGGCATCGTACTGACCAAACGCAAGCTCTGGGGCATCTACCTCGGCCAGTTCTGCCTCAACTCGACGTTGTGGTTTTTTCTGACATGGTTCCCGACCTACCTGGTGAAATATCGCGGCATGGACTTCATCAAGTCCGGCCTGTTGGCGTCGCTGCCGTTTCTCGCCGCTTTCGTCGGAGTGCTCTGTTCGGGGTTCTTCTCCGACTGGCTGATCCGTCGCGGCTACACGGTGGGTTTCGCCCGCAAGTTGCCGATCATTGGCGGCCTGCTGATTTCCACCTCGATCATCGGCGCCAACTTCGTCGAGTCGACACCGCTGGTGATTGCCTTCCTCGCGTTGGCGTTCTTCGGTAACGGGTTGGCTTCGATCACCTGGTCGCTGGTGTCAACGTTGGCCCCGGCGCGCTTACTCGGGTTGACCGGTGGGGTGTTCAATTTCATCGGCAACCTGTCGGCGATTACCACGCCGATCGTCATCGGTTTCCTGGCTACCGGTGATTCGTTCGCTCCGGCGATCACCTATATCTCGGTTCTGGCATTGATTGGCGCGCTTTCCTACATCTTGCTGGTCGGCAAAGTCGAGCGTATCAAGTTGTAGTGGCGGCATGCGGGCGACCATAATGCCGCCCGTTCACTCGCTCAACGGTAAAGGCTGGATATGCAGGAAGACGCCCCAAAAATCGCCAAGGACGCCGCCCCGACCGGCACCCAGACACTGCTTCGTGGTTTGGGTGTGGTTCAGGCCGTGGCCAGCGGTGCCCGCGATCTCAAGGAGATCGCCCGGCTGATCGGCACCACGCGCAGCACCACTCATCGTCTGGCCAGCTGCCTGGTGGACGAGCGTTATCTGCGCGTGGTGCCGCAAGTCGGTTATCTGTTGGGACCAAAGTTGATCGAGCTGGGCTTCCAGGCACGTGAAGAATTGCCGCTGGTCACATTGGCCGGGCCGTATCTGGATGAGTTGTCGGCGTTGACCGGCGACACCATTCACCTGGCGATTCGTGAAGGCGACGAAGTGCTGTACCTGCACAAGAATCCGGGGCGCAATGGCCCGGAAATGCGTTCGCGGGTCGGCCATCGCATGCCGTTGGCGCGCACCGGGATCGGCAAGGCGCTGATGCTCGATGACACGCAGGAAGAATGGCAACGGCTGTACGAAATCAGCTTGCCGGTGGGTGGGAAAAATCAGTTCTGGCCGCAGCACCCGGAGCAATCCTGGGAGCAGTTCCAGCAGCGCATGGTCGAGTATGTGGCGGGCGGTTACGCCTTCGATCTGGAAGATAACGAACCGTCGATCCGTTGCGTGGCGGCGCCGATCCGCGATGCCAGCAAGCGCATCGTCGCCGGTATCAGCATCGCCAGCACCGTGCCGTACATGCCGCTGGAAAAAATGGCCGAGCTGATTCCCCTGATCAAAGGGGTCACGGCCCGGCTGTCGGCAGAGCTTGGCTTGAAGGTTTAAATTTTCAGTGTCGCCATGTCGATCACGAAGCGGTACTTCACGTCACCGGCAATCATGCGGGTGTAAGCCTCGTTGATTTGGCGGATGTCGAGCATTTCGATGTCGCAGGTGATGTTGTGTTCGGCGCAGAAATCCAGCACTTCCTGGGTTTCGGCGATGCCGCCGATCAGGGAGCCGGCCAATACGCGACGGCTCATCACCAGTTTGCCGGCGTGGACCGGTGGATCGACCGGCTCGATCAAGCCCACCAGAATGTGCACGCCGTCGAAACGCAACGTATCGAGGTAGGGATTGAGGTCGTGCTGTACCGGAATGGTGTCCAGCAGGAAGTCGAAATGTCCTGCGGCGGCTTTCATCTGTTCGGCATCGGTGGACACGATCACGTGGTCCGCACCCTGGCGACGACCTTCCTCAGCCTTGCTCGCCGAGCGGGTGAACAGCGTGACTTCGGCGCCCATCGCCTTGGCGAACTTGATGCCCATGTGGCCGAGGCCGCCCATGCCGAGAATCCCGACCTTGTCGCCCGCCTTCACGCCGTAGTGCTTGAGCGGCGAATAGGTGGTGATGCCGGCACACAGGATCGGCGCAGCGCTGGCCGGGTCGAGTTTTTCCGGGATGCGCACGACGAAATGTTCGCTGACCACGATGCTGTCGGAATAGCCGCCCATGGTGTTGCTGCCATCGACGCGGTCCGGGGTGGCATAGGTCATGGTCGGACCTTCGAGACAGTATTGCTCGAGGTTCGACTGGCAGGCTTCGCAGCTGCGGCAGGAATCAACCATGCAGCCGACGCCAACCAGATCGCCGACTTTATGTTGGGTCACGTTCGCACCGACGGCGGTAACTTTGCCTACGATCTCGTGGCCGGGCATCAGCGGGTAAACGGCAATGCCCCACTCGTTGCGTGCCTGATGGATGTCGGAATGGCAGACGCCGCAGTAGAGAATGTCGATCACAACGTCGTCGGCCCGTGGGCTGCGGCGCTCGAATTTTACGGGGGCGAGGGGAGTGGTGGCCGACTGGGCGGCGTATCCGATGGCGGTGTACATGGTGAACCTCGCAAAAGCTGTGACGGGTGAGGTGGCGCATTTTGGGCGCCGCACCGGCCACCGGCCATGGCGAATCCTCCGGGTGTCATGCCTAATCCTCCGGCATCAGCCTTCGACGGGTCGCATTGGCCATCAGACCTGCGATGATGCTTTCATCCCTGTTTTCGCGACTTTTTTGTGAAGAGCTCTCATGTTGTTGACCCGTCATCTGGATGCCAATGCCACGCTGGTTTCGCTGATTCAGCCTTTGACCAATCGCGACGGTTTCGCCCCCACGGCGTTGCCGGGTGTGCAGGTTTTACGCGCCAGTTGTGATGTGGCTCGCGGCCCGCAGATTTACGAACCGAGCCTGGTCATCATCGCCCAGGGCAGCAAACTGGCGTATCTGGGCCCGCGGACGCTGGAATACGGCGCCGGGCATTATTTGATTCAGGCATTGCCGGTACCTTTTGAGTGCGAAACGTTTTCGGCGCCAGATGGACCGATGCTAGGGGTTTCCATTGCCATTGACCGGGTGTTGCTCGGTGAGTTGGTCTTGGCCATGGGGCTGGCGCCGGGGCGTAGCATTGCGGCGCAAACGCCAGCGTCCATGACCTCGGCGGTGCTCGACGATGCGATGCGCGGTTGTGTTGAACGACTGCTGCTTTGCCTGCACGATCCGCTGGAATGCCAGGTGATGGGGCAGGCGCGATTGCGCGAGTTGTTGTTCGTCGCCTTGCGCGGGCCGCAAGCCGATGTGCTGCGGGCGCTGGTCGAGCAGCAGGGGCAGTTCGCCCGGATCGCGGCGTCGCTCAGCCATCTGCATGCGCATTACACCGAACCGCTGAACGTCGAAACCCTGGCCAGTTGCGCGAACATGAGTGCGTCGACCTTTCACGAGCATTTCAAACGCAGCACATTGTTGTCGCCGGTGCAGTACTTGAAGCGTTTACGTTTGCTCAAGGCGCAGCAGTTGTTGCTATCCGAGGGGCTGGGTGTGGCGCAGGTGGCGCATCGGGTCGGGTATCAAAGTACGTCGCAGTTCAGTCGCGAGTACAAGCGCTACTTCGAGCGTAATCCCGGTGACGAACGCGCCGCTTAAGTTGGCGATGATCCCCCTTGTAGGAGTGAGCCTGCTCGCGATTGCTGTGGGTCAGTCGACATCTTCTTTGGATGACTCACCGCAATCGCGAGCAGGCTCACTCCTACAGGGGGATTGTGGTGTGGGGTAAATGGCGGACAACAAAAAGGCCCCCATTTCGGGAGCCTTGATGTTCAGGCATTCAACTTACATGTTCGGGTAAGTCGGGCCGCCAGAGCCTTCCGGTGCGACCCAGGTGATGTTCTGTGCAGGGTCCTTGATGTCGCAGGTCTTGCAGTGAACACAATTCTGGGCGTTGATCTGGAAGCGCTTCTCGCCGTCTTCCTTGGTCACCACTTCATACACGCCGGCCGGGCAGTAACGCTGGGCAGGCTCATCGTAGAGCGGCAGGTTCTTGGCGATCGGGATGCTCGGATCGGTCAGCTTCAGGTGGCACGGCTGCTCTTCTTCATGGTTGGTACCCGAGATGAACACCGAACTGAGTTTGTCGAAGCTGATCTTGCCGTCCGGTTTCGGGTAGTCGATCTTCTTGCAGTCGGCCGCCAGCTTGAGGCAAGCGTAATCCGGCTTGGTGTCGTGCAAGGTGAACGGCAGTTTGCCGCCGAAGATGTTCTGGTCGAGCCAGTTGAAACCGCCGCCGACGATGGCGCCGAACTTGTGGATCGCCGGGCCGAAGTTGCGGCTGGCGAACAGTTCGTCGTAGAGCCAGCTCTTCTTGAACGCGTCGACGTAAGTGGTCAGCTCTTCGGTGCCGTCTTTTTCAGCAAACAGCGCTTCGGCCACGGATTCAGCGGCGAGCATGCCGGACTTCATCGCGGTGTGGCTGCCTTTGATCTTGGCGAAGTTCAGGGTGCCGAGGTCGCAACCAATCAGCGCGCCGCCCTTGAAGACCATTTTCGGCAGCGAGTTCAGGCCGCCTTTGCAGATGGCGCGAGCGCCGTAGCTGATGCGCTTGCCGCCTTCCAGGTACTGCTTGAGCACCGGGTGATGCTTGAGGCGCTGGAACTCGTCGAACGGCGACAGGAAGGTGTTGCTGTAGGAAAGATCGACGATCAGGCCGACTACAACCTGGTTGTTTTCCAGGTGATAGAGGAACGAGCCACCGGTGTTCTCGGTGCCCATGATGTCCAGCGGCCAACCGGCGGTGTGCACCACCAGGCCTGGTTGATGCTTGGCCGGATCGATTTCCCAGATTTCTTTCAGGCCGATGCCGTAGTGCTGGGCGTCGGCATCGCTGTCGAGATTGAAGCGCTTGATCAGTTGCTTGCCGATATGGCCGCGGCAACCTTCGGCGAACAGCGTGTACTTGCCACGCAGTTCCATGCCTGGGGTATACAGGCCTTCCTTCGGGTTGCCTTCGCGGTCAACGCCCAGGTCGCCGGTGATGATCCCGCGAACTACGCCGTTCTCGTCGAACAGTGCTTCCTGGGCGGCGAAGCCTGGGTAGATTTCCACGCCCAGGTTCTCGGCCTGCTGGGCCAGCCAACGGCACAGGTTGCCCAGGGAAATGATGTAGTTGCCTTCGTTGTGCATGGTCTTGGGCACAAAGAGGTCAGGAATCTTCTGCGCGCTGTCGGCGTTCTTGAGAACGAAGATGTCGTCGCGGGTGACTGGCGTATTCAGCGGGGCGCCGAGTTCTTTCCAGTCAGGAAACAATTCGTTCAGGGCGCGTGGTTCGAACACGGCGCCGGACAGGATGTGAGCACCGACTTCGGAGCCTTTTTCGACCACGCAGACGCTGATTTCCTTACCGGCTTCGGCGGCCTTCTGCTTCAATCGGCAGGCGGCGGAAAGACCAGCGGGGCCGGCACCGACGATGACCACGTCGAATTCCATGTATTCGCGTTCCACAGGTTATCTCCTACTCAAGGCTCAACAGTTTTTTTTCTAATTGGAGGTTTGGTGTCGCATCCATGAATTCCTGCGCAATGCAGGAAGAGGACAATCGATGAGCCACCTTTCTCTCTAAGGTGGCGCATTATATCTACACCACTCCTAGCGTCCAATACAAACGTTTGTTTGAATCGGCTCAAAGCCAGAGAAATCAAAGTCACGCGGCTTATGACTGGCCATTTTGCCGTATTGACCGGAATAGGCGTTCCGGTCAAGATACGGTCGGTTTTGCGCTCGCCGTAGGCTGACTGTTGGTTTCAAGAGCACCTCTAAAGACAGGGCGATGGCAGTACAAGGTGATGCGCAGCGCAGGTTCCGGCGCGCAGTTTACACGCCACGGTAATGAATGACTCGTCAGTCACCACTGACGAACGGTCATCTTCATCGTGAGCGCTTGTCACTTGACAGCTTTGCCAGCGTTTTTAGAGGTGCCCTTGCGCCGATGAGCATCAAACCGCCAGGTTCGCCTAGGCGACTTTCTTTTCACCGGAGAGTAACGAGGAATCCATGAAGGTTCTTGTAGCTGTCAAACGCGTTGTGGACTACAACGTCAAGGTTCGCGTCAAGGCGGACAATTCCGGCGTCGACCTCGCCAACGTCAAGATGTCGATGAACCCGTTCTGCGAAATCGCAGTGGAAGAAGCCGTACGCCTGAAAGAGAAAGGTGTTGCGACTGAAATCGTCGTCGTCTCCATCGGCCCGTCCACCGCTCAAGAGCAACTGCGCACCGCGCTGGCTCTGGGTGCCGACCGTGCCATCCTCGTCGAATCCGCTGAAGACCTGACTTCGCTGGCTGTTGCCAAGCTGCTCAAGGCTGTTGTCGACAAGGAACAGCCTCAGCTGGTGATCCTTGGCAAACAGGCTATCGACAGCGACAACAACCAGACCGGCCAGATGCTTGCGGCACTGAGCGGCTACGGTCAGGGCACGTTCGCCTCCAAAGTCGAAATCAGCGGCGACAGCGTTGCCGTGACTCGTGAAGTCGACGGCGGCGCGCAGACGGTTTCCCTGAAACTGCCGGCCATCGTCACCACCGACCTGCGTTTGAACGAGCCGCGCTACGCGTCCCTGCCAAACATCATGAAAGCCAAGAAGAAGCCTCTCGAAGTGCTGACTCCGGACGCTTTGGGCGTTTCCACCGCCTCTACCAACAAGACCGTGAAAGTCGAAGCGCCAGCTGCACGCAGCGCGGGTATCAAGGTCAAGTCGGTGGCTGAACTGGTCGAGAAACTGAAAAACGAAGCGAAGGTAATCTAAATGACTATCTTGGTTATTGCTGAACACGACAACAAAGTGCTGGCCCCGGCCACGCTGAACACCGTCGCTGCCGCCGTTAAAATCGGTGGTGACATCCACGTTCTGGTTGCAGGTCAGGGCGCTGGCGCCGTGGCTGAAGCAGCGGCGAAAATCGCTGGTGTGAGCAAAGTCCTGTCAGCTGACAATGCCGCTTACGCGCATCAGCTGCCGGAAAACGTCGCGCCGCTGGTGGCCGAGTTGGGTAAGAGCTACAGCCACATCCTGGCTGCCGCTACTTCCAACGGCAAAAACATCCTGCCGCGCGTTGCCGCTGCACTGGACGTTGACCAGATCTCCGAGATCATCTCGGTCGAAAGCGCTGACACTTTCAAGCGCCCGATCTATGCCGGTAACGCCATCGCCACCGTTCAATCGAACGCTGCGGTCAAAGTGATCACCGTGCGTGCTACCGGTTTCGACCCGGTTGCTGCTGAAGGTGGATCGGCTTCGGTTGAAGCCGTTGCAGCTGCTCACGACGCGGGCATCTCCAGCTTCGTCGGTGAAGAGCTGGCCAAGTCCGATCGTCCGGAACTGACCGCTGCCAAGATCGTCGTTTCCGGCGGCCGCGGCATGCAGAACGGCGACAACTTCAAACACCTGTACGCCCTGGCCGACAAGCTGGGCGCTGCCGTCGGTGCTTCGCGCGCCGCGGTCGACGCAGGTTTCGTACCGAACGATATGCAGGTCGGTCAGACCGGCAAGATCGTTGCGCCACAGCTGTACATCGCCGTCGGTATCTCCGGCGCGATCCAGCACCTGGCCGGCATGAAAGACTCCAAAGTGATCGTTGCGATCAACAAGGACGAAGAAGCGCCGATCTTCCAGGTGGCCGATTACGGCCTGGTGGCAGACCTGTTCGAAGCAATCCCTGAGTTCGAGAAGCTGGTCTAATCCAGCGGCCTGACTTATAAAGAGCCCGACCTTTTGGTCGGGCTTTTTTTTTGTTCCGGATTTGAGTGGGAGAGTGTCGCCATGGATCTGCGCCGCGTTTACGGCTGGTCATTGCTGCTGGGGCTGACGGTATTGCCGGCGTTGTCCGTCGCTGCGGGCAAGTGCGAGCGTCTGGTGGTGACTGGCAGCCCGGACGCGCCGCCGTACCTGTGGCAAGACCCGCAAAACCCCAAGCATCTGATCGGCGCCAGTGCTGATCTGTTGCAGCAAGTGGCGGGGGAGTTGGGGATCAAGGTCGAATTGCTTTACGCCGGCAAACGTTCCCAGGCTCTGGATGAAGTGCGCAGTGGGCGAATGGACATGCTGGCGGATGCGTCATTGACGGTCAGCGAACTGGACACTCTGGATTACATTCATCCTCCATTACTGGAAAACGATTACCTGGTCTGGACCCGCAAAGACTCGACGCTGGTCTACAACGAAGCGCAGGACCTTCACGGTCATCCCGGCGCATTGTCGGAAAAGTCTCGTATGACACCGGCATTTGGCGTGTTCGCCGAGCAGCAATTGACCCTCGCACGTACGCCTAACCTCACCCAGGCCTTTCAGAAATTGCTTCTGGGTGAGGTGGAATTTGTCCTCGCCGGACGCTACTCGGGCTTGACGGCTGCGCAGACACTTAATCTGGCCAACGACCTGATCGCCCGTCCACAACCGATCGACAAACCCGGCCTGTTCCTCGCGGTTTCCCACAACTCCGCCTGCAACGATCCGTGGTTGCGCGGACAGCTGGCGAAAAAGATGACAGAATTGCCCGCGTCCGGACTGACGGAAGCCGTGCTGCAACGCAACATCGAGCGCTGGAAGGCGCAGCTCTCACAGCCGCAGCAACCATCTGTCAGTACCCCAAAACAGTAGGGATTTTTAGTGAGTATCCGACCTTTTTTCGCTGCCCTGGCCGTTCTGGCTCTGGCGGGTTGTGCAGCCGATCCGGCGCCGAATGAACAAATGCGCCTGACCGAACGGGCACTAGAGCAGGCCAAGGCCGTGGGCGCCACCGCCGCCGACGTGCCGGAAATGAAACTGGCCGAAGACAAGTTCAACCGCGCCAAGGGCAGCATGAACGACCAATCCTTCAAGAACGCGCGCATGCGGGCTGAGCAGGCCGAGCTGGACGCGCGTCTGGCCGAAGCCCGGGTTCTGACCCTCAAGAGCGAGGAACAGTTGAACGTGCTCAACACCCGCATCACTCGCCTGCGCAAGCAACTGGGAGATGCCCAATGAGCCTCATGACCAAAGCCTTGGGCGGTTTGATCCTGGCAGGCTGCGTCAGCCTCTATGGTTGTGCCGGTCAGCACAGCGAGGCCGCGTTGCAGCAGGCCAGTACCGACTTCCAGAAGGTCAAGGAAGATTCCAACGTGCTGCGAATCGCGCCCAAGGAAGTGATTCGCGCTGGTGAGTCGCTGGCCCGAGCCGATCGTCTGTCCAGCTATTGGGGCAGCGGATCGGACGTGCTGCATTACGCTTACCTGAGTGAACGCTACAGCGAAATCGCGCGCGAACACACCAATCAGGTGCTCAACGAAGAACGTGCGGCGAAGCTTGAACTGGAGCGTCAGCGTCTGCAGCTGGCCCTGCGCGAGTCCAAACTGCTTAGCGTGCAACAGCAGGGCAAGTGGCTCGAAGAACAGATTGTTGCACTGGCGACCACTCAGACTGACCGCGGCCTGGTGATGACGTTGGGCGATGTGCTGTTCGACACGGGCGAAGCGGAGTTGAAAAACTCGGCGAACCGCGTGGTGTTGAAGATCGTGCAGTTCCTGCAGCTCAACCCCAAGCGCGTAGTGCGCATCGAAGGTTATGCCGACAGCACCGGTGGCAAGCAGGAAAATCTCAAGCTGTCCCGTGACCGTGCGCAATCGGTGGCAGACGTGCTGATGGATTTGGGTATCGACGATAAACGCATTCAGGTCGAAGGTTACGGTGATGAATATCCGGTCGACGTGAACGCCTCCGAGCGGGGACGTGCACAGAACCGTCGGGTGGAAATTGTGTTCTCTGACGAAAAAGGCCAGCTCGGCGCTGCCCGGTAGGAATCTGTGATCTTTTGATCTTGCCCCTGACACTCAATGGGCCTGGAAAGATCGCAGCCTCGTTTCACTCGACAGCTGCTACAACCCGGCCTGCCCGTCAGCGCCGGGTTTTTTTACGCCTGCTGATCAACGCCAAAAAACAGTACAGTTTTTGCTGACACTGCACTGTACGGTCGACTATTGTGGCAACTGTCCCAGTACACTTCTAAACTGTTCCGGTATTGTTTCACACAAGAATAAAATGCCCGTGAAATCGAGTGCTGCGTCATGACCAATCTCTTGCTCTACCAACGTATTGCTCAGCAACTGGCCGAAGACATCCGCCGTGGCGTCTATCAACCGGGGGAGCGCGTGCCATCGGTGCGCAAGATGAGCTCGCAGCTCAATGTCAGCCATGCGACGGTGTTGCAGGCTTACGCCAACCTCGAGGATCAGGGGCTGATCCGCGCCCGGCCGCAGTCCGGTTACTACGTGCACCAGACCCCGGCCCTGACCGCGCCGACACCGGACATCGCCCGGGTCGAGCGTCCAGGTCTGGTCACCCGCAGCAGCATCATCCAACAAGTCCTGGTCGAATCCCGCCGCGAGGGTGTGTTTCCCTTGGGCGCGGCGGTACCGAGCGTTGATTACCTGCCGGTGCGGGCGCTGCATCAGCAACTGGCCAAAGTCACCCGTTTCCATAGCCCGCGGGCGTTCAGCTACATGTTCAGCCCGGGTTTCGAACCGTTGCGCCGACAAGTGGCGATCCGCATGCGCGATGCCGGCGTAGTGGTCGATCCCTCAGAAGTGGTGATTACCCACGGCTGCGTTGATGCCTTGCAGATGTCTCTGCGCGTATTAACCCGGCCGGGCGATTTGATCGCTGCCGAGTCACCAACCTATTACGGTTTGCTGCAACTGGCTGACCTGCTGGGGCTCAAGGTCATCGAGATTCCGAGCGATCCGGCCACCGGCATGAGCCTCGAAGCTTTGCAGCTGGCGGCCAACCAGTGGTCGATCAAGGCACTGGTGCTGACCACTCGTCTGAGCAATCCATTGGGCGGCACCATGCCCGAAGAGCGGCAGAAACAACTGCTGCGCCTGGCCTCGGATTTCGATATCCAGATTGTCGAGGACGATATCTACGGCGAACTGATGTTCGAGCAGGGTCGCACCAAATCACTTAAAGCCTACGATCGGCTGGATCGGGTGATCTATTGCTCCAGCTTCTCCAAAACCCTGTCGCCGGGTGTGCGGATCGGCTGGATGATTGCCGGCAAGTACCAGCAGGAAATCCAGCGTTTGCAGACCTTCAGTACCCACTCGGCTTGCAGCGTCACCCAAATGGGCATCGCGGCTTATCTGGAAAATGGTGGTTACGACCGGCATTTGCGCTACATCCGTCAGGAATACCGCAAGAACCTCAGCGCTTTCCAGTTGGCGGTGCAGCAATACTTCCCGGAAGGCACGCAGATGACCCGGCCGACCGGCGGCTTCATTCTGTGGGTCAGCCTGCCGGGGCGGGTCAACACGCAAGAGCTGCACGTTCGTGCGTTGCAGCAGGGCATTAGCATCGCGCCGGGGCTGATATTCAGTAACACCGAGCAGTTCAACCACTGCATTCGGCTGAACTGCGGCACACCCTGGAACCGTGAAGCCGAACGTGCATTGATGACCTTGGGCATGCTCGCCACCCAGCTCTGTCAGGAAATGGTCGGCGGCTTTTGAGGGGGCGGGCAGGATATTCCTGCCCGAGCTTGTCATGTCGCGTACAACAGGCGAGCATATGGCTCCTGCCGTTTGCCCCGTTGGGTCCATGAAGCCGATTTTTCCCGCCGTATGGCTATCGATCTGCCTGCTGATGACCTTCCAGACCGAAGGTGTATTGGCGGCTTCCGTTCAAGAAAAACCGGCAGCCAGCGCCACGTCGAAAAAACCGGCAACGGTCAAGAAAGCCGCGCCGGTCAAAAAGAAAGCGGCCAAGGCAACAAAGCGACCGCCAATTGCATCCAAGTCCAAAACCGCCAGTGAGATCGCGAAAACCAAGCTGCCTTCGGCCGACCTGGATTTAAGCCTGCCCGAAGACATGGCCGAGGAGCTGAAACCGATCGGTACGGTAGAGTTGCCACGGCACGATGCAGTATTGCCGCAAATGTTCAGTGACAAGGCAGGCCCGTTTCAGCTCAACGGGAGGCTGATCAGCAACGAAATGCAGTTGCAACTGCGCAACGAAGAGCGTCATGAGGTCGAAGGCGCAGCCCTGGAATTCGAGTTCAAGCGATAATTTCTTTCCGTCCGTGACCTGTTGGCCAGACGCTTTGTCGGAGACTGGTCAGTCACGCTCGTTAAAGCGAAAAACCCCGGCCCAGACAATTTTAAACAAACGTTTTAGCGGTTACTCTGTGCCACGTCATTTAACACATCACCCGTCGAGGAGCTCGTCGTCATGAAATGCCGTGAAGGCTGTGGCGCCTGTTGCATTGCCCCTTCCATCAGTTCACCGATCCCCGGCATGCCTAATGGCAAGCCCGCGGGAGAACGTTGCGTACAACTCTCTGTCGATAACCTGTGCGGCATTTTCGGCAAACCGGAACGTCCAGCAGTGTGTTCGGCGTTCGAAGCCGACGTCGAAGTCTGCGGGAGCAGCAGTGACGAAGCGATCAAATTGCTGGGTTGGTGGGAGGAAATGACGGCGGCGTGATGTGTTCAACGAACGGATTTTCAACAATAAGGAATAAGACTATGGGTTCGCTGCAACGTATGGCTGTGCTGTGTGGTTTAACGGTTTTTCTGGCTTCCACGGCCGCTCAGGCAGAAGACTGGAAAGTCGCCAAGAACGAAGACGGCATCAAGGTTTCCTTGAGTGAAGTGGCTGGCTCCGATTACAAGGCTTACCAGGGCGTCACCCTGATGAAGACCACCATGGCCAAACTGCGTGCCCTGCAGGAAGACGTGCCTGGCGCCTGTGCCTGGATTCACGACTGCAAGACTCAGAAATTGCTTAAGCATGAGGGCAATCAGAGCTGGACCTACACTCAGTTCAATACGCCTTGGCCGGTTACCGCGCGTGACTCGGTGTTGCATGTCACCACCACCGAAGGCGCCGATGGCAGTCTGACTCGCAAACTTGAAGGTGTGCCGACGTACCTTCCTGAAGAAAAAGGCTTTGTGCGGGTGACCAAGATTGATGGGTTCTGGAAGTTTGTGCCCAAGGGCGATCAGATTGAAGTGACTTATCAGGTGCATACCGAGCCGGGCGGTAGCATTCCGTCGATGGTTGCCAACAAGTTTGTGGTGGATGCGCCGTTTAATACCTTGAAAGCTCTGAAAGAACGCGCTGAGAAATAATTGCTCTTTTGATAAAACGCCCTGACTTGTTTGGGGCGTTTTCTATTTTGGTGGGGCGGTTTATTTAATCGGGGGCATATCCGTTTTTGCGGTAACGGCGGCTGGCGGTTCCGCCCTTACGGCGGGTCACTTGGAAAAGTCCCAAGTAACCAAGGGCTCTTGCCCCTTTCGGTCGGTGCCACGCCCAGGTTCGGCATGCCCTCGCTCCGGTCCTGCTCCGTGGGCCCCTGTTTCCTCAAAGCTTGCGCGTACATCTGATCATTCCCACGCTCTGCGTGGGAACGCCGCCGGGGACGCTCCGCATTTCGCTGTTGACGCAAGGCGTAAGTCCTGCGCACTGGTGACGCGGAGCGTCACGGGATGCATTCCCACGCAGAGCGTGGGAACGATCAAACTAACGGGCATTCGGAGCGGGAGACTTTATTTTGTATCCGAATATACGTTGCACGAAATTTTCACAACGTCTCCAAGACAATTCGCCCGCGCCAGGCATGCCGGACAGTAATCAATGGCAATGCCGCGTTTGATCGTGCAACATTTGCGCACCGCGCAAGCCCCGGGGCCGAGTACAGGCCAACAGAGGGCAAGGCGCCGCTGTATTTTTTTGAAACTTCAACTTCCAATGGGTCCTAAAACGACATGGCAAACCCGGACGCCCTGAGTCAGCAGCGAGCTTCTAGTCGCCTGCTGCAACCGACCGTCAAATCGCATCTGGCCTACACGCTGCTGTGTGCCCTGGTCATGATGGTCATGTTCAGCCTGTTGCGCGTTGCGCTGCTGGTTTACAACCGCGAGATGATCCTCGACACCCCGGCCTCGACCTTTCTCGAAGCGTTCGCCAACGGTCTGCGTTTCGACCTGCGCCTGGTGGTCTACCTCAGCATTCCATTGCTGCTGGCGCTGTTCAGCGCCCGGGCGATGTCCGCACGCGGATTCTTCCGGTTCTGGCTGACCATTGCCTCGAGCATCGCCCTGTTCCTCGGCCTGATGGAGATGGACTTCTACCGCGAGTTCCACCAGCGCCTCAACGGCTTGGTCTTCCAATATGTAAAAGAAGACCCGAAAACCGTGATGAGCATGCTCTGGTACGGTTTTCCGGTGGTTCGCTACCTGCTGGCCTGGGCCGTGGGCACGTTGATCCTGACCCTGGCATTCAAGGGCGCCGACCGCGCCACCCGGCCTCGTGGCCCCTTCAGCGGCGGCAGTATCGGTACGCGCAAGGTCGCCCCGTGGTACTCACGCATCGCGGTGTTTGTCGTCTGCCTGCTGGTCTGCGTGGTCGCCGCTCGTGGCACCTTGCGCCAGGGCCCGCCAATGCGTTGGGGTGACGTCTACACCACCGATTCGAACTTCGCCAACCAGTTAGGCCTTAACGGCACTTTGTCGTTGGTCGCCGCGGCCAAGAGCCGGATGTCCGAAGATCGCGACAATATCTGGAAGGCCACCCTGCCACAGCCTGAAGCGCAGAAAGTGGTGCGTGACATGCTGGTGATGGCGGACGACAAGCTGGTGGATGCCCAAACCGCAGCCGTGCGTCGCGATTACACGCCGCCGTCCGACAAGACCCTGCCGATCAAGAACGTCGTCGTGATCCTGATGGAAAGCATGGCCGGTCACTCGGTTGGCGCCTTGGGTGCACCGGGCAACATCACGCCGTACCTCGACAAACTGTCGAAGGAAGGCCTGATGTTCGACCGCTTCTTCTCCAACGGCACCCATACCCACCAGGGTATGTTCGCCACCATGGCCTGCTTCCCGAACCTGCCGGGTTTCGAATACCTGATGCAGACGCCGGAAGGCAGCCACAAGCTGTCCGGCCTGCCGCAATTGCTCAGTGCCCGTGACTATGACGACGTGTACGTCTACAACGGCGACTTCGCCTGGGATAACCAGTCGGGTTTCTTCAGCAACCAGGGCATGACCAACTTCATTGGGCGCAACGACTTCGTGAACCCGGTGTTCTCCGATCCGACCTGGGGCGTGTCCGACCAGGACATGTTCGACCGAGGTCTGACTGAGCTCAAGGCGCGGGAAAACGGCAAGCCGTTCTATGCGCTGCTGCAAACCCTGTCCAACCACACGCCATACGCCTTGCCGACGCCATTGCCGGTTGAGCCCGTGACCGATCGCGGTAGCCTGAACGAGCATTTGACCGCCATGCGTTATGCGGACTGGGCGCTCGGCCAGTTCTTTGAAAAGGCCCGCAAGGAGCCGTATTTCAAGGAAACCCTGTTTGTGATCGTCGGCGACCACGGTTTTGGCAACGAGCGTCAGATCACCGAAATGGACCTGGGCCGCTTCAACGTACCGATGCTGATGATCGCACCGGGCATCCAGGAAAAGTTCGGCGAGCGGGACCATACCGTGGGCACGCAGATCGACATCGTGCCAACCATCATGGGCCGTATTGGTGGTGAAGTGCGTCATCAGTGCTGGGGCCGCGATTTGCTCAACCTGCCTGAAGGCGACACCGGTTTCGGTGTGATCAAGCCGTCGGGTAGCGAGCAGACCACCGCCATCATCACGGCAGATCAGATTCTGGTGCTGCCGAAGGAAAAGGAAATGGCGCCGAAAATGTACCAGTACGAACTGGGCGCCACCCCTCACGCCGAGATCGTTCCGGATGCGCCGCGTACCGCTGAGCTGAAGCTCAAGCTCGAAGCGTTCCTGCAAACGGCGACCAAAAGCCTGATCGACAACACCGCCGGTGTGGTTGACGGCACGCCGGACTAAGTCGTGATGCAATAAAAAGAGGCCCTTGAAAAGGGCCTCTTTTTTTTGCCTGTTAAACCTTTATATCTTGCCGAGCAACAGCAGGATCAACAGCACCACCAACACCACGCCGATGATACCCGACGGGCCATAACCCCAACTTCTGGAGTGTGGGAAGACCGGTAAGCCACCTATCAGCAGGAGGATCAGAATAATGATTAGAATTGTGCCCATATCTATTTCCTTGTTGGAAGTGTTCTGGAATTACCTGGCGTTTAACGGTCAGCCGGGCTGCTGTAAATCCGGGCTGCTTACAAAATCCGACTGTAGTGAATGAAAGAAAATTCCAAGTTTTTTTAATGTTTTTCGAAGAAAGGCTTATTTCGTTTTTTATTGCACAAGTTGGTTCAGGCGCTGCCACGGTTTGCTCGGGCCATTCAGCAATCTGATGGAGCGTGGATCGGGCATAGTCCTTCGCTACACTCGCTGCATCTTCCCCGGAACAACAAGGCTGTTTGCTATGCAAAATCGCATGATGATCACTGGCGCGGGCTCGGGCTTGGGTCGCGAAATCGCGCTGCGCTGGGCGCGTGAAGGCTGGCAGCTGGCCTTGTCGGATGTCAGCGAACCCGGTCTGCAGGAAACCCTGAAATTGGTTCGAGAAGCCGGCGGCGACGGTTTTATCCAGCGTTGCGACGTGCGCGATTACAGCCAGCTGACCGCGTTCGCCCAAGCCTGCGACGAGAAATTCGGGGGCATCGATGTCATCGTCAACAACGCCGGCGTTGCCTCGGGCGGGTTTTTCAGTGAACTGTCCCTGGAAGACTGGGACTGGCAGATCGCGATCAACCTGATGGGCGTGGTCAAGGGCTGCAAGGCCTTCCTGCCGCTGCTGGAAAAAAGCCAAGGCAAGATCATCAACATCGCGTCGATGGCCGCCCTGATGCAAGGCCCGGCCATGAGCAACTACAACGTGGCCAAGGCTGGCGTGGTGGCGTTGTCCGAAAGCCTGCTGGTGGAGCTGGCGCAGCAGGAAATCGACGTGCATGTGGTGTGCCCGTCATTCTTCCAGACCAATTTGCTGGACTCCTTCCGTGGCCCGACGCCGGCCATGAAAGCCCAGGTCGGCAAGTTGCTGGAAAGCTCGCCGATCACCGCAACCGACATTGCCGACTACATCTATCAGCACGTTGCCGCCGGCGAATTCATGATCCTGCCTCACGAACAGGGCCGCATGGCCTGGGCGCTCAAGCAGAAGAACCCGCAACTGCTCTACGACGAAATGACCGCCATGGCCGACAAAATGCGCGCCAAGGCCAAACAAACCGCAGGCTGAACTTGCCCGTACGCAATACCGTCGTTAGGGTGGCCGCCATCGGCCATCCTCGCGAGACGTTTGCATGCTCAATTACCTGTGGTTTTTCCTCGCCGCGCTGTTCGAAATCGCCGGCTGTTTTGCCTTCTGGATGTGGCTGCGCCAGGGGAAAAGTGCCTGGTGGGTCGTGCCCGCGCTGCTCAGTCTGACCTTGTTCGCGCTGCTGCTGACCCGCATCGAAGCGACCTACGCCGGTCGCGCCTATGCCGCTTACGGTGGCATCTACATCATCGCGTCGATCGGCTGGCTGGCGGTGGTCGAGCGGATTCGTCCGCTGGGCTCGGACTGGCTCGGGGTGGCGCTGTGTGTGATCGGGGCTAGCGTCATCCTTTTCGGCCCGCGATTCTCCGCTTCCTGAAGGATCGGTCCTTCATTCAACCGGTTTGTCAGACGTTTCCATAGGAACTGTTCGGAAGGGGCTGTAGGGCGGGACTGATTTGCCGTAATCCCATTGAAGACCCTCCGAGTGCAGGGCATCGTCAGGGTCCGATACCCCTGAAGGACGAATGCCATGCTTGTACTCAGTCGCGTTGTGGGCGAGTTGATTTCCATCGGTGACAACATTTCCGTGCGCGTTCTTGCCGTCAACGGCGGCAGTGTGCGTTTCGGCGTCGAAGCGCCGCAAAACGTCAACGTGCACCGGTCCGAGGTCTACGACCGCATCCAGGTCAAACTGGCGAAAAACAAAGGGCGCTGAGATCTCAGTCGAACAAGTGCTTGGGCACATCGTGTTTGAGCATCAACTGGCATTGTTCGCTTTCCGGGTCGAAGACAATCAGCGCCTGGCCCTTGGTCAATGCCTGGCGAACACGCAGAACACGGGTTTCCAGCGGCGTGTCATCGCCATTGTCCGTACCGTCACGGGTCACGAAATCCTCGATCAGGCGGGTGAGGGTGTCGACTTCAAGTTGGTCGTGGGGGATCAGCATAGGCACCTCGGCTAAACAATGGCGCGATGCTACGGCGAATGGGAGGTTGCGGCTAGCCTGGGGTTTTGAGTTGTCTGGTCTGACGCCATCGCGAGCAGGCTCACTCCCACAGGTGACCGCGTACTCCTGTGGGAGCGAGCCTGCTCGCGATGGCAATCTTTCAATCACAGCCTATCTCAAGCAAGACTCAGCTTTCGGAGCGCTGCCCCACCAGGCTATCCACCGACGGCACCCGCGTGTCGCTTTCCATCTGTGTCTCATGTTCGATCTGATGACTGAACCGGTCCAGCGACCCCTTGGCCGGTTGTGCATCGCTGGCAAACACCGGCGGGCTCAGAATATAGGCGCCGAGCAGGCGGCTGAGGGCGGCGAGGCTGTCGATGTGGGTGCGTTCGTAGCCGTGAGTGGCGTCGCAGCCGAAGGCGAGCAGGGCGGTGCGAATGTCATGCCCGGCAGTGACCGCCGAATGGGCATCGCTGAAGTAATAGCGAAACAGGTCACGGCGCACCGGCAACTCGTTGTCACTGGCCAGGCGCAGCAGATGTCGCGACAGGTGATAGTCGTAAGGCCCGCCGGAATCCTGCATCGCCACGCTCACCGCGTGTTCGCTGGAATGCTGACCCGGTGCGACCGGGGCAATGTCGATGCCGACGAATTCGCTGACGTCCCACGGCAATGCCGCCGCCGCGCCACTACCGGTTTCCTCGGTGATGGTGAACAGCGGATGACAGTCGATCATCAGCTCTTGGCCGCTGTCGACGATCGCTTTGAGCGCCGCCAGCAATGCGGCAACGCCAGCCTTGTCGTCGAGATGACGGGCGCTGATGTGGCCGCTTTCGGTGAACTCCGGTAAAGGGTCGAAGGCGACAAAGTCACCGACGCTGATCCCCAGGGAGTCGCAATCGGCACGCGTGGCGCAATAGGCGTCCAGGCGCAGTTCGATGTGATCCCAGCTGATCGGCATTTCATCCACGGCGGTATTGAACGCATGCCCGGAAGCCATCAGCGGCAACACGCTGCCTCGAATCACGCCGTTGTCGGTAAACAGGCTGACCCGGCTGCCCTCGGCAAAACGGCTGGACCAGCAACCGACAGGCGCCAGGGTCAGGCGACCGTTGTCCTTGATCGCGCGAACCGCTGCGCCGATGGTGTCGAGGTGAGCGGAGACTGCGCGGTCGGGACTGTTCTTCTTGCCCTTGAGGGTGGCGCGGATCGTGCCGCGGCGGGTCATCTCAAAGGGAATGCCCAGCTCTTCAAGCCGTTCGGCGACGTAACGCACGATGGTATCGGTGAACCCGGTCGGGCTGGGAATGGCGAGCATTTCCAGCAGGACTTTTTGCAGGTAGTTCAGATCCGGTTCGGGAATGTTGCTGGTCATGGAAACTCCTGATGAGTTAAGCGTTGATCGTTCCCACGCTCCGCGTGGGAATGCCTCACTGGACGCTCCGCGTCCGCTTTTGGGACGCAGAGCGTCCCTGGCTGCATTCCCACGCAGAGCGTGGGAACGATCAGGAAGGGGGGGCTAAGCCGCCGGTTGACTGTGCGGAAACAACAAATCCACAAACCGCTCGGCCGTCGGCTGCGGTTCGTGGTTGGCCAGTCCGGCGCGCTCATTGGCTTCGATAAACACATACTCCGGTTGATCGGCGGCAGGCACCATCAGGTCGAGCCCGACCATTGGAATGTCCAGCGCCCGCGCCGCGCGCACCGCCGCATCCACCAAGGTTGGATGCAGGATCGCCGTCACATCCTCAAGAATCCCGCCGGTATGAAGGTTCGCCGTACGCCGTACGAACAGATGCTCGCCCGCCGGCAGAATGCTGTTGTAGTCAAAACCCGCCGCCTTCAAGGTGCGCTCGGTCTCGTGATCCAGCGGGATTTTGCTTTCTCCGCTGGTAGCCGCCTGACGACGCCGGCTCTGCGCTTCGATCAGCGCACCGATGGAATGCTGGCCATCACCGACCACTTCTGCCGGACGACGAATCGCCGCGGCGACCACCTCAAAACCGATCACCACAATCCGCAAGTCGAGGCCTTCGTGGAAACTCTCCAGCAGCACGCGACTGTCGAACTGGCGGGCGGATTCGATGGCTTGCTGGACCTCTTCGATGCTCCGTAAATCCACCGCGACGCCTTGGCCTTGTTCGCCATCCAGCGGTTTGACCACGACCCGTTCGTGCTCGTCGAGAAACGCCAGGTTGTCGTCGGCATTACCGGCCAGTTGCTGCGCCGGCAGGTTCAAACCGGCGGCCTTGAGCACTTTGTGCGTCAGGCTTTTGTCCTGGCACAACGTCATGCTGATAGCGCTTGTCAGGTCGCTGAGGGATTCACGGCAACGTACGCGGCGACTGCCATGGATCAAGGTGAACAGGCCGGCATCGGCGTCATCGACTTGCACTTCGATGCCGCGACGGTGCGCTTCCTCGACGATGATCCGTGCATAAGGATTGAACTCGGCTTCGGGACCCGGGCCGAGAAACAACGGCTGATTAATGCAGTTCTTGCGCTTGATCGCGAAGGTCGACAGGTTGCGAAACCCCAGCTTGGCGTAAAGGCTTTTCGCCTGCCGGTTGTCGTGCAGCACCGACAGGTCCAGGTAACTCAGCCCACGGCTCATGAAGTGTTCGATCAAATGTCGCACCAGCACTTCACCGACACCCGGACGCGAACATTGCGGATCGACTGCCAGGCACCACAGGCTGCTGCCATTTTCCGGATCGTTGAACGCCGTGTGGTGATTGAGGCCCATGACGCTGCCGATGATCGCACCGCTGTCCTCATCTTCGGCCAGCCAATAGACGGGCCCGCCCTGATGACGCGGCGTCAGCAGGCTCGCATCGATCGGCAGCATGCCGCGCAACAGATACAGCTGATTGATCGCCTGCCAGTCCGCGTCGCTCTGGGCCCGGCGAATGCGAAAGCCGCGAAACACCCGAGTCGACTGGCGGTAATCGCTGAACCACAGGCGCAAGGTGTCGGACGGGTCGAGAAACAACTGGGCCGGTTCCAGCCCCAGCACTTGCTGAGGCGCAGCCACGTACAGGGCGATGTCGCGTTCACCGGTGTGCTCGTTGAGCAGCTCTTGGGCCAGGCTCGCCGCATCCGGAAAGGTATGGCCGATCAGCAACCGGCCCCAACCGCAATGCACGGCGATGGGTGCAGCGCCCAATTCACTGCCGTCTTCGGCCAGGCGCGCCTGCAAGCGTTCGTAAGAGGGCGCCTGACCGCGCAACAAGCGTTGGCTGTAGGCCGTGGCGTGGGGTTTCATCGATCAGATTCCTTGTTCGCTGAGCCACAGGTTCAGCGCCGCCAATTGCCACAGCTTGGAACCGCGCAACGGGGTCAATTGACCTTGTGGATCGGTCAGCAGACGGTCGAGCATCGCCGGGTTGAACAGGCCGCGATCCTGACTCGGATCGAGCAGCAGTTCGCGCACCCAGTTCAGCGTATCGCCTTGCAAATGCTTCAGGCCGGGGACCGGGAAGTAGCCTTTCTTGCGATCGATCACTTCACTCGGAATCACCAGCCGCGCCGCTTCTTTCAAGACCTGCTTGCCGCCATCGGGCAGTTTGAATTTGCCCGGCACGCGCGCCGACAATTCCACCAGGCGATAGTCGAGAAACGGTGTGCGCGCTTCCAGGCCCCAGGCCATGGTCATGTTGTCGACGCGTTTGACCGGGTCGTCCACCAGCATGATCGTGCTGTCCAGGCGCAGGGCTTTGTCCACCGCGGCATCGGCGCCGGGTTGTGCGAAATGTTCCTTCACGAAGTCACCAGCAGCGTCATTCGCTGTCAGCCATTTCGGCTGCACGGTGGCGGCGTAGTCGTCGTAGCTGCGGTCGAAAAAGGCATCGCGATAGGCGGTGTACGGATCTTCGGCGCCGTCGACTTGTGGATACCAGTGATACCCGGCGAACAACTCGTCCGCGCCTTGGCCGCTCTGCACCACTTTGCAGTGCTTGGCCACTTCACGGGACAGCAGATAGAACGCGATGCAGTCATGGCTGACCATCGGTTCGCTCATGGCGCGGAATGCCGCGGGCAATTGCTCGATAATTTCTTTTTCGTCGATGCGCAATTGGTGATGCTGGGTGCCGTAGTGCTTGGCGATCAGGTCCGAATACTGGAACTCGTCGCCGCGCTCGCCGCCGGCATCCTGGAAACCGATGGAGAAGGTCGACAGGTTTTCCACGCCGACTTCACGCAACAGGCCGACCAGCAGGCTCGAATCGACACCGCCCGACAGCAGCACCCCGACGTCGACTGCCGCACGTTGACGGATCGCCACCGCGTCACGGGTGCTGTCGAGTACGCGGTCACGCCAGTCTTCGAGTGTCAGATTCATCTCGTCGGCGTGTGGGCCGTAGGGCAGGGTCCACCAGATTTTCTGCTCAGTGGTGCCATCGGCTTCGATGCGCATCCAGGTCGCCGGTGGCAGTTTTTCGATGCCGGCCAGCAAGGTGCGCGGTGCCGGGACCACGGCGTGGAAATTCAGATAATGATTGAGTGCCACCGGGTCGAGGATCGGGTTGATGTCGCCGCCCTTGAGCAACGCCGGCAGTGCCGAGGCAAAGCGCAGGCGCTGACCGGTGCGCGACAGGTACAGCGGCTTCACGCCGAGACGGTCGCGGGCGATGAACAGGCGTTGGGCATCGCGCTCCCAGATGGCGAAGGCGAACATGCCGTTGAGTTTGGGTAGCAGTGCTTCGCCCCAGGCGTGATAACCCTTGAGCAGCACTTCGGTGTCACCACCGGAATAGAACGCATAACCGAGGCTTTCAAGCTCGGTGCGCAGTTCCGGGAAGTTGTAGATCGCGCCGTTGAAGGCCAGGGACAAGCCCAGTTGGTTGTCGATCATCGGCTGCGCCGAGCCGTCCGACAGGTCCATGATTTTCAGGCGACGATGGCCCAGGGCAATCGGCCCTTGGGCATGAAAGCCCCATGCGTCAGGGCCGCGTGGGGCCAGGTGATGGGTGATTCGTTCAACGGCCGCGAGGTCCGCAGGTTGATGATCAAAGCGTAACTCGCCAGCTAATCCGCACATAAATTCCTTACCGGTTTTTCCGTTGGGGAGGGTCAATCGATACCGCGCCAAAAACGGCGGGTACTCAGAAACTGACCCGGCTGAATCCCTGGAGTTTTAGACCGATAAGTTATAAGGCGCGGCGTCAGACTTTTCCGCGGACCAATTGGCGCACGGCAAAACGGTTGGGATGGCAGGCTTCGGCAACCATTCTGGGCAGGGGCAGCGGTTCGTTTTCGATCCATGCCGCGAGCAATTCACCCGACAGTGGCGCGGTGATCAAACCGCGAGAGCCGTGGCCGCTGTTGACGTAAAAACCCTCAAGCCAGGGGCAGGGAATATCCGGTACTTGCCGGGCGTCCTTGCCCAGTACGGCGTAGGCATCGGCGAAGGCTGCTGATTCGGCCAGCGGGCCAACGATCGGCAGGTAGTCCGGGCTGGTGCAGCGGAACGCGGCGCGTCCTTCAAGCAGTTGCGGGTCCAATTCCTGTGCATGCAGCCGCCTGGCCAGGTCGGGGGAAATTTCCTCCAGCAAAGCCAGGTTGCCGAGGTGTTCGGCGAGGGTCGGGGTCAGGTCGTCGCTCTTGAAGTCGAAGCTGGCGCCGAGGGTGTGTTCGCCCAGTCGAGCCGGCGCCACATAGCCTTCGGCGCAGACGACGGTGGCCAGGCTCTGGCTTTCCGGTGTTTGCGCCAACCGAGTGATCTGGCCACGAATGCGTTTGAGGGGCAGCTCGGCGCTTTGAGGGAAACGTTTGATCTCGGCGGCGCCGGCCAGGATCACCACGGTAGCACTGGCCAGCAAATCATCACCGTCCCAAGCCTGCCACTGATCATCAACTTTGCGCAGTTCCAGGACATCGCGATGGGGCAGCCACTGGATGTTCGCTGAAGATGCTTGCCAATGGCACAACGCCGGCGGGTGAACCCAGCCGCCCTCCGGGAAAAATAATCCGCCGTGCTCCAGGGCGATCCCGGCCTGAGCCTGGGCTTGCGGTTGATCGAGCAAGTGCACCAGGTCTGGCGAAAAGGCGGCGGCCAATTGCGCCTGGCGTTCGGCTTCCTTGGCATTGAAGGCCAGTTGCAAGACCCCGCAATCGTCCCAGTCGATGCCCCGTTGCAGCTGTTCGAGCAAGCGTCGGGTGTGACCGAAACCACTGACAATCAATTGCGACAACGCGGTGCCATGGGCCGAAAGCTTGAGATAAAGCACGCCCTGTGGATTGCCCGAGGCTTCTTGCGCCAGCGCATCGTGACGCTCCAGCAGGCTGACTTGCCAACCCCGCGCGGCGAGACTGGCGGCCGTGGCGCAACCGGCCAGGCCGGCGCCAATCACCAGTGCCCGACGTTCGCCGGTCAATGGCGTCGGACGTGCGAACCATGGTTTGACTGCGGCGGGCGCCGGGACTTCTTCCGGCCAGCCAAGAAAAACGCCTCGCAGGATCTCCCATTTGTGGCCGATGCCGGGCGTGCGCTTCATCTTGAAGCCTGCGGCATTCAACAGGCGGCGAACCCAACCTGTGCTGGTGAAGGTGCTGATGGTCGAGCCGGGGGCCGCCAGGCGTGCCAGTTCGGCGAACAGCTCGGCGGTCCACATGTCGGGGTTTTTCGCCGGGGCAAAACCGTCGAGAAACCAGGCGTCGATCTGCGCGTCGAGTTGTGGCAATTGTTCCAGCGCATCGCCGATCAGCAGGGTCAAGGTCACGCGGCCGTTGTCCAGCACCAGGCGCTGGAAGCCTGGATGGATCGCGACGTATTGCGTCAGCAATTGATCGGCAAACGGCTTGAGTTCCGGCCACAAGGCCAGGGCGCGCTGCAGGTCGGGCAGGCTCAGCGGGTACTTTTCGACACTGACAAAATGCAGTCGCGCCCCCGCCACCGCGTGCTGTTCGAACAGCTGCCAGGCGCAAAGGAAATTCAGCCCGGTGCCGAAACCGGTCTCGCCAATCACCAGTCGACCGCTCGCCGGCAGCGCGGCAAAGCGTTCACGCAAAGCGTTCTGTTCGAGGAACACGTAGCGGGTTTCGTCCAGCCCCGACAGGTCGGAGAAATACACATCATCGAACACCCGCGAACGCGGGAGCCCTTGGTCGTCCCAGTCGAGCTGGGCGTGGGGCAATACAGGTTTCATGGCAGGCTCGGCAACGGCAAGGCGGCCATTCTAGCCGATCGCCGGGGTGGTGCTTGATCCATGGCAACGCATGCGCTCGCAGATTCGCTGAAAATCTGTAGCAGCTGCCGAAGGCTGCGTTCGATCGCGCAGCGGTCGCAAAAACAGCCGATGCATTTTTCAGGTAAAACGTGAACTCAGGATTTACGACCGCTGCGCGATCGAACGCAGCCTTCGGCAGCTGCTACAGGAAACGTCGTTGCTGGGAAGTCAGGGATTTCTCCTGCGGAAACCACTCAATCCGCTAGTCTTGCTCAATCTGGAAAGGGAGCCATCCATGTTCGAATCCGCCGAAATCGGTCACGCCATCGACAAAGAAACCTACGAAGCCGAAGAACCAGCCCTGCGTGAAGCCCTGCTCGAAGCGCAGTTCGAACTGCACCAGCAACGCCGCTTCCCGGTGATCATCCTGATCAATGGCATCGAAGGCGCCGGCAAGGGCGAGACGGTCAAGTTGCTCAACGAATGGATGGACCCACGCTTGATCGAGGTCCGCACGTTCGATCAGCAGACCGACGAAGAGCTGGCGCGGCCACCGGCCTGGCGCTACTGGCGGATGCTTCCGGCCAAGGGCCGCATGGGGATTTTCTTCGGCAACTGGTACAGCCAGATGCTGCAAGGCCGGGTGCATGGCTTGTTCAAGGACCCGGTGCTGGATCAGGTCATCAACCAGTCCGAGCGCTTTGAAAAAATGCTCTGCGACGAAGGCGCGCTGATCTTCAAGTTCTGGTTCCACCTCTCCAAGAAGCAAATGAAGGCGCGGCTCAAGGCCCTGGCGGATGACCCGCTGCACAGTTGGCGCATCAGTCCGCTGGACTGGCAGCAATCGCAAACCTACGACAAGTTCGTGAAATACGGCGAACGCGTGTTGCGCCGTACCAGCCGCGACTATGCGCCCTGGCATGTGATCGAAGGGGTGGACCCGCATTACCGCAGCCTGGCGGTGGGCAAGATCCTGCTCGAAGGCCTGCAAAGCGCCCTGAAGCGACACAAGGTCCATCCTTCCAAGGTCAATGCCGCGCCGTTGCCGATCCATGTCGATCAACTGAGCCTGCTCGACAGCCTGGATTTGACCCTGCGCCTGGACAAGGACGATTACGAAGAACAATTGATTACCGAACAGGCACGATTCTCCGGCCTGATGCGCGACAAACGCATGCGTCGGCATGCCTTGGTGGCGGTGTTCGAGGGCAATGACGCGGCCGGCAAGGGTGGGGCGATCCGCCGGGTTGCCGCGGCCCTCGATCCGCGTCAGTACAACATCGTGCCGATTGCCGCGCCCACTGAAGAGGAACGGGCGCAGCCTTATCTGTGGCGGTTCTGGCGGCACATCCCGGCCAAGGGCAAGTTCACGGTGTTCGATCGTTCGTGGTACGGGCGCGTGCTGGTGGAACGCGTCGAGGGCTACTGCCCACCGGCTGACTGGTTGCG
The DNA here is from genome assembly GCF_058788075.1 of Pseudomonas sp. FW305-20. Taxonomy (NCBI): domain Bacteria; kingdom Pseudomonadati; phylum Pseudomonadota; class Gammaproteobacteria; order Pseudomonadales; family Pseudomonadaceae; genus Pseudomonas; species Pseudomonas sp. FW305-20. The sequence goes on along the minus strand of NZ_JBYTAJ010000009.1, from coordinate 89,097 downwards.
GGCCTACAGTGAAATCAATGATTTTGAAGAACTGATCGCCGAGGCCGGGGTGATCGTGGTCAAGTTCTGGCTGGCCATCGACAAGCAGACGCAACTGGAGCGCTTCCAGGCGCGGGAAGAGATTCCCTTCAAGCGTTTCAAGATCACCGAAGATGACTGGCGCAATCGTGACAAATGGGACGCCTACCGCGCGGCGGTCGGTGACATGGTCGATCGCACCAGCACCGAGATCTCGCCCTGGACACTGATAGAAGCCAATGACAAGCGCTGGGCGCGGGTCAAAGTCCTGCGCACCATCAATCTGGCGCTGGAAGAGGCGTTCGAAAAGTCCGACAAACACAACAGGAAAGCGCAACAGCACAAGAAGTGAACGATGGTTACGCATACACAGGGTGAATGATTGTCGCGGTCGGTAATGCAGTGGACTTATGCTCGGTCCACTCCCAACCGACAACAACAATGAGGTATGCCATGCGTGAAGTGGTGATCGTCGACAGTGTGCGGACCGGCCTGGCCAAATCCTTTCGCGGCAAGTTCAACATGACCCGCCCGGACGACATGGCGGCCCATTGCGTCAATGCGCTGCTGGCGCGCTCGGGCATCGACCCGGCCAGTGTCGAGGATTGCATCGTCGGTGCCGGTTCCAATGAAGGTGGCCAGGGCTTCAACATCGGACGCAACATCGCGGTGCTGTCGCGCCTGGGCACCGGCACTGCCGGCATGACCCTCAACCGTTTTTGCTCGTCGGGCTTGCAGGCGATCGCCATCGCCGCCAACCAGATCGCCTCGGGTTGCAGCGACATCATCGTCGCCGGTGGCGTCGAGTCCATCAGCCTGACCATGAAAAGCATCAACACCGACAACCTGATCAACCCGCTGCTGAAAGAGCAGGTGCCGGGCATTTATTTCCCGATGGGCCAGACCGCCGAAATCGTCGCTCGTCGTTACAACGTCAGCCGCGAAGAACAGGATCTGTACGCGCTGCAAAGTCAGCGACGTACTGCTCAGGCTCAGGCCGATCGATTGTTTGACGATGAAATCGTGCCGATGGCGGTGAAGTATCGGGTTGAAGACAAGGCCACCGGTCAGGTGCAGATCCTCGACGGCATCGTCGACCACGATGACTGCAACCGCCCGGGCACCACCCTGGAAAGCCTGGCGGGATTGAAACCGGTGTTTGCCGAAGACGGTTCGGTGACGGCGGGCAACTCTTCGCAGCTGTCCGATGGCGCGTCGATGACGCTGGTGATGAGCCTGGAAAAAGCACTGGAACTGGGGTTGAAACCGAAGGCGTTTTTCCGTGGTTTCACCGTGGCCGGTTGCGAGCCGGATGAAATGGGCATCGGCCCGGTGTTTTCGGTGCCGAAGTTGCTCAAGGCCAAGGGTTTGCGGATTTCCGACATTGATCTGTGGGAACTCAACGAAGCGTTTGCGTCCCAGTGCCTGTACAGCCGCATTCGGTTGGAGATCGATAACGACAAGTACAACGTCAATGGCGGCTCGATTTCAATCGGCCATCCGTTCGGCATGACCGGTTCGCGTCAGGTCGGGCATCTGGTGCGTGAGTTGCAGCGCCGCAATGTGCGTTACGGCATCGTCACCATGTGTGTAGGTGGCGGGATGGGGGCGACCGGGTTGTTTGAGGCGGTGCGTTAACCCTTAAAGTTCTTGCTGTTTATTAGATCGCCTTCGCGAGCAAGCCCGCTCCCACATTGACCGAGTTTCCATATTGGAGTGCGGTTGAATGTGGGAGCGGGCTTGCTCGCGAAGGGAGCGACGCGGTCTACAGGCTCATCCGCAAAAGCAGCATCCGCTCAATGTAAGCCTGTACCTCGCGCGCCAACTTCTCCGGATTTTCAAACGGGCCCTCCAGGGTGTTTTCCCGGGTGCTGAAATACAAATCCCCATTCACACGACACACCCGGTCACAGCGAAAGTGAGTGGCGGGGGCATTGTCCTGGGCGCGTTTGCCGTACATGGCGATCTCCTGAGGAATATTCCTGTTGGCGAATTCCATGAGCTTATGCATGAACCACTTGCGACGCCTGGCCAGCCGATCGACGGCATAGCGCCAATTTAATGGTGCGACCTGCACAGTTTCATTCGCGGCCCGCCCCCAACTGTCCCTGTGTACCGAACAGGTCTGAGCCTAGAATGACGGTTCTCGCCACTTGGCTTCGGGGTTCGCAATGCACATTTCATCGGGTCGCTGGGTTTACGGTCTGTTCCTGGCCTTGGTGACCGCGCTGTTGTGGGGAATCCTGCCGATCAAACTCAAGCAAGTGCTGCTGGTGATGGACCCGGTGACGGTGACCTGGTTTCGCCTGATCGTATCCGGCGGCTGCCTGTTCATTTATCTGGCGGCGACCAAGCGCCTGCCGAGCCGCAAGGTGCTCGGGCCGCGTGGTGGCTGGTTGGTGTTGATGGCGGTGCTCGGCCTGGTGGGCAACTACGTGCTGTACCTGATGGGCCTGAACCTGCTCAGCCCCGGCACCGCGCAACTGGTGGTGCAGATGGGGCCGATCATGTTGCTGATTGCCAGTCTGTTTGTGTTCAAGGAACGGTTCAGCGTGGGGCAGGGGATTGGCCTGCTCGTGCTGCTGATCGGCTTTGCCCTGTTTTTCAATCAGCGCCTGGCCGAGTTGCTGACCTCGCTGACCGATTACACCGCCGGCGTGCTGCTGGTGTTATTGGCGTCCACGGTCTGGACGTTTTACGCCTTGGGCCAGAAGCAACTGCTCACGGTATGGAATTCGCTGCAAGTGATGATGGTGATCTACCTGTTCTGCGCGTTGTTGCTGACGCCGTGGGTGCACCCGCTGGAAGCGCTGCAACTGAGCCCGCTGCAAGGCTGGCTGCTGCTGGCGTGCTGCATGAACACCCTGATCGCCTATGGCGCCTTTGCCGAAGCCCTGGCGCATTGGGAGGCATCGCGGGTCAGTGCGACGCTGGCGATCACGCCGTTGGTGACATTCGCTGCGGTGGCCGTGGCGGCGTGGTTATGGCCGGACTATGTGCATGCCGAGACGATCAATGGTCTGGGGTATGGCGGGGCGGTGCTGGTGGTGCTGGGATCGGCGCTGGTGGCGTTGGGGCCGTCGTTGATTGCGGGGCTCAGGGCTCGAAAGGCCCGAATAGCGGTCGGATGATCGTTCCCACGCTCTGCGTGGGAATGCCTCCATGGACGCTCCGCGTCCGCTTCGGCAGGGACGCGGAGCGTCCCGGGCTGCATTCCCACGCGGAGCGTGGGAACGATCAGTCAGGTCAGCCCTTGGCACCAGCCTCCAGCATATTCTCCGGCCTTACCCACGCATCAAACTCTTCATCCGTCAGATACCCCAACTGCAACGCCGCCTCACGCAAGGTCAGTCCTTCGGCATAAGCCTTCTTGGCAATCTCTGCCGATTTGTCGTAGCCAATGTGCGGATTAAGCGCCGTCACCAACATCAATCCACGCTCCAGATGTTCAGCCATTTTCTCTGCATCCGGTTCCAGACCGGTGATGCAATGCTGCTGGAAGTTGCTGCATCCATCGCCAAGCAGGCGGATCGATTGCAGCAGGTTGTGGATGATCACCGGTTTGAACACGTTCAGTTGCAGGTGCCCCTGGCTCGCGGCAAACCCGATGGCGACGTCGTTGCCCAATACCTGGCACGCCAGCATCGACAGGGCTTCGCACTGAGTCGGATTGACCTTGCCCGGCATGATCGAACTGCCCGGTTCGTTGGCCGGCAATTTCACTTCAGCGAAGCCTGCTCGCGGCCCGGAGCCGAGCAGGCGCAGGTCGTTGGCGATTTTCATCAGGGTCACGGCGAGGGTTTTCAGCGCGCCGGACAGCGTGGTCAGCGGCTCATGGCCAGCCAGGGCGGCGAACTTGTTGGGTGCGGTGACGAACGGCAGGCCGGAGAGGGCGGCCAGTTCAGCAGCGATGGCTTCGCCAAAACCGTGGGGCGAATTCAGCCCGGTGCCGACCGCGGTGCCGCCCTGGGCCAGTTCACAGACGGCCGGCAGCGCACTGCGGATCGCCCGCTCGGCGTAATCCAGTTGCGCGATGAAGGCCGACAGTTCCTGACCGAAGGTGATCGGCGTCGCGTCCATCATGTGGGTGCGGCCGGTCTTGACCAGTTTCATGTGCCGCGCGGACAACTCGGCCAATCCGCCCGACAGTTCGTTGATCGCCGGCAACAAGTGCTGTTGCACCGCCTGGGCGGCCGCGATGTGCATGGCGGTCGGGAAGCAGTCGTTGGAACTCTGGGAGCGGTTGACGTGATCGTTAGGGTGAACCGGCGACTTGCCGCCACGAGCATTACCGGCCAACTCGTTGGCGCGACCGGCGATCACTTCGTTGACGTTCATATTGCTCTGGGTGCCGCTGCCGGTCTGCCAGACCACCAGCGGGAACTGGTCGTCATGGCTGCCGTCGAGCACTTCGTCGGCGGCCTGTTCGATCAGCCGGGCGATGTCGGCGGGCAGGTCACCATTGCGGTCATTGACCCGCGCCGCGGCTTTCTTGATCAGCGCCAGGGCATGCAGCACCGCCAGCGGCATTTTTTCGTTGCCGATGGCGAAGTTAATCAGCGAGCGTTGCGTCTGAGCGCCCCAGTAGGCTTCATCCGGGACTTCAACCTGGCCAAGGCTGTCGGTTTCGATACGGCTCATCATGCACACTCCTGTAGGTCGATAGCGCAGTTTAGGCCGTGATCGCCGGCCGTGGTTCCATCAGTCTGTTTTTTGACCGTTCAGCCCCTCTAAATCAGGTGCGACAAGGCTTGGGGTTGAGTGACACAGTTTTTTAGGTGCAGAATGGTCGCCCTTGAGGTTTTGCCTCGCCTGCTAGAAAAGGAAACTCGATGACTCGTCTTCGTGCCATCTGTACCGCGGTTGCACTGGTTTGCGCCAGCGGCCAGGTTCTTGCCGATACCGCCAGCCACAACGCCAGTGCCGAAGCTTTCCTGACCCTGGCGCACGCTGACAAATTGGGCACTCCGGTGTACATGCAAGTGCAGCAAATGTTCGCTCAGCGCTTTGAGCAAACCAAAGCCCCCGAGTCGAAAAAAGCCTTGCTGGAAACTTACCAGGCCAAAGCCAACGCCGCGCTGGACCAAGCCATTGGCTGGAACAAGCTGAAGCCGGACATGGTCAAGCTCTACACCACCAACTTCAGCGAATCCGAGCTGAAAGACCTGGTCGCGTTCTACAAGTCGCCACTGGGCAAGAAAGTCCTGGAGAAAATGCCGCAGCTGACTCAGCAATCGGCCCAGATGACTCAAGCCAAGCTGGAAAGCGCGGTGCCTGTGGTCAACAAGCTGCTGGCTGACATGACGGCCGAGCTGGAGCCTAAAGGCGCCGCTCCTGCCAAGAAGAAGCCTTAAGCGGAGTTCGGTATGACCATGCAACAACGCATCGAATCAACGCTGGGCCTGTTGCAGCCGCTGCATCTGCAAGTGCTGGATGAAAGCCACATGCACAGCCGTGGGTTGCAGACCCACTTCAAGGCCGTGGTGGTCAGCCAGCAGTTCGAAGGGCTCAACCGGGTCAAGCGTCACCAGAAAGTCTACGGCACGCTCGGCGAGCTGATGGGCGAGTTCCATGCGTTGGCGCTGCATACCTACACGCCAGAGGAATGGGCACAGATCGACGCGGCTCCGGCCTCGCCGACCTGTGCTGGCGGCAGCAAGCATTGATGTGAAGGGTTGATGGGCTGTGCCAAGCCTGCAGATCGCAGTCCTAAACCACACCGTTTTTGCTAGAATCCGCAACGCGCCGCTCACCCGGCGCGTTTTTTTTCGCATCCGGTTCACCCCTTACGAGGGTAGCCACCTGGAGAATCACCCATGACACAACAGATTGTCGTGGCGGCACTGTATAAGTTCGTCACCCTGGAAGATTACGTCGCCCTGCGCGAGCCACTGCTGCAAGCGATGGTCGACAACGGCATCAAAGGCACCCTGCTGATCGCCGAAGAAGGCATCAACGGCACCGTGTCCGGCAGCCGCGAAGGCATTGACGGGCTGATGGCCTGGCTCAAGAACGACCAGCGCATGGACGACATTGACCACAAAGAGTCGTACTGCGACGACCAGCCGTTCTATCGCACCAAAGTCAAACTCAAGAAAGAAATCGTCACCCTCGGCGTCGAAGGCGTAGACCCGAACAAAAAGGTTGGCACCTATGTGGATCCGCAGAACTGGAACGCGCTGATCAGCGATCCTGAAGTGCTGTTGATCGACACCCGCAACGACTACGAAGTCTCGATCGGCACCTTTGAAGGCGCCATCGACCCGAAGACCACCAGTTTTCGCGAATTCCCCGACTACATCAAAGCCCATTTCGACCCGGCCGTGCACAAGAAAGTCGCGATGTTCTGCACCGGCGGCATTCGTTGCGAAAAGGCTTCGAGCTACATGCTCAGCCAGGGTTTCGACGAGGTCTATCACCTCAAAGGCGGCATTCTGAAATACCTCGAAGAGGTGCCGCAGGAAGAAACCAAATGGCAGGGCGACTGCTTCGTGTTCGACAACCGTGTGACCGTGCGTCATGACCTCAGCGAAGGCGACTACGATCAATGCCATGCCTGCCGTACGCCTGTCAGCGCCTCCGACCGCGCGTCCGAGCACTACGTGGCCGGCATCAGTTGCCCGCATTGCTGGGATAAGCTGAGCGAGAAGACCCGTCGCAGTGCCATCGACCGGCAAAAGCAGATCGAACTGGCCAAGGCGCGCAACCTGCCGCACCCGATCGGCTACAACTACAAGCAAACTCCTTCCGAGGCTTGAACCATGTCTGCGCAACGCCTGCTCTATGTGATGGACCCGATGTGCTCCTGGTGCTGGGGCTTCGCGCCGGTGGCCAACGCGCTGGTCGAGCAGGCGCAAGCAGCGGGGGTGGACGTGCACCTGGTGGTGGGCGGTTTGCGTACCGGCAGTGGTTCCGCGCTGGAGCCGACCACCCGGCGCTACATCCTTGAGCATTGGCAAGCGGTCACCGAAGCCACGGGGCAACCGTTCAAACTGGAAGGTGCGTTGCCCGCCGGGTTCGTCTACGACACCGAACCTGCCTGTCGGGCACTGGTGACCGCGCGCAGCCTGGCGCCGGATTGCGCGTGGAAACTGCTGGGGCTGATTCAGCACGCGTTTTACGCCGAAGGTCGCGACGTCACGCATGCCAGTGTCCTGGTGGAGCTGGCGGAGCAGGCCGGTCTGCCGCGCATCGAGTTCGCCGCCGCGTTCGACCGTGCCGATCAGCACGCCGCGACAGCGGCCGATTTCACCTGGGTCCAGGACCTGGGCATTGCCGGTTTCCCTACCTTGCTGGCTGAGCGTAATGGTCAATTGGCGCTGTTGACCAATGGCTATCAGCCGCTCAGCGTATTGTCACCGTTGCTCGGCCGCTGGCTGGAGCGCGCTGCCTGTGCATGACCAGCCTGACGAAGCCGCAACCGCTACACGTGTCGACCGTCTGAGCTGGGCGGAAATCCGTCGCCTGGCGCTGCATCACAAAAAATCCCTGTGGATCGCCAACGGCGTGGCCGTGTTGGCCACCTTGTGCAGCGTGCCGATTCCCTTGCTCTTGCCGTTGCTGGTGGACGAAGTGCTGCTGGGCCATGGCGACTCTGCGCTGAAGATCATGAACCACGCGCTGCCCGACGGCTGGCAGAAAGCGTCGGGCTATATCGGCCTGATGCTGCTGGTGACCTTGTTGCTGCGTTGTGGCGCCTTGTTGTTCAACGTGGTTCAGGCGAAGTTGTTTGCGGCACTGGCCAAGGACATCGTGTACCGCATTCGCACACGGCTGATCGATCGGCTCAAGCGCATTTCCCTGGGCGAATACGAAAGCCTGGGCAGCGGCACGGTGACCACGCACCTGGTCACCGACCTCGATACTGTGGACAAATTCGTCGGCGAAACCCTCAGCCGTTTCCTGGTCGCCATGCTGACCTTGGTCGGCACCGCGAGCATTCTGATCTGGATGCACTGGAAGCTGGCGCTGCTGATCATGCTGTTCAACCCACTGGTGATCTACGCCACGGTACTGCTGGGCAAACGGGTCAAGCACCTGAAGAAACTCGAGAACGACAGTACCTCGCGCTTTACCCAGGCACTCACCGAAACCCTCGATGCCATTCAGGAAGTGCGTGCCGGCAACCGTCAGGGTTTTTTCCTCGGGCGCCTGGGGCAGCGCGCCCGGGAAGTGCGCGATTACGCGGTGAACTCGCAGTGGAAAACCGATGCTTCGAACCGTGCCAGCGGCTTGCTGTTCCAGTTCGGCATCGATATTTTCCGTGCGGCGGCGATGCTCACCGTGCTGTTTTCCGACCTGTCCATCGGCCAGATGCTCGCGGTGTTCAGCTATCTGTGGTTCATGATCGGTCCGGTGGAACAGCTGCTGAATCTGCAATACGCCTACTATGCCGCCGGCGGCGCGCTGTCGCGGATCAACGAGCTGCTGGCCCGGGCCGATGAACCTGAATACCCGGGCGGAGTGGACCCGTTCCACGGTCGCGAAACCGTGGGCATTGAAGTCCAGGGATTGAGTTTCGGTTACGGCGACGAGTTGGTGTTGAACCAGATGGACCTGTCGATCGCCCCCGGCGAAAAAGTCGCGATCGTCGGCGCCAGCGGTGGTGGCAAAAGCACGCTGGTGCAGTTGCTGCTGGGCCTGTACACGCCGCTCTCCGGGACGATCCGCTTCGGCGGTTCCACCCAGCAAGAGATCGGCCTGGAAACCGTGCGGGAGAACGTCGCCGTGGTCTTGCAACACCCGGCGCTGTTCAACGATACCGTGCGCGCCAACCTGACCATGGGCCGTGAGCGCAGTGACGAAGCCTGTTGGCAAGCGCTGGAAATCGCGCAATTGCACGCCACGATTCGAGAGTTGCCCAATGGCCTGGACAGTATCGTCGGGCGTTCCGGCGTGCGTTTGTCCGGCGGCCAGCGCCAACGCCTGGCCATTGCGCGGATGGTGTTGGCCGAACCCAAGGTAGTGATCCTCGACGAGGCCACTTCGGCACTGGATGCCGCCACCGAATACAACCTTCACCAGGCGCTGGCGCGGTTCCTGAGCAACCGCACCACGCTGATCATTGCGCACCGATTATCGGCGGTGAAACAGGCCGACCGGGTGCTGGTATTCGATGGCGGACAAATTGCCGAGGATGGCGACCATCAGCAACTGATTGCCGAGGGTGGTTTGTACGCCAAGCTTTATGGGCATTTGCAGCAGCATTAGGTCAGTGCCGAGTACCTATATAGGGCGATGTTCAGAGGGTGCCGAGACGGATCCTCCGCTTGCCGGAACCGGGAACGCACCCTAGTCTAGCTGTAGCGATTTCGTCCGGAAGACGATCAAGCAGTGCTAATGCAAGGGATCTCATGAAACAAACGCGGACTCTCGGAACGCCACGGTTGTTGGGCATTGTCTGGCCATTTATCGCCGTTGTGTTATTTCAGGCCCTGTTGGGCGGCGTGAGCCTGTACGTTCTGTCGGCGGTTCGCGGCTACGTTGCCGGTGAAAGCCTGTGGTCCAAAGGCCAGAAAGACGCCATTTATTACCTCAATCTCTACGCCGACAGTCGCGACGAGGCGATTTTCCTCAAATACCAGAACGCCATTGCCGTGCCCCAAGGGGGCCACGAGTTGCGTGTGGCGCTGGATCATCAGCCGCCGAATATCGAAGCCGCGCGCGCGGCGATCCTCAAAGGCGGCAACCACCCGGATGACATCGATAGTGTGATCTGGCTGTACCTGAATTTCCGGCACTTCAGTTACCACGAGAAAGCCATTGACCTCTGGAGGGTGGGGGATGCGTATCTGGTGCAACTCGATGCCATTGCGCGGGAAATGCATCAGCGCGTCACCACCCGCCAGGCCAGCGCTGCCGATATCAAGCGCTGGAAGGAACAGATATTCCTCATCAACGAAAGTGTGACACCGGCGGCGAAGGCCTTCAGCGATGCCTTGGGTGAAGGCTCGCGGAGGATCCTGCGGGTGTTGCTGGTGACCAACCTCGCCACGGCTCTGGGATTGATCCTCCTGGCCTTGATGCGCACGCACAAATTGCTCAAGCAGCGCCATGCCTTCGCCGACGCTTTGCAGTTGGAGAAAGACCGGGCACAAATCACTTTGCAATCGATCGGCGATGGCGTGATCACCACGAATGTCGACGGAGCGATTGCCTACATGAACCCGGCCGCCGAGGCGTTGACGCACTGGAAAGCCGAACAGGCGACGGGTTTGCCGCTGGCGGCGCTGTTCAATCTGTTGGACGAGAACGCTCAGGCCGATGGTTTCACGTTGATCGAGCACATTTTGAGCGGACAGCTGAGCGGTGGCAGCGAACACTCAAAACTGATCCAGCGCCTGGATGGCAGCACCGTTTCGGTGACCTTGGTCGGTGCGCCGATCCGCAACGCTGGCAAGGTCAGCGGCACGGTGTTGGTGCTGCACGACATGACCCAGGAACGGCAATACATTGCCAATCTGTCCTGGCAGGCGACCCATGACGCCTTGACCGGGCTCGCCAACCGCCGTGAGTTTGAGTATCGCCTGGAGCAGGCGCTGCACAACCTGACACGTCAGCCGGGGCGCCATGCGCTGATGTTCCTCGATCTGGATCAGTTCAAACTGGTCAACGATACCTGTGGCCATGCAGCGGGTGATGAATTGCTGCGGCATATCTGCGCTCTGTTGCAGTCCGGTTTGCGCGAAGGCGATACCCTGGCCCGCCTGGGTGGCGATGAGTTTGGCATCCTGCTGGAGAACTGCGCCCCGGAAGCCGCCGAGAAAATCGCCGAGGGCCTGCGTCAGACTGTGCAGAACCTGCACTTCGTCTGGAAAGGCCGACCCTTTGTAACCACGGTGAGCATCGGGCTGGTTCACGTTGCTCAGAATCCGACCACCCTCGAGGCCTCGCTGCGCGCTGCCGACATGGCCTGCTACATGGCCAAGGAAAAGGGGCGCAATCGGGTTCAGGTCTATCACGCCGATGATTCGGAACTGTCCCTGCGCTTCGGCGAGATGGCTTGGGTACAGCGCTTGCACATCGCACTGGAAGAAGACCGTTTCTGTTTGTATGCCCAGGAAATCGCGCCACTTGGTCATGTCGAGAAGGGCGGTGGACATATCGAAATTCTGTTGCGCCTGCATGACGAAGCCGGACGCATGATATTGCCCGACAGTTTTATTCCGGCTGCTGAGCGATATGGTCTGATGACATCCCTTGATCGCTGGGTGGTACAGAACGTATTCAAAATTATTGCCCAATGCATAGCCGAACAGCACAAAGGCCCATTGGCCATGTGTGCGATTAATCTGTCAGGCACAACTATCGGAGATGAGGCGTTTCTGCACTTCCTGCGTGAACAGTTTGTTACTTACTCCATACCGCCTGAAATGATTTGTTTTGAAATCACTGAAACCAGTGCTATTTCAAATCTTGGAAGTGCAATCAGATTTATTAATGAACTCAAAGGCTTAGGTTGCCACTTTTCACTGGATGACTTTTGCGCCGGAATGTCCTCATTCGCATACTTGAAACATTTACCTGTAGACTTCTTGAAGATCGACGGGAGTTTCGTAAAGGATATGTTGGACGACCCGATTAACCGCGCCATGGTCGAAGTGATCAATCACATCGGTCATGTTATGGGTAAGCGTACGATTGCCGAGTTTGTTGAAACACCCCAGATCGAGCAGGCACTGTTGGAGATCGGGGTGGATTACGCTCAAGGGTATGTTATTGAACGCCCGCATTTGTTTACCTGCGACAGTTTACAAAGTCGTCCCGCCAGGCCACAGCCTTTGTTGTTCAAGGCGCCTGGCACGTTCCGTTGAAATCTCTTGCTGATCCTTATAATCACAATCAAAAGGAGCTCGACAGTGATCGACACATTCAACCGAACCGGACCACTCATGGACGCTGCAAGTTATCCCGTCTGGGCTCAACGCCTGATTCAGGATTGCAGCGAGAGCAAACGCCGGGTTGTCGAACACGAACTGTATCAGCGACTGCGTGATAACAAACTCAGTGCAAAGACCATGCGCCATTACCTGATTGGTGGCTGGCCGGTAGTCGAACAGTTCGCGTTATATATGGCACAAAACCTGACCAAGACACGCTTTGCCCGCCATCCAGGTGAAGACATGGCACGTCGCTGGTTGATGCGTAACATACGCGTTGAATTGAACCATGCCGATTACTGGGTGCACTGGAGCCGTGCTCACGGTGTCAGCCTGGAAGATCTGCAAGCGCAAAAAGTTGCCCCTGAACTTCACGCCTTGAGCCATTGGTGCTGGCACACCAGTTCAGCGGATTCACTGATTGTTGCCATTGCCGCCACCAACTACGCCATTGAAGGCGCGACCGGGGAATGGTCGGCGCTGGTCTGTTCCAATGGTATCTACGCGGCCTCTTTCCCGGAGGAAGATCGCAAGCGGGCCATGAAGTGGTTGAAGATGCATGCCCAGTACGACGATGCCCATCCGTGGGAAGCCCTGGAAATCATCTGCACCTTGGCAGGTATGAACCCTAGTAAATCCCTGCAAGTGGAATTGCGTCAGGCCGTGTGCAAGAGCTACGACTACATGTTCCTGTTCCTGGAGCGCTGCATGCAGCTTGAGCATGCGCAAAAGGCACCTGTCGCGCGTGAGCGCATGGAACTGGCCGAGAGCTGATCGGCCGATTCACACCCTTGAAAAAGCCCGCTCCCCCTTGTCTAGGGAGGCGGGCTTTTTTGTATTGGCAGTCAACAACAGTCAGGCGCTGATCTTCAGCCCAACCAGCCCGGAAATGATCAACGCGACACTGGCGAGCCTGAACAACGCCATGGATTCACCGAACAGGATGATCCCGGCAATGACCGTCCCGACCGCACCGACACCCGTCCAGATCGCATAGGCCGTGCCCAGCGGCAATTCCTTCATGGCAAGGCCCAGCAAGCCAAGGCTGATCGCCATGGCGGCAACGGTCAATGCGGTGGGGAGAGGGCGGCTGAAGCCATCGGTGTATTTCAGGCCGACGGCCCAGCCAACTTCGAACAGGCCGGCGAAAAACAGAATGATCCAGGACATGAGAGACCTCCATCGATTGACGGGGTCGTCCCCAGATTAATGACTCGATCGAGCCGCGAGGTCGTCCTCGCGTTTTGCAATAGAGTGCCCATCATTAACCCGGGGATCAAGTTTTCGGATCAGTCGATAGCCTGCTGCGCCGCTGTTTCCCGATCTTCTTTCTCGCTCATCCGGCGGAAATATGTCGAGAGCAGCGCCCCGGAGATGTTGTGCCAGACGCTGAACAACGCACTCGGCACCGCCGCCAGCGGTGAAAAGTGTGCACTGGCCAGCGCTGCACCCAACCCGGAGTTCTGCATGCCGACTTCCAGTGCCAGGGATTTACGCTGGGCCAGTGGCAATTTGAACAACCTTGCGGTGAAGTAACCCAGCAGATAGCCAAAGCTGTTGTGCAGCATCACCACGGCCATGATCAGCAGGCCAGATTCGGCAATCTTCGTCTGGCTGGCGGCCACCACGGCTGTGACGATGATTACGATGCTCACCACCGACACCAGTGGCAACACGTCTACCGCGTGGCGAACCCAATCACCCAGCAGGCGCTGGGCAACCACGCCAAGCACGATCGGCAGCAGCACCACTTGCAGGATCGACCAGAACAGCTCCATGAACGACACCGGCAACCAGGCTGAGGCCAGCAGCCAGATCAGAGCCGGGGTCAAAAGCGGGGCGAGGAGGGTGGTGACAGCGGCAATGGCCACCGACAGCGCCAGATCGCCGCGGGCCAGCCAGGTCATCACGTTCGACGAAGTGCCGCTAGGGCAGCAGCCAACCAGGATGACGCCGACAGCGATCTCCGGCGGCAAGTGGAAAGCCTGGCAAAGCAACCACGCCACACCGGGCATGATCACAAAATGCGCAACCACGCCCAAGGCCACGCGCCATGGATGGCGAGCGACTTCGGCGAAGTCTTCGAGCTTGAGGGTCAGGCCCATGCCGAACATCACCAGGCCCAACAGCGGCACGATTGCGCCCTTCAGGCCGATGAACCAGGACGGTTGCAGGAACGCCACGACGGCGAAAATCAATACCCAGTAAGCGAAGGTGTTGCCGACAAAACGACTCAATGCAGCCAGTGCGCGCATGGCTTGATCCTTGTTCTTTGAGTAACCCATAAAAATGTGGGAGCGAGCCTGCTCGCGATAGCGGTTTCACAGTCAACATACATGTTGATCGTGATGACGCCATCGCGAGCAGGCTCGCTCCCACAGGGATGACCTTTTACCTTTTAGATTCCCTGCGGAGTCTCTTCACCACCCAGCGCTTCAACCATCGATGGCAGGAAGTCGCCGAAGGTCAGCATCATCAGGGTGAAGCTGGCGTCCAGTTGGCCGAGGGCTTCTTCGCCACCGTCCTGTTCCGCCTGGTCTTGCAGCAGGTCTTCGAACTTCAGGCGCTTGACCACCATCTTGTCGTCAAGAACGAAAGACAGCTTGTCCTGCCAGGCCAGCGACAGCTGAGTGACCACTTTGCCGGTGCTCAGATGCAGTTGGATTTCTTCGCTGGTCAGGTCCTGGCGCTTGCAACGCACGATGCCGCCATCTTCATGGGTATCACGCAGCTCGCACTCGTCCAGCACGAAGAAATCGTTCGCGGCTTTCTGGGTGGTGACCCATTCAGTCATGGTCGCGGTAGGAGACATCTTCACGGTCAGCGGACGTACCGGCAGTGTGCCGATGACTTCACGCAGGGTGGACAACAGGTCTTCGGCACGTTTCGGGCTGGCCGAGTTGACCAGGATCAGGCCCTGCTTCGGCGCGATGGCAGCGAAAGTCGACGAACGACGAATAAAAGCCCGCGGCAGGAAGGCCTGGATGATTTCATCCTTGATCTGATCGCGTTCTTTTTTGTAGACCTTGCGCATTTGTTCGGCTTCGATCTCTTCGACCTTTTCCTTTACCGCGTCGCGCACGACGCTGCCCGGCAGAATGCGTTCTTCTTTACGGGCAGCGATCAGCAGGAAGTCGCCGCTGATGTGCACCAGCGGAGCATCTTCGCCCTTGCCGAAGGGCGCGACGAAACCGTAGGTGGTCAACTCCTGGCTTGCACATGGACGCGCCAGTTTGGTGGCCAGTGCAGTTTCCAACGCCTCGGCATCAAAAGGCAGATCTTGGGTCAGGCGATAGATAAGCAGGTTTTTGAACCACATGGGGCGAGTCTCTCCTTTATACAAAGGGGGGCATTATTCTCTTCACAGCGCCATAGGCCAACCCTTCTCTAAGCCTTTGGAAGGCCTGAAAAAATTAATTAAAAAAGTTCTTGCCAGAGATGTGGTCGCTCCGTAGAATGCGCGCCACACCGAAAGTGAAGGGTGATTAGCTCAGCTGGGAGAGCGTCTGCCTTACAAGCAGAATGTCGGCGGTTCGATCCCGTCATCACCCACCACTTACTTTCAACGCTACGCGCAGCGGTAGTTCAGTCGGTTAGAATACCGGCCTGTCACGCCGGGGGTCGCGGGTTCGAGTCCCGTCCGCTGCGCCATATTCGGTCACCTGGAACGCTGAACGCCAGGTCACCACAGAAAGCCCGCTTAATGCGGGCTTTTTGCTTTCTGGGGTTTGGTGAAGTCCTTCACAGCGTGTCGTGGATATAACTATGTAGTGCCTGCAAGGCACGCAGCTTTCGGACAATGGACAGCGTTCTCCATGACCAATACCTGTCATGGAGCAAGTTCATTGCCTACCGAGAGGCTGTAATCATGAAGTCCACCCCTCCTGAAGTTGTTGTTTCGTCCTCCACTCCCGACTCGTTCCTTCCGAATCCGGTTTTCGTAACCTGCGATGACGCCGCTGCTTTTTTGCACGAGTCGTTGAAAGGTCAACAAGGCGTCGAGTTCTCAGGACTCATGCTCAAAAACGAGGAAGGTCACTTTCTTTGCGCCACCGAGGTGATGCACGGCGAAGAAAGTGCTGATACACAAAAAGAACCCAAATTTCCGTTAGTCGTATCCGTAAGTGCAAATGGTGCGCTGGAGGTTCCGGCCGGATACACCCTCCAGGCGCGCTTGCTTTCCCATGTCGACATGGTCAGAGGTCTGGAGGAAAGCAACGTAGAGTGGATCCAGCGAAAGCTGTTCTTTTCAGTTTCCGATCTTTTCGAAGTAATGACCCGGCGTCGAAAATTTTCCAGATGTTACGTATCTGGAAGTGGCGGTCTGCTTTCTTACACCTCAAAAGACACAGAGTTCGAGCAGGAGTTGTCACGCCAGCTTGGAAGAAAGCCCGATGGCAGGCTTCAATCCTTCGAGAGCTTGTATGAACGAGGTGAAGTGCCAGGCAGCATTCTGGTTTTGTTGGCTGTAGCCGCCGGGGAGGTGGTCACAGTGGTACCAGGCAGTCTTTGGAGGAAAAGGGGCGAGCTGAAAGCCAGTTGGCGGAAAGACATGCTGCAGCAAAATCCGCCGATCAGGCGGATGCCGGTTTGTGGGCCAATCCTTAAGGATGCCAGGGAAGTTGCCCGGTATCTTCATACGAAAATGCAAACGTTATCGTCCACGCAGCAGCAGGTGGGCATCGTACTCAAGCATAAAACGCAGGAAGTTTTTGTCGTCACCCTCCCTATTGCATGTGATTACGCCTCGTTCAATCGGGAAGCTCTCTTCCCAAAGGATCGCCACGGTAATCCAATCCTCCCGGAAACATTTCGGGTTCACGGTTTCTACCACTCGGTGAACCCTCTCCCGACAAATCGACTGCCCCCCACAGACGTCGAGCTTTATAAAAACTTCTTCTCTCCCGCGGACCTGCGGGTCGGCCTGAACCGGGTTGTCATGGCACCTCATCATCGCTTGTTTTTGTGCACGCCCGATGGGGCGGTACTGCGTTTTGCCAAGCCTGAGTCCGAGAAACTAATAGAACTGATGGCGAAGCTGGACCTGTATACCAATGGACAACAAGACATTGAGCAGAGCATAACGACGGGAGCGCTGCGTCCGAGGGCGTACGTTGATTTGGTGGCGGCTGCCGGGGCCTTGGGTGTCCTTTATACGAGTAAAGTCTGGCCGCAAGCCGGTAAGGTTACTGTCTCCACGACCGTCGTCTCCGTCGACCCGGAGGCGCCGCAATGATTACTCACTATTACGGCTGTGGCGGTAGTCGCTGACTGCTTCATACACGGCTTTGCGTAACCGGTTGATGCCGCCAATGGGGCGATGAGCCTCAAGGCCAAACCACGGGTTGAACGACTGGTTATCGCATTGCATGTTCAGCGCAGGTGTATCGAAGTCCTGGGCGGGTACTTTGATCCGCGCCACGGTCTCGAACGGAGCATCGCGTTGCTGCCACTCAATACTGGTGTCTTCGATCGGCATGTATTTGGTCGGATCCTGGCGCTGTATCTGCAGTACGAAACAGGCTGGCACCCGGTCGGTCGTCAGCTGCTGGTTCAGCGCAGTACGCAGGAAGTTCGGCAGGTTCTGATTTTGCGTGGGCAGCGTGTAGACCGGGCAGCTATCAGGATCCGGGGCCACGCGGAATTTAGCGTTGGCTTCACCGAACTTGTACGGCGAAACCGAAAAGTAAGTGGTCTGCGTCGGGCTTGCCGGGGCAGGGGAGAGCGTCGCCAACGCGATAAACAGATGGCGGACTTGCCACGTGCGCGGGTCCCAACCCGGGAAGAACGCCATCGCCTTTTTGCCATCAGCCTGAGCCGCCACATTCTGACGATACTCAGCGACATCGCTGACAAAGAAGTTCGGATGGTTGAACATCACGAAGTCCTGTTCACTGTGCCCTTGGCGATCGCTCAGCAACTGTTTGCCAGGCACATCGAGCAATTTGATTGCCATGCCCCGGGCATCGCGGATGCTGTCGAATTGCGGATACGCATTGCCGTTGGACAGCCGTATCGTCGCTTGCCAGGTTTTACCGGGTTCGTTGAATACCCCCTGACGCAGTTCGCCCGCCAGATCCGGCAGCACCTGAACCTCGGCCTTCACGCAGCCATGGGCCTTGGCATGGGCGTCGCGCAGGTAGCGGGTGTTTTCACGGTGCTGATCGACGATGCGTACGGCCGTCTGGATGATGTCTCGGGTCATCGCTGATTCACCATCGGGAATCAGTTCTTCAGCCGAGACAGGGCCGCGGTGCTGCCAGGCGAACCACGCGGCGGCAAGTGCCCAGGCGAGCAATCCCAAGCCCAGCAACCACAGCAGGGTTTTGCCGAGAAAGGTGCCAAAACGCATCCAGAGTCTGCTCATGGCAATTGTGCCTCTAATGGGCCGCCCAACACTTTCAGATACTCCAGCAGCGCCCAGCGCTCTTCCGGTTGCAGCAGGCGACCGATGACGCCGTTACCACGCTTGCCTGCGCGGAATTCGTGGCCACTGTTGTGATTGCCGGTGATGCGTGTGTCGAACATGAAGCCATTGGTGAAGGCCTCGGTGCGATAGCCGAGGTGCCGGGGGTCGTACTCGAAGGTGCCTTTGTAGAAGGTGGTTGCGCGTTCATCCTGGGGTGAGAGCAACTGATAAAGGCTCGGCACCGAACCGTTATGCAGAAACGGTGCGGTTGCCCAGACTCCCGCCAATGGTCGCGCCTTGTAGGCGCGCAATTCGCGCACGCCAATCGGCAGGCCGAAACCATCCATGTCCGGTCGTTCGGCCGCAGGAATGTTTGCGTCACGGTAGGCCCGGTTTCCGACGAAAGCGGTGACGTAGGCCAACCCCTTAGCCGATGAGAGCTTGCTCAAATCCAGCGATTCAGTGGGCGTCGGCTGCAATTGCACATCCAGTTGCGCCAACTCTGCCGGGTCCCATTGCAAGGCGCTGAGGTCGAAGCGATGGTCGGCAATGTTGTTGGCCGCGCCCGGGTCGGTGCCGATGAACTCCACGGGCAGCATTTTCAAATGTTGCACCCAGCGCCCGTCACTTTGGACCGTTCGAGGTACATGGCAGCCGGCGCAGTTCTCGGTGAATAACTCACGACCCTTTGCGGCCTGGGTTTTGTCGATGGCGCCCAGCAGTGCTTCCGGCCAGGCCGGTGGTTTGAGCCGTTGCAGGGTTTGTTCGATCAGGTGCAGATCGCGCAAGCGGACACTGGACGGATAACGGTCGTCTCCTTTAAGCGGCTGGCCGTCAGCGTCGAAGAAACTCAGCGTGGCGCCCACTCCCAGGGCCTCGCCGATGTTACGGGCCATCGGTTGCTGCGCCGAACCGTTCCACTGCACCCAGTCGAAGGTCCACATGTCCCACAGTTGCGGATAGTCGACCGGAGCGTTGGCCACACGGTAGTTGGCGGGGGAAATCGCATCGCCGAAACTGGCGTTGGCAATGCGCCCGAAAGCGTCGGTGCGACCGGGGCCTTCTTCGGTGGGATAGAGCCCGCGATGGGTGTCGTTCCAGGCCACTTTCAAGAAGGTGTCGAGAGAGACTTTGAAGTCTTTGCGCAGTTGTTGATGCCGGGCATCGTAGTCCTGGCCCAATACGTTGCGAGCGAAACGCTCGAATTTCCATGGGTTGTAATAAGTCGACGTCAGGCTCG
This sequence comes from Pseudomonas sp. FW305-20, assembly GCF_058788075.1. Taxonomy (NCBI): domain Bacteria; kingdom Pseudomonadati; phylum Pseudomonadota; class Gammaproteobacteria; order Pseudomonadales; family Pseudomonadaceae; genus Pseudomonas; species Pseudomonas sp. FW305-20. Next base: position 69,551 of record NZ_JBYTAJ010000009.1, on the reverse strand, counting down.
CTACCAGCGCTTGTCCGAAACTACCGCCGCGCAATGTAGGAACGCTGGAGGGCAGAACGTGCTGTGCCGAACCGCCATCGATGCGCACGGCCTGGCCGTTAAAGCGCAGTTCCCCGGTGTGGCAGGCAGCGCAGGTAATGTCCAGAAACTCGTCCTGGCTTCCAGGGTTCTGATGCCGGGCAAAACCCACGGGCAGATTGCCAGGGTTGTTCAATGTGGGTTTCTGGCTGGGGTCGATCAGGAAGCCAAAGCGGGCGAGGTATTCGGGGGCGGCGAATCGCTGTTGCGAGAACGGTAATTCGAGGGCCTTGAACCAGTCATAGCGCAAGCCTTTGACCTGAGTGCCCTGGGGCGTGAAGTAATAAGTCTCGCGATCGCTGGCGCTCCATTGCTCCAGATAATGCACTTGCTGCGCGGGGGACCAGGCCGGCAGTTTCGGGTTGGCGACGTAGTACAGAACCACAGCGAGGCCCAGCCCCAGCAGGACTGCGAACAGAACCAGCAAGCGAAAGAAGGGGCGCAAGATGAACATCCTTGTTGATTTGAAGCTCCCTTATGCCTCAGCAACTGAAGTGCGGCAAGAGGCCATTACGCCAGATGCGGGGGTTCTGCTATCGGTTCTTGCGAGCGCAAGATGACAGAACCTTCATCCGCCCATTCCCCAAATGCGTTAAAACACCTGAACTTATCAGAAGTTTCCTGCTCTCATGCCGGTAGCCATTGGTCGTGGCGGCCTGATAAGCTCGCGGCTTTACTCGATTGCCCTTTAGGCGCATGAACAAGGAAATAGCATGAAACAGCATCGGTTGGCGGCGGCGGTGGCCCTGGTTGGCCTGGTACTTGCGGGTTGTGATTCGCAGACCAGCGTAGAGCTGAAAACCCCGGCGCAAAAAGCTTCCTACGGGATTGGCCTGAACATGGGCAAGAGCCTGGCTCAGGAAGGCATGGATGATCTGGACTCCAAAGCCGTAGCCCAGGGCATTGAAGATGCCGTCGGCAAGAAAGAACAGAAGCTGAAGGATGACGAACTGGTCGAAGCCTTCGCTGCGCTGCAAAAGCGTGCTGAAGAGCGTATGGCCAAAATGAGCGAAGAGTCGGCAGCTGCCGGCAAGAAATTCCTCGAAGACAACGCCAAGAAAGCCGGTGTAACCACCACCGCTTCGGGCCTGCAGTATGAAGTGGTCAAGAAAGCCGATGGCGCACAGCCTAAGCCGACTGACGTAGTGACCGTTCACTACACCGGCACCCTGACCAATGGCACCGTTTTCGACAGTTCCGTCGAGCGTGGCAGCCCGATCGATCTGCCGGTCAGCGGTGTGATTCCGGGTTGGGTCGAAGGCCTGCAACTGATGCACGTTGGCGAGAAGTACAAACTGTACATCCCTAGCGAACTGGCTTACGGCGCCCAAAGCCCAAGCCCGGCGATTCCAGCCAATTCGGTGCTGGTATTCGACCTGGAACTGCTGGCAATCAAGGATCCGGCAAAACAAGACGCTCCTGCCAAGTAACAGCGTCTGCTTTAAAAACAACGCCTCGCTTATGCGGGGCGTTGTTGCATCTGGCGTTCGGCGAAGGTAAACAAAGCGAACGGATGCTATAGGCTGGAGTCTTAGCCATTGAGGGCGCCCGCGCTAGCCGCGCCAAAGCGCCAAGTCAATGAAATCTTGGGTTTTTTTATGTGAGTAAAAAACGCCCGATCTGAGTCAGGCCCTTATAAATCGGGGCTTTCAGCCATGAAATGCAGCTCTGTTCACAAGGTTATCCACAATTTGTGTGGATAACATTTCAGCGGGAGAAATGATGAAAACGCCCTGGAATTTCGCTCGTTTCCTGCCTTTGGCTGGACGCCTGCTCGCGCGCGGACGTTTGCCGACCTTGCTCTTCGCCGTAGCCAGCAAAGGTGCCAGCCAAGGTAATCGGCTGGGCAAGATCAAGGATGATCTACGCCTGTTGCAGGCACTCTGCCTGGCTTACTGGCGCGGCGAGTATCGGTCCATCAGCCCGAAAGCGCTGATATCGGTGGTGGCAGGCCTGATGTATTTCCTCAGTCCGCTGGATGCCTTGCCGGACTTCATTCCAGTGTTCGGCATGCTCGATGACATTGCCGTGCTGGCTTGGCTGATGAAGGTTCTCGACGATGAACTCAACGCCTTCCGCGCCTGGCGCAAGCGTCAGTTACCGGAAAAGCTTGCGGTGGTCGAACGCCTGCCCGATACGCCGGAGCAACTTCAACTTCAGGGTCCGAAAAAAAACTGAACTGATTCAGTCTCATCCATTGATACCCCCGCGACCTTGGCCGCTGTTAGGATTACACTTCTAGGGAAAAGTGCCGACTCGCTAAGTGTTGTTGTCCTACGGGGTAGTCATGGATATTCAGATAATTACACGCGAAGGAGAGCCCGAGTATGCGGTTCTTCCATGGGCTCAGTATCAGGCTCTACTGAAAGCAGCAGGCATCAATGAACAACCGCCTCGGGTCGCCCCAGAGCGTCCGGCGGCAACACCAGACCAGATTCTTCCGGGGCTGGATCAATTACGCAGTTTGCGCGAAGGGAAGGGCATCGCCATCGAGGCGTTGGCCCGCACGGTAGGCATCAGCCCGTCTTATCTGGCCTTGATCGAAAGTGGCGAGCGTCTACCCGACGCTGCGATTCGCCGCAGCCTGGCCTGGGAATTGACGGTGCCAGGGTGGAGGGATGAATCGTGAGCGTACGCATCAGTCGTCAACATTGGGACGGGTTGCTAGGCGAACTGGATCAGGCACGGCGCCAGCGTCATCTTCTGACATACCGGGCGTTACTTGAACGTTTGCAATTACCCACACCGGCCATGCAAACCTTGACCGCCGCCCTTGAGCACTTGGCCGCGCTGGACGCCAAGGCCGAGCAGCCATTGCGCAGTTCGCTGGTGATCAGCCAGGGCGCCAGCCGCCTGCCGCGCACCGGATTCTTTGAATGTGTCGAGCGTCTGGGGCGTTTCTCCGGGCCGTCCGACGGGGTGGCCGCAGCGTCCTGGCATGCCTCGGAAGTGGTGCGGGTGTTCGAATACGAGTACCCGGAATCGGCGGAGGCCTGAGTGTTTTTAAAACTCAAGGCGCTGGCCAGCTACTGGCTGGCTCGCCGCTTGTTTCACTGGTCATGGTTTGTGCGTCAGCCGCGTGGCTGGAGCTGGCTCGAAGGCCAGTTCGCACGCATGGCGAACCTGGGTGATGTTGGCGCCCAGAGCTTCTATGGCCACATCCTGACCTTTCGCGGCGTGGGCCTTGGGGCTCGTGAGGAAGGTGTTCGATTGCTGCGCCTGGCGGCGTTGGCGGGGGATGGCAAAGCAGCGTATCAGGTGGGTGTGATCAGCCTGGCGGGAACGCCGAGCAAGGCACCGGATGCGGTTGAAGCTGCGCGGTTTTGGGAGATCGCCGCCAAAGCAGGGCATCCGTTGGCCGAACTTAAACTGAAAGAGTTGGCGGCTCGCGGTTCCGAGGCACCGCCCTCGATCTGAGTTGGCAGATCAATCACCGCTGCCCGACGAGCAATTCTTCTTCGGCTGCTGGCACCCCCAGACTATCGATCACATGCACGCTATACCCCGGCATATTCTTCGCGTGATGCTTGGCCTGCGATGCCATCTCCGCCAACTGGCTTGCATCGAGTTGTCCACAGGCCTGTGGATGTAAATGCACCACGCCAATCGACAGTGACAACAACGCAAACTCCTGGCGCACACCCTGACGGTTTGGCGCGATGAAGCAGCCGGCTTCCAGGTGTTCACTGCGATAAAAGCGTCGGCATTGGCTCTGGAAGTCGTCCAGTAACTGGTTCAAGCGTTTGCGCCAGTCTTCCGGGCCGAGTACCAGCAGGAAGTCATCGCCGCCGATATGGCCGACAAAGTCGCGGGAAGGGTCGACGCGATCATTCAGGCATTGCGCCAGGCACAGCAGGACTTCATCCCCACGGCCGTAGCCATAGATGTCGTTGAAGGGTTTGAAACTGTCGATGTCGACGTAGCAAATCACCGACTCCCGTTGCTGTTGCAGCAGTCGCGACAGGCATTGCTGGATCGGCACGTTGCCCGGCAGCAGGGTCAGCGGGTTGGCGTAACGGGCTTGCTGGATCTTCAGTTCGGTAATCAGCTTGAGTACGTCGATCACCCGGCCCAGTCCCAGGTAACCACCGTTGAAGGTGATGATGAAGTCTTCTTCGATGCGCTGTCGCGCGCGGCTGGTGATCAGGCGACTCACTTGTTGCAACGACTGACTCATCTCAACGGCGAGGAAGTCATCACTCATTAAGCGGCTGATCGGTTTGCGGGCGAACAGGTCGGTGGCAAAAGGCTTGAGCAGTGCATCGGAGAGCGAATGCCGGTGGACGATGCCACAGGGCTGGCCTTGCTCGTCGAGCACCGCCAGGGAGTTCAGGTTGGCCTGGCGACGAAAGGCTTCCAGGACGGTGGCGGTCGGGGTATCGCGACCCACTGCCGGTTGGTCGTTAAGCAAAGCGCTAAGGTCACTGACTTCATCATTCAACGCTATCGCTGTGCTTTCCCGTTTGGGCATCAGGGCTCGGGCATCACGAGGCGGATGTTCCTGAGGCCGGCAGAGCAGATAACCCTGGACCAGATCAACGCCCATCTCGGTCAGCACCGCGAGCTCTTCTGGCAGCTCGATACCTTCGGCGATCACTTGCGCCCGCGAGGCCTTGGCAATTTGCAGGATTGAGCCGACAAATTCGCGCTTGAGGGCATCCTGGTGAATGCCGTCGATGAAATGTCGATCAATCTTCACGTAGTCCGGACGCAATTCAGACCACAGTCTCAAACTCGAATAGCCTGCGCCCAGATCATCCAGAGCTATGGAAAAACCCATCGCTCGATAGTGATGCAGAGCGGTTTGCAACAGCTCGAAATCGTCGGTCGGGGTCTGTTCGGTCAGTTCGATTACCACCTGACTCGGCGGTATGCCGAAATCCTGCAGCAGTTGCAGGGTGCGCCCGGGTTGGTGGGCGGCTTCGAGCAGGGATTCAGGGGAAACGTTGAGGAACAGTTTGCCGGGTAGTTGCTGCTCATTGAAACGTCGGCAGGCGCTTTGACGGCAAGCGATTTCCAGCTCGCTCAGCCGGCCTGCCTGACGGGCAACGGCGAACAGTGCGAGGGGAGAGTGCAGCGGACTGTTGGAGGGGCCGCGACTGAGGGCTTCGTAACCGACAATACGTCGCTCGGAGAGGGAAATGATCGGCTGGAACAAGCTGTGCAAACCGCTTTGAGTCAGTATGAAACTCAAGGCACTCAGCTGTTCTGTGGTGGTCATGGCTTTCTCTGGCGATAAAAAAAGGACCGGGAGCACTCTCTTCGATGAAGAGGGGCTCCCAGTCCTTTATTTCACGACAGAATGATGACTGTTTGATGACGCTCCGGGGAGCGTCAGCATTAAATTGCCATCATCTTGCGTGTAACCATTTAGTGCTTGGCTACTGCGGTATTGAGTTTCAAATAGTCCAACAGAATCCGCCCGGTCTCGCTCAGGTAGGCATCGTCTTCTGGTTTGGTCTTGTCTGTCTCGGCCGCAATTGCGTCTTCGTCTTCTTTCTTCAGCTCTTTGAGCGGCTCTTCACCCTTGGCCTTGCGACGGATATTTTCCATGGCAAGTTGCTTGGCTTCGATATCGGCGTGTTGTGCACGACGATCAGCTTCATTGAGACTGACGGTTTTTTCCGTCATCAGTTTTTGCGCCAGGGCCAGCTTGTCGCGGATGAATACGAACTCCGCGTCCTTGGCCGAGCGTACGTCATGCTCGGACTTGAGCTGCGAAATGTACGGCTTGAACGGGTCGACCGCAGGCTTGATGGCCGCGCGGATGGTGTCCCACGGCATGGCTTCAGGCAGTGCGCTTTCACCGATTTCCTTGGTGTCGATGATCGACGGGTAATCGATGTCCGGCAGTACGCCCTGATGCTGGGTGCTCTGGCCGGAAACCCGGTAGAACTTGGCCAGCGTCAGTTTCAGTTCGCCATGGTTCAGCGGCTGAATGGTTTGCACGGTGCCTTTACCGAAGGTCTGGCCGCCGATGATCAAGGCGCGGTGGTAGTCCTGCATGGCGCCGGCAAAAATTTCCGAAGCCGACGCAGACAAGCGGTTGACCAGCAACGCCATCGGCCCTTTGTAGAAGGCTCCCGGGTTTTCATCTTCCAGCACATCGACCCGGCCATCGGCATTACGCACGAGAACGGTCGGGCCTTTGTCGATGAACAGACTGGTAAGCTCGGTGGCTTCCTGCAAGGAACCGCCGCCGTTGTTGCGCAGATCGATGACCACGCCGTCGACCTTGTCTTTCTGCAACTCGGTCAGCAGTTTCTTGACGTCGCGAGTGGTGCTCTTGTAATCCGGATCGCCAGCACGGAATGCTTTGAAGTCCAGGTAGAAGGCCGGGATCTCAATGACGCCGAGCTTGTAGTCCTTGCCGTCCTGTTTCAGATTGAGAACCGACTTCTTCACGGCCTGGTCTTCAAGCTTCACCGCTTCGCGGGTAATCGGGACGATCTTGCTGGTCTGGTCGTTCGGCGCATTGCTGGCGGGGATCACTTCCAGGCGCACCACGGTGCCTTTTGGCCCACGGATCAACTTGACCACTTCGTCCAGGCGCCAGCCGACCACGTCGACCATTTCCTTGTTGCCCTGGGCAACGCCGATGATCTTGTCGGCCGGTGCGACCTGTTTGGTCTTGTCGGCCGGGCCGGCAGGCACCAGACGCACGACTTTCACCTGGTCGTTGTCACTCTGCAACACGGCGCCAATGCCCTCGAGGGACAGGCTCATGTTGATGTCGAAGTTTTCCGCGTTATCCGGTGACAGATAGTTGGTATGCGGGTCGTAGGACATGGCGAAGGTATTGATGTACGCCTGGAAGATATCTTCCGCACGGGTCTGGTCCAGGCGCGCCAATTGATTCTTGTAGCGCTTGGTCAGGGTTTCCTGAATCTGCTTGGAATCCTTGCCCGCGATCTTCTGCCGCAAGACTTCGTCCTTGACGCGTTTGCGCCACAGGTCGTCGAGTTCTGCGGTGTTCTTGAGCCATGGGGCGTCCTTGCGATCGACCTGCAAGGTTTCCTTGGCGTTGAAGTCGATCTTGTCGACGCCTTTGTTCAACTCGGCAAGGGCGAAGTCCAGACGCGCCTTGACGCGGTCCAGGTAGCGCTTGTAGATGGTGAACCCGGCGTTCAGGTCGCCGCTTTTGAGGAAATCGTCAAACTGGGTTTTCCACCTGTCGAATTCGGCAATATCGCTGGCCATGAAGTAGCTGCGCGACGGATCCAGCAGTTTGATATAGCTGTCATAGATGATCACGGAGCGCGCGTCATCGAGCGGCGGCTTGCTGTAGTGATGGCGCTTTAGCAACTCGACGACGTTCAGGCTGGCGATCACTTCGTCACGATCAGGCTGAAGCTTGTCCCAGCTGTTGGCTGCAAACGAATGGGTCGACATCGGCAGCAGACCGATACCAATGAACAGGGCTAGGGCGGTGCTGGGGAAAAAATGCTTCATGCTGATTCGACGCGGGGACAATTGATCACGCATATTAGGCCGTCTTTGAAGTCGCCGGTACCACTAGTCTCTGTATGGAAACTGCCTGTTAGCTTTCGTACAGACCCCAGGGCCGGTCGCATAATGCAAGAAAGCCCGGCGCTACAGCTACGGGCTCAGTCCAGACTCACTATGGAGGCACTGTGAAAGCATTGCAAGGCGTTGAAGGTCGAGTGGAGTGGCTTGAAGAGCCCAGTCCTACATGCGATGTAGGACAAGTTCGGATTCGAGTGGCGGCAGCGGGTCTCAATCGCGCCGATTTGTTACAGAAAGCGGGCCTTTATCCGCCACCGCCGGGAGCCAGTCAGGTACTGGGTCTTGAGTGTTCGGGGGTGATCAGCGAGGTGGGGCCGGGCTCGTCCTGGCAGGTCGGGGATCGGGTTTGCGCCTTGCTGGCCGGGGGCGGGATGGCCGAGGAGGTAGTTGTCGACGGACGGCATGTGTTGCCGGTTCCCGAAGGTTTGTCCCTGGCTGAGGCGGCAGCGCTGCCCGAAGTGTATGCGACCGTTTGGCTGAATTTGTTTCAACTGGCTGCGCTCAAGCCGGGTGAGAAAGTTCTCCTGCACGCCGGCGCAAGTGGAATCGGTTCAGCTGCCATTCAGCTGTGCAAGGCGTTTGGTAACCCGTGCTGGGTCAGCGTCGGTTCCGCCGAGCGTTTGGCTTACTGCGAAGCGTTGGGCGCTCAAGGTGGGGTCGTGCGCAACGGCGATCTGGATAGCTTGAGCGACCTGGGGCCGTTCGATGTGATTCTCGACCCGGTGGGCGGCAGCTACGCCGCGTTGAATCTGAAACTGGTGGCGCTCGATGGTCGTTGGGTGCTGATCGGCCTGATGGGCGGTCGTGAGGCGCAGCTGGATCTGGCACAGGTACTGGCCAAGCGCGTGCAACTGCTGGGTTCGACCTTGCGCAGTCGTGACGAACAGTTCAAGGCGGATCTGTTCAGCGATCTCGGCCAACATGTCTGGCCGCTGTTTGCCGAAGGGCGTTTGAGCCCGCAATTGGCCAAGACCTTCCCGATCAAGGACGCCGAAGCGGCGTTTGCGGAGTTGGCGACTAACAAGGTGTCGGGAAAGTTGGTGTTGGTGATCGACGAAAGCCTGGTTTGATTGATCGTTCCCACGCTCTGCGTGGGAATGCAGCCCGGGACGCTCCGCGTCCCAGGCGGACGCAGAGCGTCCATTGAGGCATTCCCACGCAGAGCGTGGGAACGATCAGGCGAGGAGGTTACTTCCAGGTATGAATTGGCCAGCCGGCTTTTTCTGCGTGCTCAAGCAGCACCGGATCGGGATTTACCACGTGTGGGAAATCCACCTTCAGCAGCAACGGCAAATCATTGCGTGAGTCGGAGTAGAAGCTCGCGCCCTCGAGGTTTTCCTCTTGCGCATCCAGCCACTCCAGCAATCGCGTGATTTTGCCTTCGCGGTAGGTCAGCGTGCCAACGGTGTTGCCGCTATACACCCCATGTGCCACTTCCAGTTCAATGCCGAGAATCTCGTCAATGCCCAAACGATCGGCAATCGGCCTGACCAGGTGCGTGCCCGACGCCGAAATCACCAAAATCCGGTCGCCGGCCTTGCGATGGGCGGCAATGGCTTTGGTGGCGTCACTGAAAATGATCGGCTCGATGAAGTCTTCCACCCAAGGCCCTACCAAATGGTCGACCTCTTCGGGGGTGCGCCCGATCATCGGCTCCAGGCTGAAGGTCATGTACTCCTCCATCCGTAGTTTGCCGTGGCTGTAGGCGTCCATCAGTTCATTGTTCTGACGCATGAACGACTCGGGATCGACCCAGCCCAGGCGACCCATTTGTTCGCTCCAGAGGGTGGCGCAGTCGCCGTGGATCAGGGTTTCGTCCAAATCAAAAATTGCCAGGGCCATCAGTGCGGTTCTCTCTTCAACATCAGCAAAGTCATCAGGCTACCTCACACAGGGCCGTCGGATCGATGGAAAGCGCCAGACGCTGACCATCGGGATGCAGATCGGCCGCCGAGCGGTTCAGCACATCCACCACCAATTCCACCCCCCGGGCTTCGACCCGGTAGCGAATCACGTTGCCCAACAGGCTGTGGCTGCGGATTTGTGCGTCGAGTTCGCCATTCAGGCTCAGTTCGATGGCTTCCGGGCGAATCGCGATGCGGTGTGTAATCGGTCGCTGCAGCAGTTTTGTGGCGCTGTCGGCGTCCAGCAGGTTGTAGTTGCCGATGAAACCTGCGGCAAAGAGATCGATGGGGGCGGTGTAAAGGGTCTGGGCGTCGCCGCTTTGTACGATCTTTCCCTGATTCATCAAGAAAATCCGGTCGGACATGGTCAGGGCTTCTTCCTGATCGTGAGTGACGAAGATCGTGGTCAAGCCGAGTTCGCGCTGGATCTGACGGATCTGTTCGCGCAAGTGCTTGCGAATCCGTGCATCCAGGGCCGACAGCGGTTCATCCAACAGCAACAGGCGAGGCCGGGTCACCAACGAGCGGGCGAGGGCGACTCGCTGGCATTGACCGCCGGACAGTTGATGCGGATAACGCGCGGCGAAGTCATTGAGTTCCACCAGTTTCAGTACTTCGGCAACACGCCTATGGCTGTCGTCGGCGTTGACCTTCTGCATGCGCAAACCAAAGGCGACGTTCTGCTCGACAGTCATATTCGGAAACAGCGCGTAGCTCTGGAACACCATGCCAATCCCGCGTTTTTGCGGGCTCAACGGCACGAGGTCCTGGCCATCGAGCAGGATTTTGCCGCCATCCACCGAGGTCAGCCCGGCGATGCAGCGTAGCAGTGTGGACTTGCCGCAACCGGACGGGCCGAGGAGGGTGACGAACTCACCCTTCTGGATTTCACAGTTGATGTCGCTGAACACCGTGGTGCCCGCGTAGCTTTTCAGTAGGTGTTGGACGCTGACGAAGCTCATTGGCTTTTGTCCTTGTTCAAAATATTGGCCGCCCAGGTCAGAACCAGCACAAAGAAGAAATAGGAAATCACCAGCGCACTGGTGAAGTGGCCGCTGCTGTTGCGCATGTTGTTGAGGTAGACCTGCAGGGTTTCGAAGCGGGTCCCGACGAGGATGTTGGCGAACACGAACTCACCGAACAGGAACGAGAACGACAGCAGCAACGCCACCATCAAACCTTTGCGCAAGTTTGGCAGCACCACCAGGAACGCCGCTTGCCAGGTGCTGGCACCGAGCAACTGAGCGGAGTCCATCAGGTCGCGCAGATTGATCGCCTGCAGGTTATTGGTGATTGCCCGGTACATGAACGGCAGCGCCACGGTGAAGTAGCAGCCGATCAGAATCCACGGCGTCCCGACCATCGCGAATGGCCCGGAACCGTAAAGCTGCAACAGTCCCACCGACGACACCACCGGCGGCACCGCGAAGGGCAGCAGGATCAGGATGTTCATCAGGGCATCGAGTTTCGGGAAGTGGTAATGCACCACAAACAGCAGCGGCAGAATCAGCACCACGGACAGAATCAGCGAGCCGACGCAGACCAGCAGCGATTGGCCGAACGAATGGAGAAAGCGCGGATCGCTCCACAGCTCCAAGTACCATTTAACGGTAAAGCCACTGGGCAGAATGGTCGCTGACCAACTGCTGGAGATCGAGTAAATCAGCGTCCCGAGTAACGGCAGCAGCAGGATGGCAAATAGCAAATACACCACCACCCGGTGATAGATCCCGACGGGGCCCAGTTCAGCGCGAGACATGGTAGCTCCTCTTCAACAGCAACTGATGCACGATGGTCACCAGGGTCATCAATGCCACCAGTACCACGGCCAGAGCACTGGCCAGGTTCGGGTCCAGGGAAATGTCGCCGGAAACCATCGCCGCGATGCGGATCGGCAGCACGTTGAAGTTGCCGGTGGTCAGTGCGTACACCGTCGCGTAGGCGCCCAAGGCGTTGGCCAACAGGATCACAAACGTACCGAGCAGCGCCGGGGTCAGCACGGGCAAACCGATGTGCCGCCAGAACTGCCAGCCATTGGCGCCGAGCAACTCGGCGGATTCGCGCCAGTCTTCGCGCAGGGCATCAAAGGCCGGGTAGAGCAGCAGCACGCCGAGCGGAATCTGGAAGTAGGTGTAGAGAATGATCAGCCCGGTTTTCGAATACAGGTTGAAGTCCTGAATGATCCCGGCCTGCTTGAGCATGATGGTGAAGCTGCCGTTGAAGCCCAGCAGGATGATGAACGCGAAGGCCAAAGGCACGCCGGCGAAGTTGCTGGTCATGTTGGCGAAGGCGTTGACGAAGTTGCGCAGTTTCGAGTCGACCCGGCGCAGGGAATAGGCGCCGAGCACCGCGATGATGATCCCGAACACGCTGGACCAGAAACTGATCTCGAGGCTGAACTGGATCGCCTGCAGATAGAACTTCGAATTGAAGATCCTGGTGAAGTTAGCAATGCCCCAGCCGAATTCTTCCGATTGCAGGCTGTTGATCATCACCCAGGTCAGCGGGGCGATCTGGAATACGATAAAGAACAATGCGAAAGGCACCAGACACAAGGCTGCCAGCCATTTTCCGCGGGTCATGGTGTTCACTTGAGCAGCTCCCGGCACACAGGTTTGTCATGGGGCACGCCCAGCAGTTCACAGACAGTGCCGCAGATTTCAGTCTGTTTCGGTGCGGCGTTGGCATTGAAGCTGAAAGCATCGCCGAGGACGAACAGCGGTACTTCGCGTTCTTCCTGCAGCAGGCCGTTGTGGGAACGATCGTTGTTCATGCCATGGTCGGCGGTCACCAGCACCTGATACCCGGCGTCGAGCCAGGTTTGCAGGTAATCGGCCAGAATTATGTCGGCCGAACGGGCGCTGTTGCGGTACTGCGGGGTGTCGAGACCGTGCTTGTGCCCGGCGTCGTCAATGTTCATGGGATGGATCAGTAAAAAATTCGGCGCATGACGCAGGCGCAGGTTTTCGGCGTCGGCGAACAGGTGCGAGTCCGGGTAGTGATCGTTCCAGTAGAAATGACCGTGCTGGATCGGCAGGTCCAGGTCGTCGGTGTGACGATCCCGCGCAGCCACGAACGGCGAACGGTTATACAGCTCACTGACCCAGTGATAGGCCGCGGCGGCGGTGACAAGGCCGGCATCGCTGGCGTAGTGATAGATGCTGCGCTGGTTCGACAGGCGCGAGACGTTGTTGTGAACGATGCCACTGTCGATCGGGGTGACACCGGTCAGGATGCACTCGTAAAGCGGTCGGGACAGCGCCGGCAATTCGCACTCCAGTTTGTAGAGTGCCGCGCGTCCTGCGCCGACATAAGCCTGCAGGTGCCCCATGGCGTGACGGGCGACCTCGTAATTGAGGCCGTCGAGCACGACAAGGATGACGTTGTGCTTCATAGGGGCTGGAACTCCGCAAAACAGATGATTCAAATACGCAACCAATCCTTTGTGGGAGCGAGCCTGCTCGCGATAGCGGTCTGACATTCAACATTGATGTTGGCTGACAGTCCCTCATCGCGAGCAGGCTCGCTCCCACATTGGATCTCCATCAGATCCCCGAATGGGGATCTACCGTGTTACGGCATGTTGATGATGACTTCTTCCTGCCACTTCTGCGGAAGGGCTTTGGAGGTCTTTTCCCATGCATCGGCGTCTTTGATCGGCGTGACCTTTTTGTACTGCTCGTTAGGCAGCAACTGGGCCTGAACCTCGGGCGGCAGAGTCAGATGCTCGGCGCGGATCGGACGGGCGTTGCCGCGCGCCAGATTGATCTGGCCGGCGTCGCTGAAAATGTATTCGCGGGTCAGCTTGGCGGCATTCGGGTGCTTGGCGTACTTGTTGATGATGGTGGTGTAACCAGAGATCACCGAGCCATCGGAGGGAATCAGCACGGTGTAGTCATCCGGGTTGGCCATTTTGGCCTTGTAGCTCAGACCGTTGAAGTCCCAGACCACGCCGACTTCGATTTCACCCTTTTCCATGGTGGCAATTGTCGGGTTGGCCATCGACAGGCGGCCTTGCTTGGCGATATCGGAAAACAGATCCAGCGCCGGCTGGAGGTTTTTCTCATTGCCACCATTGGCGAGCGCGGCAGCCAGAACACCGTTGGCGGCTTGGGCCGCGGTGCTCACATCACCGATGGAAACCTTGTATTTGCCGTCCTTGAGGTCAGCCCATTTGGTCGGAGCGTCGGAACCGTGCAGCAGCTTTTTGTTGACGATGAACGCGATGGTGCCGGTGTAGGCGAGCGCCCAGTTGCCGTCCTTATCCTTGGCCCAGCTCGGGATCTGATCCCAGGTGCTTGGCTTGTAAGGTTGCACAACGCCTTGCTTCACCGCGATCGGACCGAACGCGGCACCGACATCACCGATATCGGCAGTGGCATTGTCTTTTTCAGCGGCGAACTTGGCGATTTCCTGGGCCGAGCTCATATCGGTGTCGATGTGTTTCAGGCCGTAGTTCTTGGCCAGGTCATCCCAGGTGCCTTTCCAGTTGGCCCAGTTGTCGGGCATGCCGACGCTGTTGACCTCACCTTCCGCTTTCGCCGCGGCTTCGAGGGTTTTCAAATCGCTATCAGCCGCCATCGCGGCGGTACACATGGCAATGGTCGAGCCTAACAGTGAGGCCAGGAAAAGCTGTTTCATCCGAAGCTCCTTTGGGCGTTTTCAACGCTGCGATTGCGGTTGTGTTGGTCTAGGTCAGCAATACCTGAGCCAATTTAGGCGCCTCGGATGACATTTTGATGTCGACGACCGGTCGGCCTATATTTTTCAAGTTGCAAAGCTCAGGCTTCGGAGTAAGCGTAGACCATGGCTAATAGGCTGATATAAAAGGACTTGGCCGTGAAATTGCAGGCGTTTGGAGCAACCGTTCGGCGGCTTTGTCATCTGTCAGTCATGAGCAGTGCCTAGGCTTGTCGGGAATTGAGGGAACCGATTTGAATCGCGGTTCCGCCCCGGAACAGTGCTGGTCTAGTCCAGATAGGTAACGTTGATGCGCATCGAGACAACCAAAGCGGTGACAGCCATCGGGCAGGTTCTGCAAGAACAGCTCGACCATGGCCTGTTGGCGCCCGGGAGCAAACTGCCGGCCGAGCGCAAGCTCAGTGAGTTGTTCGCAACCACGCGGATCACCGTGCGTGAAGCGTTGTTGCAACTGGAAGCCCAGGGGCAGATTTATCGGGAGGAGCGCCGTGGCTGGTTCGTATCGCCACCGCGCCTGGCCTATAACCTGATGCAGCGCAGTCACTTTCACGCAATGGTCAGTGCACAGGGGCGGGTGCCGTCCACCGAGGTGATTTCCGCGCGGTTGCAACCGGCGTCGGCGGCGGTCTGTGCCTGGTTGCAGCTGCCGGCGTTGTCCAGCGTGATTCAGATTTGCCGGGCGCGGCGGATAGATGGGCGGCTGGTGTTGTATGTGGAGCACTATTTGAATCCGCAGTTTTTTCCGGGGATTCTGGATTTCGATCTGAATCAGTCGATTACCGAGCTGTATGCCCGGCATTACGACTTGCACTATGGGCGGGTGCGTTTCGAGATTGTGCCGACGGCGTTGTCGGTGGATGCGGCGGCGGCTTTACGGGTGTCGGTGGGGAGCCCGGGGTTGCGCATCGCTCGGGTCAATTACGATCAGCATGAACGGTTGATCGATTGTGATCTGGAGTTTTGGCGGCACGATGCGATTCATGTCGGGGTTGATGTGGTCTGAGCCTGGCCGCCACAGGCCTCGGTTCTGTCATTACCCGAATCGGTAAATGTCCATGCCCAGGGCGCCCATGGTGAATCCCTTGTGACTCACGCTGAATGTCCCTCCCGCGCCGCGCGCAAAGTACAACGGCAACAGATGTTCATCGCTGGGATGGTTGCGCACGGCATTCGGTGCTTGCTGACGGTAATCGTGCAACGCGGGTTCGTCGTTGGCAGCGAGTTTTTCGATCATCCAGTCACGAAATGCCTGGGCCCAGGGTTCGACGCTTTCCGGGCCGGCGTGCCAGTCCAGTTCGTGCAGGTTGTGGGTGATGCTCCCGGAACCAATCAGCAACACGCCATGTTCGCGCAGGCTGGCCAGGGCATGACCGACACGGGTCTGCAGGGCCGGGCCGCCGCGGGTGGGTAGCGAAACTTGCACCACGGGGATGTCGGCTTGTGGATACATCAATGACAAGGGCACCCAGACCCCATGGTCGAACGGCCGTTCGGCGTCGATGCGAGCGGGCAGGCCATTGCTTTTCAGCAGTTCGACAACCTCTGCGGCCAATTTTGGATTGCCGGGTGCCGGGTATTGCACGTTGAACAACGCCTGCGGAAAACCGCCGAAGTCATGCCAGGTTTCAGGCTGGGGATTGCCGCTGACGAGCAACTCATTGCTTTCCCAATGCGCAGAAACAATGACGATGGCCTCGGGTTTCGGCAATTCTGCCGCCAGGCGAGCAAGAGCGGGCCCGCTGGCGCCCGGTTCCAGTGCCAACATGGGCGAGCCATGGGATATGTAAAGGCTGGGGAACATGAATGCGCTCCTGAGGGGTAAGATGGCATCATCTTCAGTCAGATCATTGATCTAAATCTAATATAAGTTTTAGAGTCTTTTGATCGAATTTTCGGGATTAATTATGCAGCCGGAGTTTTGGCACAAGCGGTGGACGTCGAATCAGATCGGCTTTCACCTGCCGGAAGTGAATCCATATCTGCAGCGGTACTGGCCGCAGCTGGGCCTGGAAGAGGGCGCGCGCGTACTGGTGCCGTTATGTGGGAAAAGCCTGGATCTGCTGTGGCTGGCGAAATGCGGGCATGAGGTGCTGGGCATCGAATTGTCGGAAAAAGCGGTGGAAGACTTTTTCCATGAGCATCAATTTGATCCGGACGTCAGCGATCAAGGCCCCTTCACGGTCTATCGGGCGGGCTCGATCGAGATCTGGTGTGGTGATTTCTTCGCGTTGACGGCCGGCGACGTT
Organism: Pseudomonas sp. FW305-20; assembly: GCF_058788075.1. NCBI lineage: Bacteria > Pseudomonadati > Pseudomonadota > Gammaproteobacteria > Pseudomonadales > Pseudomonadaceae > Pseudomonas > Pseudomonas sp. FW305-20. Next base: position 53,095 of record NZ_JBYTAJ010000009.1, on the reverse strand, counting down.
GCCGATTGCAGCGCGCTGTACGACCGCGCTGCGTTGATCGCCTTGCCACCGAAGATGCGCGAGCAATATGCCGAGCATCTGAAGCGGATTATGCCGAAGGATTCGCTGGGGCTGCTGATTACCCTGGATTACGACCAGGCACAAATGGAGGGACCGCCCTTTGCCGTGCTGGATGACGAAGTGCAGCGGTTGTTCGGTGCGTCGTGGGAGTTAAAGATTCTGGAAGATCAGGACGTTCTGGGCGAAAGCTGGAAGTTCCTGGAAAAGGGTGTTACGCGGCTTGAAGAGCGGGTTTATCGGGTTTCCAGCCGATAGATTGGTGTTGTTTGTACCGGCCTCATCGCGAGCAGGCTCGCTCCCACAGTTGACCGAGCTGTCTAGATAGACGCGGTCTAATGTGGGAGTGAGCCTGCTCGCGATGGGGCCCGAATGAACACTGCAAAAATCAGCAGACAAAAAAAGGCCCGCATTCAATGCGGGCCTTTTTTTGTTAGTGCGAAGCCTCTCAGCCCCGACGACGCAACGCGTCAATACGCTCTTCCAGCGGCGGGTGGCTCATGAACATGCGGGCGAACCCTTGTTTGAGGCCACCGTTGATGCCGAAAGCCGTCAGGGTGTCCGGCATGTGCACCGGTAGCCCCTGTTCGGCCCGCAGGCGTTGCAGGGCGCCGATCATTGCGGCGGTGCCGGCCAGGCGTGCACCGGCTTCGTCTGCACGGAATTCGCGTTTACGCGAGAACCACATGACGATGGCGCTGGCCAGAATGCCCAGGACCAGCTCGGCGAAGATGGTCGCCACGTAATAGGCGATGCCTTGGCCTTCTTCGTTCTTGAAGATCACCTTGTCGACAAAGTTGCCGATGATCCGTGCGAAGAACATCACGAAGGTGTTCACCACGCCCTGGACCAATGCCAGGGTGACCATGTCGCCATTGGCGACGTGGCCGATTTCGTGGGCCAGAACGGCCTTCACTTCATCAGGCGAGAAGCGTTCGAGCAGCCCTTGGCTGACCGCGACCAACGCATCGTTCTTGTTCCAGCCGGTGGCAAAGGCGTTCGCCTCGTAGGCCGGGAAAATACCGACTTCGGGCATCTTGATCCCGGCTTCCCGGGACAATTGCTCGACGGTTTGCAGCAGCCATTGCTCGTGACGTGTGCGCGGCTGGCTGATGATTTGGGTGCTGGTGCTCATCTTCGCCATCCACTTGGAGATGAACAGCGAGAACAGCGAACCGGCGAAACCAAAGACCGCACAGAAAATCAGCAGCTGATTGAGGTTGAGATCAACCCCGTTGGCCGCCATGAACCCGTTGAAGCCGAAAAGGCTCAGGGTGATGCTGGCAATCAGCACGACCGCCAGGTTAGTGGCCAAAAACAGCAGGATGCGCATCATGGTTGTAGAAATCTCCTCATGCTAAAGATGTAGCGTACTGCGGGGTATATAAGGTGCTGACCCGGGCTATTCAACCGGGTGACTATTTCAAACTGTGTCCTACGGCAACAGTCTAGCTGTTTGAAGGGCATTTCCGACATCGATGCAGGAAGTGTTTGTCAGCCAATTAACGTCGTAAGCCCCGCCGTTGTTAGGCGCGAGCGCGCAACGAGGCATCGGTCAGCGATTGAAGAAGTGATGTTCGGCAGGGTGCAAAGAAATGTTGCTGAATCAATCACCGTGCGACATGCGCAAGCGTCGCACGGTGACAGGCAGGTTACTGGCGATAGGACTTGAGGAAGTTGCCGATACGTCCGATGGCCATGTCCAGCTCGTCCACGCGCGGCAGGGTCACCACACGGAAGTGGTCCGGCCAAGGCCAGTTGAAGGCCGTGCCTTGTACCACCAGCAGCTTCTCCGACAGCAGCAGGTCGAGCACGAATTTCTCGTCGTTATGGATCGGGCAGACTTTCGGGTCGATCCTTGGGAACGCATACAGCGCGCCCATTGGCTTGACGCAGCTCACGCCGGGAATATCGTTGAGCAGCTCCCAAGTGCGATTGCGCTGTTCCAACAATCGTCCGTTGGGTAATACCAGATCATTGATGCTCTGGTAGCCGCCGAGGGCGGTCTGGATCGCGTGCTGGCTCGGTACGTTGGCACACAGGCGCATGTTGGCCAGCATGTCGATACCTTCGATGTAGCTCTGGGCATGGTGTTTCGGGCCGGAAATGGCGATCCAGCCGGAACGGAAACCCGCGACGCGATAGGACTTGGACAGACCGTTGAAGGTCAGGCACAGCAAGTCTGGCGCCAGGGACGCCGTGCAGATGTGCACGGCATCGTCGTACAGAATCTTGTCGTAGATCTCGTCGGAAAAAACTACCAGGTTGTGCTGACGGGCCAGTTCCAGCATGCCCAACAGGACTTCTTTCGAATACACCGCGCCGGTCGGGTTGTTCGGATTGATGATCACCAGTGCCTTGGTGTTCGGGGTGATCTTGGCCTTGATGTCGGCCAGATCCGGCCACCAGTTGGCCTGCTCGTCGCACAGGTAATGCACCGGGTTGCCGCCCGACAGGCTCACCGCGGCAGTCCACAGCGGGTAGTCCGGGGCCGGCACCAGCACTTCATCGCCGTTGTTGAGCAGGGCCTGCAGCGACATCACGATCAGCTCGGAAACGCCGTTGCCCAAATAGATGTCTTCAATGCCGACGCCTTCTACCTGCTTTTGCTGGTAGTACTGCATCACGGCCTTGCGGGCGCTGAACAGACCTTTGGAATCGCTGTAGCCCTGAGCCGTCGGCAGATTGCGGATGACGTCCTGGAGGATTTCATCCGGCGCTTCGAAACCAAAAGGCGCCGGGTTGCCGATGTTCAGCTTGAGGATGCGATGGCCTTCCTCTTCCAGGCGTTTGGCGTGCTTGAGCACTGGGCCGCGAATGTCGTAGCAGACGTTGGCGAGCTTGTTCGATTTGCTGACCTGCATGGCGATGTGTTCCCGAAAATGAACGATCCAGGCGGCGTATGAACGACCGTGCTGGGAATCCTGCGTATTCACACAGGCCTGACGCCTTGAGAGGCAGCATCCATAAATCCGTTTGAATGCGCGTGGTCTGGCTGCCAGACTGGCGTTTGACGAGGCGCAATCATACGTGCCGCCCGATCCGTGGAAAAGGTTCAGATCGGGCTTTTTCAGCTGCTGAGGTGTGATGATGGAAAAGTTGGAAAAAACCCAGGAAGAATGGCGGGCGATGCTCGATCCGGAGCAGTACAACGTTTGCCGCCTCAAGGGCACCGAGCGGCCGTTCTCCGGCAAGTACAACGACACCAAAACTGACGGTGTCTACCACTGCATCTGCTGCAACGAGCCGCTGTTCGATTCCAAGACCAAATTTGATTCCGGCTGCGGCTGGCCGAGCTTTTATGCACCGATCGGCGACAGCGCCATGGTCGAGATCCGTGACGTCAGCCACGGCATGATCCGCACCGAAGTGGTCTGCGCCAAATGCGATGCGCACCTGGGGCACGTGTTCCCGGACGGCCCGCCGCCGACCGGCCTGCGTTATTGCATCAACTCGGTGTGCCTGGACCTGGCACCGCGCGCGTAATGCGAGCCCTGTGGGAGCCGAGCTTGCTCGCGATGGCGATCAAAAGGACGCCATCGCAGGCAAGCCGTGCTCCTACAGTCAATCGGCAATTGATTTATTAAATTGCACACAATTCAATTGCTCGCTATGTTTGCCTCATCTTCCCTCATTCAGAGTCCGAACCATGAGCGACAACCTGCTGAGCATCCCTTGCACCACCATCAAGGGTGAGCAAAAGACCCTGGCCGATTTCGCCGGCAAGGCCGTGCTGGTGGTCAACACCGCGAGCAAATGCGGTTTCACCCCCCAGTACAAAGGTCTTGAAGAGTTGTGGCAGACCTACAAGGATCAAGGTCTGGTGGTGCTGGGTTTTCCGTGTAACCAGTTCGGCAAGCAAGAGCCGGGCAACGAAGGGGCGATTTCCGAGTTCTGCGAGTTGAACTTCGGCGTCAGTTTCCCGCTGTTCAAAAAGATTGAAGTCAATGGCGCCGGTGCCCATCCGCTGTTCGTTCAACTGAAAAAGCGCGCGCCGGGTGTGCTGGGTTCCCAAGGCATCAAGTGGAACTTCACCAAGTTTCTGATTGGCAAGGATGGCCAACTGGTCAAGCGCTTCGCCCCCGCGACCAAGCCGCAGGACCTGAGCCGCGAGATCGAAGCCCTGCTCAAATGAACACCTTGTCAGTCGATTCCCTGAAGCTTGACAGTCAACTGTGCTTCAAGCTGTACGCCGCTTCCCGGGCGGTGATCCGCGCCTACAAGCCGATGCTCGATCAGCTCGGCCTGACCTACCCGCAATACCTGGCGATGCTGGTGTTGTGGGAATGGCAGGACGCAGCGCCAGAGCAGCCGACGGTCAAGGCGTTGGGCGAACGTCTGGCGCTGGATTCCGGCACGCTGACGCCGTTGCTCAAGCGTCTTGAGCAACTGCAACTGGTTCAGCGGCAGCGCTCGGTGCGGGACGAGCGGGAAGTACACTTGAGCCTGTCGCCAACCGGCAAGGCTTTGCGCGATCAGGTCGGGCCGCTCAAGGCCCGTCTGTTATGCGACAGCGGTGTCGATCTGGATCGCTTGAATGATCTGCGCGACGGCCTTGATCACCTGTTGAGGCAAATCAAAGTACTGTCGTAGTCGGAATCCATAAATCCAGCAGGGCAGCCAGCTCTTCCCGGCGGAAGGGTTTTGCCAGGTAATCGCTCATGCCAGCCGCACGGCAGCGTTCGCGCTCCTCGGACATGGCGTTGGCGGTCAGGGCGACGATGGGCAGCTGTGGCCAGCGTCCGCTGCGACGGATTTGCCGACTGGCCTCGTAGCCGTCCATCACCGGCATGTTGCAGTCCATCAGCACCAGATCGAATTCGCTCTGCTCCAGCTGATCCAGCGCCTCACCACCGTGACCGGCGACAATCACCTCGCAACCGAGTTTTCCGAGCATCCCCTTGGCCACCAGTTGGTTGACCGGATTGTCCTCCACCAACAGCACGCGCCCGCGTCGTTGTGGGGAGAGGACGTCGAGCCGGGCACCGTTGATCGTGCTGAGTTCCGGCTGCAGGGTTCGCCTTAGCGTCTGGTATAGCGCGTTGCGTGCCAGAGGTCGCGCCTGTTGCTGTAAGGGGGCGAGGGCGAGAGCTTCTTCGCTGGGCATGAAACTGCCGTACGCGGTGACCAGCAGAATGGGGGCTGTACACGAAGGACGCAGGCCAAACAGACATTCGGGGCAATCGGTAATCAGCACATCCGGGTTCACACCCAGCAACGAGTCATCGATGGAACGCTGCTCATAGTCGAGCCCCCAGCCAGGCAAAACACTGTTCAACAGTTCGGCCAGACCGCTGCTGGCGGCGGTGATTGCGATGACCTTGCCCCGTAAAGAGGCCGGGGGAAGGGCGCGGGTGTGGCTGGGTAGCGGCAGATCGGCACAGAACTGACTGCCGAAGCCTGCTTCCGAGCTGATGGTGAGGCGCCCTTGCATGGCTTCGCAGAGGTTGTAGGTCAGCGCCAGACCCAGCCCGGTCCCGCCGAATTGCCGGGTAATGCCGGCGCCGGCCTGCGTGAAGGGCTGGAAGATCTTGACCTGGGCATCCTGGGCGATACCGATGCCGGTGTCGCAGACTTCGATTCTGACGCCGTCCTCGAATGTCGACAGGCGCACATCGACCCGACCGAAACGGGTGAATTTGAGGGCGTTGGACAACAGGTTGCTGACGATCTGTCGGACTCGCGTCGGATCCCCAAGCACCAGGGCCGGAAATTGCGGGTCGATCAGGCAGCTCAGCTCGACGCTCGGCGCGGCGTTTTGCGATAGCAGGTTGGCGGTGTCTTCGATCAGCGAGCCAAGATCGAACGGAATATGTTCGAGCTCCAGTTGGCCGGCATCGAACTTCGACAGATCGAGAATATCGTTGAGCAGTTCCACCAGCACTTTGCCTGAGTCATGGGCGATGGACAGCTGTTGCTGTTGCTCGGCATTGAGCGGTCCGTCCAGGGAAAGCGCGATCATCCCCAACAGGCCATTGAGCGGCGTGCGGATCTCGTGGCTCATGTTGGCCAGGAACACCGAGCGCGCTTCGGCCATGTCCAGGGCGGTGCTGCGGGCGACTTCCAGTTCCTCGTTGGATTGGCTGAGCCGCGAGTTGATCGCCTTGAGTTCCGCAGTGCGGGCCGAGACGATGTTCTCCAGTTGCCCGAGGTAGTCGGTCAGGCGGTTTTCCGCGTTGCGTCGCTGCTGGATTTCGGTGGCGATGTTTTCGAATTGTTGATTGGCCACCTTGACCAGTACACCGATTTCATCGTTTTCATGGTCCGTCGGACACTCCAGCGACGTTGACTCCGCGCTGCGCGGGTCGCGACTGCTGAGTTCACGGATGACTCGCACCAACGGCTTGGTCAGCATCACGTAGAACAGCGCCAGCAGGATGCCAGTCAGCAGCAGGCTGCGCGCGAAGCCATTGAGCAGGGTCACCTCGGCCCGACGCAGAAAGCGGTTGCCGAATGAATAGGTGTCGACGTCCAGTCGCAGGATGCCGAGGGATTCGGTCGGCAAGTGATCCAGGTAGAGACGGTCTTCGAACTGCCGATTGGCGCCGAACAGGAAGTCGCTGATCACCCGATAGCCGCTTTGCACCCCCGGGCGTTTGACGTTGGCCAGCACGGTACTGTTGTTGTCGATCAATTGTGCGCCGATGATCGCCGGCGAGCGCAACAGGCCCAGGGTCAGTTCCTGAGCGAGTTCGGCGTCGATGTTGTAGGCAATGCGGGACGCGGGGTTATGGCTGATTTCCAGCAACGACAGGATTTCGCGGTTGATGGAGGCGTCTTCACTGGCATAATCGATGCCTATTTGCAGCAGGCTGAGCAGCGTGCCCAGAATGAAACCGACCAGCACAGTCAGCCTGGCTTGCTTGTAGGACAGCCGGTTGGTGAACTTGATATCCATGGGGTGTTGAACCACTTCCGTTTCCCTTCGCTGCTCAAGCATAGTCGATCATGCATGGATACCGATGTTCTCGTGAGCCCTTGTGCAGAGGGATGAACCGGACACCGGATGTTGTGTTTCGTCGCTGTATCACCATCATTACTGTGAACGTGCCCGAGGAGAAGACGTGGATTCCCGATTAAATGCTTTTCTTGAACGCGCCGATGCCGTTCTGGCCCGTATCGAACCGCTGCTGCCAGCACCTCGGCAAACCATCGACTGGACTCACTGCCTGGCCGCGCGCTGGCAACGTGAGGGCCGCAGCGGTTTTCTGTTGCCGCTGCAAGTCAGCCTCGACACACGTTTGACCGACCTGGTCGGTGTCGACCGTCAAGTGGAGCAACTGGGGCGTAATACCCTACAGTTCCTCGACGGCATGCCGGCCAACCACGCGCTGCTCTGGGGTTCGCGTGGAACCGGTAAATCGTCGCTGGTTCGCGCCTTGCTGGCCGAACACGCCGAAGCCGGTTTGCGCTTGATCGAAATCGAGCGCGATCACCTGGCGGACTTGCCGCGTATTGTCGAACAGATCGCCAAGTTGCCCCAGCGTTTCGTGCTGTTCTGCGATGATCTGTCGTTCGAGTCGGGCGAGGGCGATTACCGCGTGCTCAAAAGCGTGCTCGACGGCTCTCTCGAACAGGCGCCGGATAACGTTTTGCTGTACGCCACGTCCAACCGTCGCCATCTGGTGCCGGAAAAGGAAAGCGATAACGAAAACTGGAAACGCGTTGACGGCGAACTCCATCCCAGTGAGGCGGTGGAAGACAAGATTGCGCTGTCGGATCGTTTCGGATTGTGGCTGTCGTTCTATCCGTTTACCCAGGAGCACTTCCTCAACGTCGTCGAACACTGGATCGGTCAACTGGCCGACAAGGCGGGCCTCAAGTGGCAGCGGGACGAAGAACTGGACATCCTCGCGGTACGTTGGGCCACGGGCCGCGGTAATCGCAACGGACGTTGCGCGTATCAATTTGCCCGCTATTGGGTCGGGCTGAAGCTGTTGGAGCACAAGGCATGATCGATTTACAAAAGAGCGGCCAGGGCCTCGAAGGCTACGGCATGCTGTGGGCGCAATTGGAGTCATTGCTGGCGGACGAACGGGATTTCATCGCCAACGCCGCGCAGTTCTCGGCGTTCCTGTTCAACCAGCTCGATGACCTGAACTGGGCCGGGTTCTACCTCAATCGCAACGAAGAGCTGGTGCTTGGCCCGTTTCAGGGACAGATCGCCTGCGTGCGGATTCCGTTCGGCCGTGGCGTGTGCGGAGCGGCAGCGGCTACCTTGCAGACCCAATTGGTCGAGGATGTGCATGCGTTTCCCGGGCACATCGCTTGCGACAGTGCGTCGAACAGCGAGCTGGTGGTGCCACTGGTCAAGGACGGTCGATTGATTGGCGTGCTGGACCTCGATAGCCCGAAACTGGCGCGTTTTACCGTTGAAGATCAGGCTGGTATCGAGCAATTGGCGGCGATTTTCCTGCGCCTGACCGACTGCTGATCATGCCAGGCCTGCTTTGACCAGCAGGCTTGCCGGATCAACCGCATCGATCTGTTGGGGATCGAGGAAACGATCGGCGTACTCCAAGTAGATTTGCGCGTTGATGAACAGCCCGAACAACTCGGGATCGATGTGAGAATCCCGGCACATGGTGGCCATGATGCCCAGCGCTTCGCTCAGGGACTTGGCTTTCTTGTAGGGGCGATCGGCGGCGGTCAGGGCTTCGAAAATATCGGCAATCGCCATCATCCGCGCCGGCAGGCTCATTTCTTCGCGCTTCAACTGTTTGGGATACCCCGTGCCGTCCATTTTCTCGTGGTGGCCACCGGCGATCTCCGCGACATTGGTGAGGTGGCCGGGGAAGGGCAGGTGGCTGAGCATCAGAATCGTCTGCACCATGTGGTGATTGATGATGTAACGCTCCTCGCGGGTCAGGGTGCCTCGGGCAACGCTCAGGTTGTAGAGCTCGCCCCGGTTGTACTTGTAGCGCGGCACATCGAGCTTGAACCCCCAGGGATTGTCCTCTGGAATCAACTCGGCTTCGGGGCGTTCGAACAGGTGCTCGGGTTTGTCCGCCAGCAATGGCTCGCTGACCGGCAGTGCCGGTGCCGGGGTCCGTGCCTGACGTCGATTCTCTTCCCAGGAAACGCCCAGCCGGTCATCCAGGGTTCGGGTCCAGCTGCGTTGGGCAATGCTGCGCAGGCGTTGCTGGTCGGACTCGGCCATTGCCTCGCTGCCCAGGTTGCAGCGGGCAACGAACGCGAAATCATCGTCCAGCCCCGCCAGCGTGGCGTTGCGCAGTTCGGCCAGGTGCTGCTCGTTACCGCCCAGGGCCATGGCTTGCCAATAGCTGATCCAGGCATCGCGCTTGAGCACTTCGAAACGGGTGCGGATTTCGTGAATACGGTCGTTGAGGGTTTCCAGCTTCGTGGCTTTATCGACCACATATTCCGGGGTGGTGACCTTGCCGCAGTCGTGCAACCAGGCGGCGATGTGCAGCGCTTCCCATTCATCTTCGTTGGGTTGATAGCCACTGAAGGCGGGGGCCTGGCTGGCAGCGGCGGCTTGGGCGAGCATCAGGGTCAGCGCCGGTACTCGCTGGCAGTGACCGCCGGTATAGGGGCTTTTGGCGTCAATCGCCCCCGCCAGAAGTTGAATGAAGGAATCCAGCAGTTGTTTTTGTTTGGCTTGCAGACGCTGACTTTCAATACTGACGGCGGCCGCGCCTGACACAGCCTGGAGGAACGCGATGCGGTCCGGACGAAGTTTCTCCAGATCGCTCTGGTTGCCGCTATCGGCCAATAGCAGGACCAGCAGGCCCACGGTTTCGTTATGACGATTGTGCAGTCGAATGCCGATCAGGTGGACGCGGGGACACTCCAGCTCATGCAACACCTTTTGCAAATCCCCGGCCTGTTCGAAACCAAGCGTGGTGACGATGTTGTCGGCCTTCGACAGCTGTTGTAGCCATGCCGGGCTTTGCGGCGCCTGGGAGTCGTGTGCTCGAAGATGAAATGGCGGCAATGCCCGTGAGGAACCGTTGAGGACCAGGCCATGGGGCTCCATTCGATCGCCATCACTTTCGCGCAGGTAGATCAGGCCGGCCTGGGCCTGGCCGATTTTCACGGTTTCAAACAACACCCGTTCCAGCAAGGGGGTGAAGCGAGTCTCGGCGCTCAGGCTGTCGGTGATCCGGAAAAAACTCGCCAGGGTGTCTTTCATGCGCGTCATCGACACGCTCAGTTGGTCGACTTCGAGCACGGGAGAGCGACGGGAGGCCGGAAAGTTGAAGTCGAAACTGCGCACCGCATCGGCCTCCTGCACCAGCGCGCGCAAGGGTTTGACCAGGATTCGTGAGGTCAGCCAGCCCAGCGGCAGGCACAGCAACAGCGTGGCCAGGGTAATCAGCGCGCCTTGCCAGCGCATGCGGTAGGCATCGACCAGCAATTCATCTTCCGGCACCAGCAGCGCCAGTTGCAGCCCCTGAGGGCCGCCCTCCTGCATGCGGCTGCGGGCAACGATCCATTGACGACCGGCGACATCCAGGCGATTACCTGCGGAGGGATTGTTGAGCAATACACCGAGGCTGGGGCTCAGGTCGGCGGCTTTGATCAGGCGGGCAGTCTGATCGTCGATGATCAGTTTGCTGCTGTCGGGATACGCGATGGCATTTCCTTCTGCATCGAACAGCACGATTTCGGTACTGGGGGTCACGACATGTTTGGCCAGGGTTGCGGAGAGTGCCGCCAGGGTCAGGTCGGCACCCATGACCGCCTGTTCGCCACTGCGCCGGGCCAGGGTAGTGCCGACATTGCGGGTGGAGAAAAAGAGATAGGGTTCGGTGGTGATCTGATTGCTGTCGCTACGGGCATTGGCATACCAGGCACGGGTTCGCGGATCGTAGGATTCGTCGGGGTTGTCCTGGCGGCTGATGAGGGCCAGATCCTGATCGAAAAACAATGATTGGGAGCGGACCTGGCCGCTGTTGCCTGTTCGCTCAATGCTCCACACCTGATAAGCCGCCGTGTCCGGTGCCTTGAGGAGCGTTTTCAACTCGGGGGTTCGCAAGGGCCGAACCATGAAGAAATCGCCATTGCCATAGCCAAGGTACAACGAGGCCAGGTCGGGGTTGTCCTTGAGCGACTGGCTGAAGGGTTTGAGCAGCGCCAGGCGTTGCGCAAGGTCAGGTGCCTGGGTCGCCGGGTATTGCGCCAGCAGGGACAGCAGATGGCGAATCGGTTCATAAGTGGCGTGCAGGTCGAGACGGACATCCTGCTCGATGCGGTTGAAGAGTTTCTCACTGCTGGAAAGGATGATCTGCGTGGTTTGCTGGTAGTTGAAAAGGCCCAGCACCACGCCAGTCAGCAACAGCAGGAATGTGAACATCACACTGATATGGACGTGCAGGGGAAACCGACGTTGATCCGGGCGCAGTGGGCTGGGCATTGCAGGTCTCTCCATGATGGTTAACACACTGCTCAGCGTCCAAGCATAGTTAAGGCTCTGTCATTCTGCCTTTGTCGTTTTGGCCGATCTGTTGCTGCAATGCCTGCTCCAGTTCGAGCATGGCGCGCTCTATAGCCTTGCTGCAATCGGCCACTTGATCCTGATGGAACACTTCATGGCAGGCCTTTTCCATCGCCTCGCAGCTGTCGATCACCCTGGACGCCTGGACGATTCGGGCGGCGCCTTTGATTTTGTGGGCGACGTCGAGAAATGACTGAGGTTCTTTAGAGGGGGACAGCGCCAGCAGTTCTTGTCGGTCCAGACGGTTGCTGTTCAACAGTTCGGTCAACAGTCGCTGGTCCAATACCGGATCTCCGCCGGTCAAAAGACGCAATCCTTGCAGACTGAAGGCAGGATCGCGCACGGTTGGCCTGATACCTTCAAACCACTGACTCAAGGCTGTGAGGGTAAGTGGCTTGAACAGGCAATCGTCCATCCCGGCTTGTTTGCAGCGTTGTATTTCTTCCGGTTGTGCGTTGGCGGTAAAACCCAGCACGGTACAGGCCGGGCGGTGCGTTTTTTGTTCATGTTGGCGAATGGCGCGGGCCAGTTCATATCCGTTCATGACCGGCATGTTGCAATCGGCAATCACCAGATCGAACGGCTCGGCTTCCCATGCCTGAAGCCCCGCCTGTCCATCCGGCGCGACGCTGAATCGATGGCCCAGAAACTCCAGTTGCTGGCACATGAGCAAGCGATTGGCGGGGTGATCGTCGACCACCAGAACGTTTAAGGGAGTCGCAGTGGTGCGGATTTTCGCTTCAGCAGTTTCTGGCATCTGTACCAATGGCAATGTTGCCAGGTGCAACGACACCTCGACGTGCGTGCCGGCACCCGGCTGGCTGCTCAATTGCAGGCTGCCGCCCATCATTTCGCACAGGCTGCGGCTGATCATCAGCCCAAGCCCCGCCCCGCCTCTGGCTGACTGCACGGCGTGATCGGCCTGAGCAAAGGGTTCGAACAACCGCTGCTGATCCTGTTCGCTGATCCCTATGCCGCTGTCATGAACCTGCAACAACATCCGGACCCGCTCAGGCTCGGCGGTCAGCTGCAGGTCGACGATGATCCTGATTTGGCCGTGCTCCGTAAACTTGATGGCGTTGCTCACCAGGTTGGACAGCACCTGTTTGAAGCGCATAGGGTCCAGCAGGACATCAAACCCTGGATTGGCAGGGCGAAATTCCAGCAGCAGCTGCAGATTTTTCTGACGCGCCAGTCCATCGAAGACCCGCACCACCGAGGCCACGATTTCACTGGGATTGACCCGTTCAGGACTCAGGCTCAGGCGTCCGGATTCAATCCGTGCAATGTCGAGAATGTCTCCGATCAGCTCCAACAGGTCTTTCGCCGAGTTGTACGCCACGTCGATTGCCGGGCGATCCGGATGCTTGTGATCGATGCGTTTGAGCGTGAGTTCGAGCATGCCGATGACCGCATTCATCGGAGTGCGGATCTCATGGCTCATGGTCGCCAGAAAGGTGGTTTTGGCACGGTTGGCTTCATCGGCGCGCTCTTTGGCCTCGCGCAGGTCATCGAACAGTTGCCGTCGTTCGCTGATGTCGATCCAGCCGCCAATGATGCCTTGGACTTCACCGCTCGAATCACGGTAGGGAAGAATCCAGTGGTAAATCGTCAGCCTGCGCTCGCCGATGTGCAGCGCGCGATCGAGAATCAGCGGATTGCCCTCGGCCACAACGCGCTGGTAATCGGCCTGAAATTCCCGGGCTTCGAACGCATTGCTCAGGCTGGCTTGCATGACGCTTTTGCCGATGACGTCTTCACGTCTTGCGCAGAAGGCTTCCAGGTAACTGTCGTTGCAGCTTTGCAGCAGTCCCTGGCGATCGCGGACGTAGATCGGATGAGGCGTCCCGTTGACCAGTGATCGCATGAATTCGAGTTGATCGTTCAACGCACGCTCGGCTGCCTGGCGCTGCTTTATCTGGCGACGCATGTAAGCGTTCCAGGCAACGGAAATCAGCAGCAGCACCCCGGCACCGATGACGACTTGGTAGAACAGACGGTGATAGTTGCGCCAGGTACTTTGCGAGGACGCCGAATAGCCGCGCCAGCGGCTGTTGATGATGCCCAGTTCTTCCGGTGCAATGCTCAGCAGCGCCTTGTCGAGAATGGTGTTCAGTTCTTTGGCGTCCCGGCTTGTGGCCAGTGAAAACGCAGCTTGCCGGGTGCCGATGGTGGTACTGATTTGAAGGGTGTGCTCGAAGAGCTGCGAAGAGATGAAGTAGTTGGCAATCACCAGTGAATTCACCGCACCTTCTGCCTTGCCCTCGGCCAGCAACTCCACGGCGCTGAAGGTATCCGGGGTTTCAATCAGCTTGATCCGCGGGAACTCGCTGCGCAGGTAATCCACCAGGGGATTGCCTTGGGCGATTGCCAGGCGTTTGTCCTCCAACTGCGCAAGGCTTGCCGGGCTGTCGGCGGCTTTGCGAGTCAGCAGGACAAAGGAGTTTTGCAAATAGGGGCGGGTGAAGTTCAACGTCGTTTCACGTTGGGCACTGGGAAGAAGTGCGGCGATCACGTCGGCCTGGTTGTCGCTGATCTGTTGGATCATCTCTTCATCGCTGCGGCTGCGACGGACATCGAAGCGCAAGCCGGTGCGCAATCTGATCAGCTCCAGCAAGTCCGCAGTAACCCCACGAAAGTTGCCATCACTGTCGAAAAACGTCAGCGGCGCAAAAGCTTCATTGACCACCACTCGCACTACCGGGTTTTGTGCCAGCCAGCGTTCCTCTTTGTGGGTGAGTTGCAGTTTCTGATCGGTGAGCAGCATGTCACTGCCGGCACTCCAGCGCTTGGCAATGTTGTCTCGTTCGCTGGTGGGGATGGCTAACAGCATTGCGTTGATGATGCCGAGCAGTTGCGGGTTGTCCTTATGCACGGCAAAGCTGAAACCGTGGGCTTCGTGTTTGCCGAAGTTGGCCATGCGGATGTTGTTCAGATAACCCTTGTTGATCATGTAATGGGTGGAAATCGTGTCACCCAGAAACACGTCAGCCTGGTCGAAGGCAACGGCATTGATCGCATTCTGGTAGGACGGAAAGGACGTGATGATCGCCCCCGGATACATGGCCTTGACCTCTTCCAGCGGCAAATAGTGATACACCATGCTCAGCCGTAGCCCCGCCAGCCCATCGGTCAGGGATCGGGTTTCACCTTCGCGGGTCACCAGAACCGGCTGGTCTGCGGCGTAGGGGGCGGAAAGTACGATGTCAACGTTGCGGGCTTCAAAGCCATTGGCGGTCCCCAGCAAGTCGATCCTGCCACTTTCGAGTGCCTCGATCGCGGCCTCCCGGGACGCAAAGCGCAGCACCTTGATGGGCAGACCGGTTGTTTTGCCAAGGATACCTGCGTAATCGGCGGTAAAGCCTTCGTAGTCGTGACCACTGATGGTCAGGTCGAAAGGGGGGTAGTCCGGGGCTGACGTGCCCAGGATCAGTTCCCGTTTATGCTCAATCCATTGTCGTTGTGATTTATCCAGTTGGACTTCCTGGTGTCCAGCCATCGAGCGACTCATCAGGTTGTAGTTCTCGCTGACGGTCTGCGCAGCGGCCACTGAGGTGTGCAGACATAAACCTGCGGCCATGAGTCTCAGATAATCCTTTATACGACTGGGCATCCTGTCTCTCACACTAACGCGTTACGTTTTGCCATATCGATGAGTTCAACCAGAGATTTGGCTTCGAGTTTCTGCATGAGGCGTTTTTTATAAGTACTAACAGTCTTGTTGCTCAGAAACATGCCTTTGGCAATTTCCTTGTTGGTGCGTCCTTGGGCAAATAGTTGCAAGACCATCAGTTCCCGATCATTGACTGACTTGAACAATTCCAGGTCGGAAAAACGAGCATCATCACAGCGAACAGGATTCAAGGCCTGGCTGGGAAAGTAGTTGTAACCTGACAATACGGCTTTTATAGCACTGACCAGCTCACTCAGGTCTTCCTGTTTGCACACATATCCCGATGCGCCGGATTGCATGCAGCGAATACCGAAAAGTGTTGGGCTCTGTGCTGTTAATACCAATGTTTTCAGGCGGGTACTCATTGCGTTGAAACGGGCGAGAACTTCCAGCCCGTCCAGTTTGGGAATGCTGATGTCGAGTATGACGAGGTCAGGCATGCATTCGCGAACCATCTGCATGGCGTCGACCCCATTATCGGTTTCGCCGACGACTTTGTAACCTTCATGTTCAAGCAACATTCTGACGGCAAGGCGGATGACTGGGTGATCGTCGACAATAAAAACGGAGTTCATAATCAAATCCCATACGAGCTCTAATAAAGCGCGCACCTTAGCTCAGATAGTTGAGGTGACGCATGAACTGACGTACCTGTAGCTGCAATATAGGAATAGTCCTACGGCTGAAGAAGAATAGGACTACGTATCAACTAGGTTTCTTATGAGGAAAGGTGAAGGTTGTTGGTAGTTGGTCGAAGTGTTGGAGTTGTTTAAGGTAAGTTTCAAATTGTGTTTTGGCGGGGGGGTTAGTGTGGTTGGTATGTGTTTTTTTAGAATGATGCCAAGGTCAACAAGTTTCTAAATTCGGATTGTTTCAGAGGTTTGATCAAGTATCCCAATAATGGCAGTCCGTGTTCGTTGGCCTTTTTTTCAAGTTCATCCAGTTCATCGGATGTCAGGCTGCTTAATAGTATTGCCTGTCTGATCATCCCCCGCTGGCTGGCAAATTCGACCAGATCAAGTCCGCAAAGACCGGGCAGACATTGATCGCACAGAAGAATATCAAACGGTTGCACCGCCTTGAGCATTTGATGCAAGGCGCCATCGGCGCTGTCGGTCGTGGTCAGTTGGGTGAAACCGTAACTCTCAAGCAGGTATTGAGTCGCCCGGAGTTGGAAGGGATGATCTTCCACCAGCAAGATGCGCAGATCGTCTTTGAACATAGGAGTATTCACGCTTCTTCTGTTGGACTGAAGGAAGCGAGATTATTTCGCGAAGTTACCGAATAAATCGATCAGTTAGCTCAGCACATGTTGTAGGGGGATTCGGCGAACGTTGAGTGCACTTGGGGTTTGAGGGGGGCAAATCAACCATTGCACGCGGTGTAATGGCTGACCCCCCGGTTTTATCAGTGGCTTGAACGACCGGTCATCTCCAGCGCCATTTCGCTGGCATAGCTGTCGGTCATGCCGGCGATGAAATCAATCATCCGTAGAAACGAGGCGTGCAATGGACCGTGAGGATCGGGCGCATTGTTTCCCAACAGATCGAGGACCCGGCGGCTCTTGAAGGACGGGGTTCGACCGTTATGCTGTTCCAGTGCCGCGCCGCAGAAGGCGTTGAGCAGGATTTCCAGCGTGGTGTAGGCGCCGATTTCATGCAGGGTCTTGCGCTTGTCCTGGAAGATTTTTTTCCGCGCCATGTCCTTCGCATTCAGCACGCAACGCTTGGCAGGCCCGTGCATGTGCTCCACCAGATCACCGGGCAGCGTGCCGGCCAGTAACGCGTCCTGTTGCTCGACAAAAGCCCGCGCTGCGGCATTGGTCAGGTGTTCAATGGCTTTGCCTCGCAGGATCGCCAGTTTGCGTCGACGCGAATCCAATGGGCCCAGCTGGCGATAGGTTTCCGGCAGATCGTCACCTACAAGGTCCAGCAACAGGGACTCGACTTCGGCGTATTCCAGCAGCTCCATTTCCAGACCGTCTTCCAGATCGATCAGCGCGTAACAGATGTCATCGGCAGCTTCCATCAGATACACGAGCGGATGGCGCGCCCAACGTTGTTCCTCGAGTTGCGGCAGGCCGAGTTTATGGGCGATTTGTTCCAGAAGTGGAAGTTCGCTCTGATAGCAGCCGAACTTGTGTTTCTTGTAACCCAGTGAATCTGCGTGTTTTGCCGTCCATGGATACTTCAGATAAGTACCCAGCGTGGCGTAGGTCAGCCGGGTGCCGCCGTCGAACTGGTGATATTCCAGTTGGGTGAGTACCCGGAAGCCTTGGGCATTGCCTTCGAAATTGAGGAAGTCATTGCGTTCGACTTCGCTCATCGCATCCAGCCAGCCACGGCCGGCGGCTTGCTGGAACCAGTGGCGAATAGCGTCTTCGCCGGAGTGGCCGAAGGGTGGATTGCCGATGTCATGGGCCAGGCAAGCCGATTGCACCACCATGCCCAGGTCGCTGGGCTCGCACCAGTCGGGCAGGGCGCTGCGGATGGTTTCGCCGACGCGCATGCCCAGCGAACGACCGACGCAGCTGACTTCCAGCGAGTGGGTCAGGCGCGTGTGGATATGATCGTTGCTGCTGACCGGATGGACCTGGGTCTTGCGGCCGAGGCGGCGAAACGCGCCCGAGAAAATGATCCGGTCGTGGTCTTTGTGGAACGGGCTGCGGCCGAGTTCTTCCGGGCTGTGCAGAGGCTTTCCGAGGCGTTCGCGAGTAAGCAGGGTTTGCCAATCCAAGGCGGGTTCTCTCCGTCAGGTGTTCGGTTGCTTAAGCTTCCGGGTTCGCGTGCGGACCTGCAAGCGAAAAACACCCACACATCTGTAGGCGCACGGCTTGCCGGCGAGGCGCGCAGGACTGAACCCCTCGATAAAGAGGTTCAGTCCCGGTGTTACAAGAACGCGGCCAGATATGGCCTTAGTGGTGACGCGAAGAGCCTTGCATGACCAGCTTGATCAACGGACCCAGCGTGGCGCCCAGCCGAACCAGCCGAGTGAGGCTGCTGACGCCACCGCCCTTGGCGCCCTTGCCCGTCAGAAAGCCCAGCAAGGTGACGGCTGCCACGCCCCAGAGTGGCGCGTGCTTGATGCCGAAGCCGTCCTGCAGGTTTTGCGTCATTCCGCGCACACGCTGCAAGGGTTGCAACAGTTGCGCGGATTCGTGACGGATTTCCTGACGATGCATTTCCATGCGCAGGCGGATCAGTGCTTTGCGCATTTCAGTGCGCGAGCTGTTGTGAGGCAGTTCAGGCAGGCTCATGGCAGCAGGCGCTCCCGATCGTTGGCCAATTCTTCCAGGGTGCCGTGGAAGGGCGAGGATTCATCGAAAATCGCCGCTCTCAAGCGCATCGCACAGAAAATCGCCGCGAGGGTATAGAAAACACAAAGCCCGATGATGGCCGCCAGGCGATAGGTGTCCCAAAACAGGATCAACACCAGCGTCGACAAGCCCACCAGCAACAGCAAGGCAAAAACCAGCGCCAGGCCTGCGAACAGCAGCAGGCTTACCGTGCGGGCTTTTTGTTCCTGCAATTCAATGCCGAACAGTTCGACATGGCTGTGCAGCAGTCCAAGAAACGCAGCACCCAGGCGCCGCGGTGAGGAGCTTGGGCCCGTCGCGGACGAGCCGGATTCGCCGATAGCCATATCAGCGCCGAGTGGCCAGCAAGCCAATCAGGAAACCAACCCCGGCCGCGATCCCGACCGATTGCCATGGGTTGGCCTGGACATAGTCTTCGGTGGCGGTAACAGCAGCCTTGCCGCGTTCGCGCATGGAGTCTTCGGTCAATTTCAAGGTTTCGCGCGCACGCAGCAGACTGTCGTGGATTTGCTCACGCAGCTCATCAGCCTGATCGCCGGCCAATGTTGCCGTGTGTTCCAGCAACCGTTCGGTGTCGCTGACCAGAGTCTGAAAATCATTCATCAGGATTTCTTGAGCAGTCTTTGCCTTGATGCTGGCCATGGGTGGATCTCCGTAAGTGGCTTCTGAATCGTTCGAGTATGAGCCTTGCGCGAAGGTTCAGTACAAATGACTGGTACAACTTTTGCTATGTCGTGGTGCGTCTGTCTGCGCCGTTGCGCTGTTGCTGGGCAGGATGCGAGCAAAACCTTATCTCAAATAATGAAAACTCGCGCAAAGGTTGCAACCTTGTGCGCCAAAGTGGCTCATCGGGATCGATCTGCTGATCCTGTCAGGATGCAACTTGGTGCATGAATTGTCTGCGCGAACTGCTTTGGTGCTTTTTTAGCCTTCAGGTCTGCCAACCCCATGGAAAATCTGCAAAGCGCTGTGGACAGTCTGGTTCATAGCTCCAATACGTTGTTCATTCTGATCGGCGCGGTCATGGTTCTGGCGATGCACGCCGGTTTCGCCTTTCTTGAAGTCGGCACGGTTCGACAAAAGAACCAGGTCAATGCCTTGTCGAAGATTCTCAGCGACTTCGCCATTTCGACCCTGGCCTACTTCTTTATAGGCTATTGGATTTCCTACGGGGTGACCTTCATGCAACCGGCGGCTGTGATCAATGCTGATCATGGCTATGGACTGGTGAAGTTTTTCTTCCTGCTGACCTTTGCGGCGGCAATACCCGCGATCATTTCCGGCGGCATCGCCGAACGTGCCCGGTTTGTCCCGCAGTTGTGCGCGACGGCGCTGATCGTGGCGTTCATTTATCCATTTTTCGAGGGCATGATCTGGAACGGCAACTTTGGTTTGCAAGCCTGGTTGCTGGAACGCTTTGGCGCCAGCTTCCATGATTTCGCCGGCTCGGTCGTGGTTCATGCCATGGGTGGCTGGCTGGCCCTGGCGGCGGTGTTGTTGCTCGGGCCGCGCAATGGTCGTTATCGCGAAGGGCGACTGGTGGCGTTCGCGCCCTCGAGCATTCCCTTTCTGGCGCTGGGGTCGTGGATCCTGATCGTTGGCTGGTTCGGTTTCAACGTAATGAGCGCGCAAACACTGCAAGGTGTCAGCGGACTGGTGGCGGTGAACTCGCTGATGGCCATGGTCGGCGGTACCGTGGCGGCGCTGATCATCGGGCGCAATGACCCGGGTTTTCTGCATAACGGCCCGTTGGCCGGGTTGGTGGCGATTTGCGCCGGGTCCGACCTGATGCACCCGGTGGGCGCGCTGGTCACCGGCGTCATCGCCGGCGCATTGTTTGTCTGGTGCTTCACTGCGGCTCAAGTCAAATGGCGCATCGACGATGTGCTGGGGGTTTGGCCGTTGCATGGTTTGTGTGGCGTCTGGGGCGGAATCGCCTGCGGCATTTTCGGCCAGAGCGCGTTGGGTGGGCTGGGCGGCGTGAGTCTGATCAGCCAGTTGATCGGCACCGCGTTGGGGGTGATCGTGGCGCTGGCCGGCGGCTTTACCGTGTATGGCGTGATCAAGGCGTTGCATGGTCTGCGTCTGAGTCAGGAAGAAGAGTATTACGGCGCTGACTTGTCGGTGCATAAGATTGGCGCTGTGAGCCAGGACTAGGTTTCTTCGTCATCAGTACCCGGATAGAAACCGTGCAGCAGGCGATAGCGGTCGTGCCGTATCTGGTCGGCCCGCTCCTGTACCTGATGTGCGGGTAATCCCAGCATGATCAGCGCGTGGGAGGCGAGCATCAGGCTCGACTCCAGCAGTTCGGGCACGACTTCGCTGGCGCCGGCTGCCTTCAGCTCGGCCAGTTGGCTGTCGTCGCGTGTGCGCACCAGAATCGGCACGCTCGCATTGAGTTGCCGCGCTTCCTTGAGAATCAACAACGCAATGTCGGTCTGATCCACGGCGATCACCAGCAGCCTGGCGCGCGACAGCCCTATCGCAACCAGGAGTTCACCGCGACTTGAGTCGCCATAATGCACGCAGGTCTCATCCATTGCGGCTTCGTGGACACGCACCGGATCAGTATCCAGTGCGATGTAGGGTTGTTGCGCGTTGCGTAGCGCGCGGCCGATTGACTGACCTACACGACCGTAGCCACATATAACGACATGGTTGTGTAACCCGGCATTGAGCGCGTTGATTTCTTCAAGTTTTGCTTCTTCGTTGGGTTTGCGGTGCAGGCGTGTGGCGATGTGGGGGGCGGCGCGCAGCAACAACGGCGTGACGAGCATCGAACAAAAGGTCGCCGCCAGCAGCAGGCCACCAAAATCCGCGGGCATCAATTTGTTTTGCTGCATCTGTGCCATCAGCGCAAAGCAGAACTCTCCGCCCTGGGCCAATGCCAGGCCGCTGCGCCAGGCGGTTTCGCCATCGCTGCCACGCCATTTGACCAGCAGCGCAACGACGCTGCCCTTGAGCAGCAACAGCCCGAGGGTCAGGCCGAGGATCAGCAGGCCGTGGCTGGCGAACAACTGCAAGTCGATCAGCATGCCGATACTGACGAAGAACAGCCCGAGCAGGATGTCGCGGAACGGGCGGATGTCGGCCTCGATCTGGTGCCGGTAATGGCTTTCTCCCAGCAGCATGCCGGCGAGAAATGCACCCAGGGCAGGGGAGAGACCGAGCAGGTGCGTCAGCCACGCCGTCAGCAGAACAATGACTAGCGCCAGTAGTACGAACAGTTCCGGGGAGCGGGCAGCTGCCACTTCATGGAACAGCCGCGGCAGCAACCAGCGACTGACCAGCAGCAGGCCCACGAACAGTACGACGGTTTTACCCAGCGTCAGTGGCAGCGCCCAATACCAGGCCTGGTCACTGCTGCCAGAGAACACCGGCACCAGGGTCAGCAGCAATACCGCCACGACGTCCTGGAACAACAACACGGCGATGGCATTCTGGCCGTGGCTGCTGAAGATCTCGCCGAGACTGCTCAGTTCTTTACTGACTATGGCAGTGGAAGACAGCGACAGGCCGGCGCCGAGTAACAGCGCAGGCGTGATCGGCATGCCGAGCAGCATCAGCAACCCCCCTAGCAGCATCCCGGAGCACAGCACCTGCAGACTGCCAAGCCCGAATACCACTCGGCGCAACACGAGGATTTTCGACAGGGAAAACTCCAGCCCCAGGGAAAATAGCAGAAACACTACGCCGAACTCGGCGAGATCCGGCAGCTCTTCGCTGTCATTTACCCAGTTGAATGCGGTTGGCCCAATCATCAGGCCCACGCACAGGTAGCCCAGCACGGGTGGCAATCGCAGGCGCTGGAACAGCGCAATCACCACCAGGGAGGAAGCGAGGATGATCAACAGGTTGGCGAACACGAATAACTCCGGTGATGGGCGCTGGCAATTCAAGCGTAGAGGCAAAAAAGCGGCGAGCATGACGCAAGTGATGTTCAGGTCGAATGATTTGCGTCAGGGCGTTGCCGAAATCTCATGAAACCAGTTTTGATCAAGATGTCCCTGGCTCGACGGCTTTTCGTGGCGGGCCTAGAATGAACGCCTACTTTACCGGGTCTTGTAATCATGCTTCCTGAATGTCAGCTGTTCGGCACCGTTGGTTGCCATCTTTGTGAAGTCGCCGAAGCCATGCTGATGGAGTTTGTCGAGCGCGGTCTGCTGGTGGAACTGGTGGATATCGCGGACGACGAAACATGGTTCGAGGCTTACAGTCTGCGTATTCCGGTTTTACGGCGGATCGATACCGGCGCGGAGCTGGGCTGGCCGTTCAGTGCCGATCAGGTAGTGGCGTTCCTGCGTTAGGCGGTCGGTGTTCCCGCCTGTCGAACTTTGCGATGGTTCCCTTGGCTTTACCGGCATTGATCGGATACTGTATGCACATACAGTTATTCGTGATGCCTGCCTTGCCCTCTGGTTTCGGGTTTTGGGCAGGCGGTCCGGGCGTGAGAGGGATGAATCGTGGTCAATGTCGAACAATTGAAGAACAGCGTGAACCGGATGTCGGCGGACGTGGTGCGCGAGGCTGTCCTCGAATTGCGCCTGGATGGCCTGGTGACAGAAGGAAAAACTCCTTTCAATAAACTGCATTTCAATACCTGTTTCGCCGAAATCGAAGCCTTGTTCCAGCGCGCGGGCTATCACCGGCAGCTGGATGTCGTGGGCTATCAGGGTTTGTTGTATGCACTTTATGACCCAGGTCGATGGGAGGCAGTCGATGTGCTGCGCTGGCTCAAGGAGTTCACCGAAGCGGCAGCGCGCACGCAGATTCCGGCTTGAGGATTCTCTTCTAGGTTCGTTCCGGTCGCTGTTGGATAATGCCGCCCTGTATTGAGGGTTAGAATTTTCGTATGTCCACTTCATCATTTTCTGCTGCACACAACCAGGCCAGCACGCTCTACTTGCCGCCCGGTCCGTGGCGGACCGTACTCGATTGTCTGTGCGAGCACTTCAGCGCCATCGGTCGTGAACAATGGCTGGACAGAATCGCTCGTGGCCGTGTCCTCGACGGTCACGGCATACCGATCGCCCTGGATCTTCCTTACAAGGAAGGCTTGCGGATTCATTATTTCCGTGAGGTGCCGGACGAAAAGCCGATCCCGGTGGTTGAGTCGATTCTGTATGCGGATGAGCATCTGGTCGTGGCGGACAAGCCGCATTTTCTACCGGTGACGCCGGCGGGTGAATACGTGGAGCAAACCCTGTTGCGACGGTTGATCCGTCGACTCGATAACCCGCATCTGGTGCCTTTGCATCGCATTGACCGGCACACAGCGGGGTTGGTGCTGTTTTCCGCCAACCCTCAGAGCCGTTCCGCCTATCAGTCCTTGTTTCCTACACGGCAGATCGAAAAACGCTACGAGGCAATTGCCCGAGCGCTACCTGAACTGTCTTTTCCGCTGGTCCACAAGAGTCGGCTCATCGATGGCGAGCCTTTCTTCCGCATGCAGGAAGGCCCGGGCGTCAGCAATACCGAAACGGCTGTCGAGGTTACGGAGAAGAACGGTGATCTGTGGCGTTATGCGCTTTACCCGGTGACAGGCAAAAAGCATCAATTACGGGTGCACATGACAGCCTTGGGCGCCAGCATCTGCAACGACCCGTTTTATCCGCACGTACTCAAGGGTGTTGAGGATGACTATGCCAATCCTTTGAAACTGCTCGCTCAGGGATTACGATTTGTGGACCCGGTCAGCGGCCAGGAAAGAGCATTCGAAAGCACCATCACCCTGCAGTGGTGATCACCAAATTCAGCGAATCTGCCGATCTTCAGCCACGAAAAAGCCCGCATGAAGCGGGCTTTTTCATATCCGGTTGTTCACCGCAAAAATTACAGCTCTTTAACGGTACGAACCTGATCCTTGTTGATGCGGTTCTGCTTGCCATCCAGTTGTTCGAATTCGTAGAAACCCGAATCCTTATCGAACTTTGGCGCGTCGACAGCCTGGATTTCTCGACCGTCATTCAAGGTAATCACTGTAGGCGATGCGCAACCGGCGAGGGTAGCGAGGCCCAGTGCGAGCATGAAAGTGGCGAGGGTCCGTTGAGTCATGAGTGTGTCTCCGAATATGAATTCTTTTGGTTACTGAGCTTGAGACGTGTAGAGCGCGCGCAAGTTCCTTCTCGTGTCAGTCTGACACAGAGTTGTGGGCACTTAACAGTTCTGGTGTGTTGAGGTTGGCCAGACGTGGGTCATTGTCGGGGCATTGCAGGGCCGTAGCGCCCAGTTTGCGCATGAGGCGACCCGGGCTGCGTTCACCGTCGCTCCAGGCGCTTTCGAATTCCGCCGAGAGTGCCACGGGAATAATGCACAGCAGAGGCTCCCAGTGTTCGCCATGGCGAAGCATCAGTGGTTGGTCCGGGTGATGGCTGGCGGAATCGCGCATGCTATTGAGCAGTGCGGTGTCTACGCGCGGTACATCACAAGGCAGCACCAGCAAATGCGCATGGCGGGCGGCCTTCAGGCCTGCGCGAATACCGGCCAGGGGGCCAGGGAAGTCGCCTTCATCGTCATGAACCAGTTGGTCGGCGTAGGGGGCGTACTTTTCCAGGTTTCTGTTGCAGGAGATGATCAGGTCATCGCTCAGTGAGCGGGTCTTGCGGTGCAAGTGGGCAATCAATGGCTCGCCGTGCCATTCCAGCAGCCCTTTGTCCTGCCCGCCCATGCGTTGGCCGCGACCACCTGCCAGGAGCAGAATGGAGCAGGGCGGCAAATGTGTATTCGAGGTCATGGCCGGTCTCCATGGGGGCGGCGAAAAAATGAAGCGCTGTGATATAACACCGGGCTGTTTCTCCTACAACTGGATGAGCCTATGAAAGCCAAGGCTGATGTACCTTTCGCACCGCTCAACATCGCGGTGCTGACGGTCAGCGATACCCGTACCCTGGAAACCGATACTTCAGGCCAGCTCTTCGTCGACCGCTTGAGTGCTGCCGGCCATAACCTGGCGGCCCGGGTTCTGCTCAAAGATGATCTCTACAAAATTCGCGCGCAAGTCGCCAACTGGATTGCCGACGATGTTGTGCAGGTGGTACTGATCACTGGCGGTACCGGTTTCACGGGGCGCGACAGCACTCCGGAAGCGGTGAGTTGCCTGCTGGATAAACAGGTCGACGGTTTTGGTGAACTGTTCAGGCAAATATCGGTGGCGGATATTGGCACCTCTACTGTTCAGTCCCGTGCCCTGGCCGGCTTGTCCAATAGCACGCTGGTCTGCTGTTTACCGGGTTCGACCAATGCCGTGCGCACCGGTTGGGATGGCATTCTTGCCGAGCAGCTGGATTCGCGGCACCGCCCGTGCAACTTCGTCACTCATCTTAAACAGGCGGCACCCTGTGAATCCCGCGGGTAAGCCAGGCAAGACTGGCAGCCTGATGGCTGTCGAGGTGGCATTGGCACGCTTGCTGGCAATGGCGGAAGCCTCACCGATTCGTGAGCGTGAACGCTTGCCATTGGTGCAGGTTCAGGGTCGGGTGCTGGCTGATGACCTGGTCTCGACGCTGGATCTGCCACCTTGGCCCAACAGTGCCATGGACGGTTATGCCTTGCGCGTGGCCGACTGGACTGGAGAACCCCTGGTAGTCAGCCAGAAGATTTTTGCCGGTCAGGCTCCGCAGCCGTTGAAGCCTGGCACCTGTGCACGAATCTTCACCGGTGCGCCAGTGCCCGCTGGTGCAGATTGCGTCGAGATGCAGGAAAACACCGAGATTCTGGCGGATGAGCGAGTACGTTTCACCCAAACCATGGCCCCAGGACAAAACATTCGTCCCCAAGGCCAGGAAGCTACCGTTGGTGAATTGATTCTGCCAGCCGGCACGCGCCTCGGGCCGATCGAGCAGGGGTTGGTTGCATCGCTGGGATGTGCAGAGCTGGACGTGATTCGCAAGGTTCGCGTTGCTGTTCTGTCCACCGGGGACGAACTGATTGAACCGGGTCAGGCGCTGGGACCGGGACAGATTTACAACAGCAATCGAGTGTTGTTGTGCAGTTGGTTGCAGCGTCAGGGCTGTGAAGTGATCGACGCCGGAATTCTCCCGGATGATTTAGCGACTACCCGTACTTGTCTTGGTGAATTGAAAGATGTCGATCTGATCCTTTCCACCGGTGGTGTCTCGGTGGGCGAGGCGGATTTTCTGGGCATTGCCTTGCGTGAAGAGGGCGAGTTGACGTTGTGGAAACTTGCCATCAAACCCGGCAAACCGCTGACATTCGGGCATTTTCGCGGCGTGCCGGTGATTGGGTTGCCTGGCAATCCGGCTTCAACGCTGGTGACCTTTGCTTTGTTGGCAAGGCCCTATCTCTTGCGCCGCCAGGGTGTAAAAGAGGTTGAGCCCCTTAAGTTTCAGGTGCCTGCAGGGTTTGCATGGCCAAAAGCAGGCACTCGACGCGAGTACTTGCGCGGGCGTCTGGAGAATGGCCGGGCAATTATCTACAGGAATCAGAGTTCTGGTGTACTGCGTAGCGCTGCCTGGGCTGATGGTCTGGTTGAGGTGCTGGAGGATCGCACGCTGAGCGAAGGTGACTACGTGGGCTTCATCCCGTTGAGCGAAGTCTTGAGCTGACTCCCGCCGCTGTCTTACCGCGCAACCCCGGTTGATCGAACCGGGTTTCGCGTTCATGGCTTACCCTTGGTGAGCCAGGAGTGTCACGAGCTGGTCGAAACGGCTATTGGCGATCCAGGCCAGAACGCCGATGACGACGGCTGTTCCGATAGCCGAATAGGCAAGCCTGTGTTTTATGGATTTGACGTCACTGCGGACTTCATCGATGTCTCGTCGGATGTATTTGAGGTGTGTCTCCAGTTCAACGACGCGAGATTCCATGGCAGCCTCTCCACTGGGCTTTGCGCTGGTTTTGAATTCAGCTTGATGATTGGCGCGTTTTTCTGCGAAGGATGCAACCGGAGTGACCGGTGACCTGATCTCTTGGCTTTGCATGGCACGTCCCTGTGTAGTTTCTGCTGATGTTTGATAACTGCTGGTGCCAAGGTGTACCAAACGCATTGCTCGGTCAATTGAGCCGATTCCTCACATGTTGTAAGAAAAAATCCCGCCTTGTAGGACGCCATACGGCTCGACTTCAAAAAATTCAAATTCTTGCGACTTTTATGGGGCGAGATGAGGTCAACATTTCCTATACGGAATTCAATCATGGGAGTGACAACTAATGAGCGAACGCAAGGCGCTGTTGATTCTGCATGGCAAGCAAGCGCTCAACGAGGCGGTTCGTTCTGCCGTTGCGGACAAGCGAGAACAGGGTTGGGAACTGGCTGTTCGAGTGACCTGGGAAGCGGGCGACGCACAGCGGCTGGTAGATGAAGCACTGGCGGCAGGCTACACACAGATCATCGCCGGTGGCGGTGACGGTACCTTGCGCGATATTGCCGAAGCCATGGCAGCGCATTCGACACAGGCCAGCCTGGTACTGATGCCGTTGGGGACCGCCAATGATTTTGCGCGTGCCGCCGGCGTGCCTCTGGAGCCCGAGCAGGCGCTGGAACTTCTCGACATTGCACCGAGCGCCATTGATCTGGGGGAGGTCGGCGGGCAGGTGTTCCTGAATATGGCCACGGGCGGTTTTGGCAGCCAGGTCACGGCAAACACCTCGGAGGACTTGAAAAAAATCCTCGGCGGCGCAGCTTACCTGTTCACCGGTTTATCGCGGTTCAGTGAGTTGCACGCAGCTTATGGCGAGTTGCAGGGGCCTGATTTCCAGTGGAGCGGCGAGCTGTTGGCATTGGGCATCGGCAATGGCCGGCAGGCTGGCGGTGGGCACGTGCTGTGTCCAGAAGCGCTGGCTGACGACGGTCTGCTGGACATCAGTATTCTGCCTGCGCCGCAGGAAATCGTCGGCACCTTGAAGACTCTGCTGGCGGATGGCTTCGGCATCGACAACATGTTTGTGCGAGTCCGCTTGCCATGGGTCGAAATCAAGGTCTCGGAAGGCCTCTGCATCAACCTCGACGGCGAACCTCTGGAAGGAGACAACTTGCGTTTCTCGACACGTCCGGCGGCACTGCGCGTGCATTTACCTGAAAACTCGCCGCTGCTGGGGGCATCGCCATTGATCAATCATCCAGGCTGATGATCTGCTCGCGCACGGCGAACAGTACCAGGCCCGCTACATCGTAGATCTGCAAGCGCTTCATGAGTTGCGAGCGGTGGGTTTCAACGGTCTTGATGCTGAGGCCCAAGCCATTGGCGATTTCCCGGGTGGATTTTCCGCGAACGATCAGCCGGAGGATTTCCAGCTGACGCGCTGTCAGGTTGTGCGAATCAGGTTCCGGCTGGTGTTTCTGAGTTCGGGTCAGCGCCTGGCTGATGACGGTATGGGCGATGGCCGGGCTCAGGTAGCGCTCATTGTTACGCAAGGCATCCAGGGCATGTTCGAGCTCGGTGGCCGTGGTGTCCTTGAGCAAGTAGCCATGCGCACCTGTTTCCAATGCCTGCATGATGAGTGCGGGATCGGTGTGCATCGACAGGATCAGCACCTTGCTCTGCGGGCGTACGCGCTTGAGTCGCTGCAATGCGTCAAGGCCACTGGTTTCCTTCATGGAAATATCCAGCAGGATGATGTCGGGGGACAACTGCTCGACCAACTCGAGCAACTGCGAACCGTCATTGGCTTCACCGATTACCGCGTAACCGGGAATATCCAGCACCAGGGCGCGCACGCCTGCCCTGATAAGTGAGTGGTCATCCACCAGAAGTAAGTTACAAGTCAACGCATAACCTTATTCGTACTGGCCCGTTCGAGCGCACGGGGCGCCCAGGGGAAGAGGGCTTCGATTTGAGTGCCTTTGCCCGGCTCGCTGCAAATGCTCAGTGTGCCGCCCAACTGATTGATCCGCTCCGACATCCCTGCCATGCCGCGTTGCCCTTCTCGGCCTGGATCGGTCGCTGGCGCGAAACCCTGGCCATCGTCGCTGATCAATAGCGTCAGGCCCTGCGGCAGACGTTGCAGGCGGACCAACAGATTTTTCGCTTTGGCATGGCGCAATATATTGGTCACCGCTTCCTGGGTGATACGAAAGGCGGCCAGGCTCATTTCCTCCGGTATACCGGACAGGCGCTGATGGCATTCCAGGCTCCAGTGCACCGGTGTGTTGGCCAGTGTCTTGAGTAAATGCGCGCGCAGACTGGCTTCCAGGCCGAGGCTGGTCAGCTGCCTTGGATTGAGAATGGCCGACACGTCTCTTACCTTGGCCAGGGTCTCTTCCAGCGTGTCGCAGAGTACCGAACACTGGCCCTGGAGTTCTTCGGGCATTCGGCGTTTGAGCCAGTCGCTTTGAAGTTTTGCCGCGGTCAGCAATTGGCCGATGTCGTCATGCAGCTCCCGACTGAGCCGGTGACGTTCGTTTTCCTGAACCTCCAACAGCCGGTCAGCCAATTCCTGGGGTTGAAATTTTATCGACTTGCGCGAAAAACAATGCTGCACCCAGACGCAGGCCAACGCGGCGATATTGAGGGCAAGCAGACTCAGGGGCAGGCGAGTGGACAGGCTATAAACCAGCGCGCTGCCAAGCGCCGAGCAGGTACACAACACAAGCATGACCAGGTGCGCGTACTTTGAGGAGGGTAGCCTTCGTATGATTGACTTGAGGCTGGCGTACATAGCGGATGGAGCCAATAGATGTTCGCTGCGGGAAGACCGGGGCATCGAGGATAACGGTCTCTGTCTGGAGTCAATCTGCCATTAATTGACGTCAACTAATGGGCGGCATACTACCACCTAAGATACCGTTGGTCGCGTTTGGTCTATATGTCAGTCGAGTCAGGAAACAAGCACTCTATGGACAGCAGTTCCATAATGGAAAAAGTTGGCTGAAAGAGTGGTTTATTTGGTTTCGAGTTGTCGTAAGCAGGTATGAAATATTCAAATGCGACATGAGCCCGCTAAAGGGGCTTCACGGCAATAAAATTTCAGCACGGCATAGAAGCCCGATAATTCAGGCTTGCCGACCTGCAAAGGAAACGAGTGTGAGCGGTTTGGAATGAGCGGGGGGGTGAAACTGGCTGTGTCCGACCTGAAAGGCGAAGGCTTCGATCAGGGAGGTCTGTTCGCTGTCATCCAGGCTGAGTTGGCCGGTCTTCTGATCGATAAGCTCGAGTTGCCAGGCGATCAACGTCAGGCAGTCTTTCAGCGCACTCAGGGCCTGGTCGTGTAAATCCATGTGATTCTGCGCATGGCTGAGCAAACCATGAATGTGCAACGAAAATTCCGAAACGGCTGCCAAGGCAAGAGCATCGGCCTTGTTGGCCAGTTTGAGCAGGGTGCTCAGCATGCAGTCGATGGCGTCCTTGTCATTGCTGATCAGCTGCAAATGGCTCAGGCACTCCTCGGTTTTAACCAGCAGTGTTTCTGCTTCGACGAGAAATTCAGGGAGCCGGTTAGCCCATTCGTTACGATCGTTCGGCATGTCTATCTCCACAACGTCATGTCAAATGCGGGAGTGTCGTGTGTGTCGACGGGGACGATCATGGTCCCCGCATTGCCATGCCGTCGTGAGATCGCGCGCCGGCCTGTCTGGCTGCAGGCTGGGGAACTCGATAGGGTGGATGGCCACTTACCTGCGATCGCACACAAAAGCCTGACTCCGTTCATGCAATGAGAATGGCGTCACATTAATGGCTATTGGATATTGCGAATATCAGGTTGGGCCTGATTGTTACTAGGGGAATCCCTTACACAGGGGAACCAACCGAACGAAACGAGGTCTCGCGGCAGGCAATTGGGCAGATGAATCCGCCTGGCCAGTAAAACATGATGTTAATGTGACATCAATGTTTGTTCGTGGCATTTTACACGGGGGTCAAGGTCCGGCAAAAACAGCCGATAACCCCCTTTAGTGAATTCATCAGAACAAGCCCAGGAGTCATTGATGGCCGGCATTCTCGACACGGTAGACCAACGCACGCAACTGGTGGGTGAGAATCGCCTGGAAATTCTCATGTTCCGGCTGGCCGGACGTCAATTGTTCGCGATCAACGTGTTCAAAGTGCAGGAAGTGCTGCAACTGCCGAAGCTGACCCTGATGCCCCAGCGTCATCCGTTTGTTTGCGGCGTGGTGAATTTGCGTGGCCAGACCTTGCCAGTGATCGACCTGTCCCAGGCCATCGGCATGCGCCCGTTGGTGCCAGGCCCGACCAGTACGATCATCGTCACCGAGTACAACCGTTCGGTGCAGGCGTTCCTGGTTGGTGGCGTGGACCGTATCGTCAACATGAACTGGGAAGCCATTCTGCCGCCGCCGGCCAGCGCCGGTCGCCAGCATTATTTGACGGCTATCAGCAAGGTCGACGACCAGTTGGTGGAAATCATCGACGTCGAAAAAGTTCTCGCGGAAATCGTCCCGTACAACGCCAAGGTCTCGCGCGAAAAACTCGACGATCCGGTTCTGGAACGTGCCCGTGGCCGTGAAGTGCTGCTGGTGGACGACTCGAACGTGGCCCTGTCGCAATTGCGCGACACCCTGGGTCAACTGGGCGTGAAGATGCACATCGCCAGCGACGGCTTGAAGGCGCTGAACATGCTCAAGGCCTGGGCCGATACCGGTGTGAACATGACCGACAAACTGCTGATGATTTTTACCGACGCGGAAATGCCGGAAATGGACGGCTATCGCCTGACCACGGAAATCCGCAACGACCCGCGCTTGCGTGGCCTTTATGTGGTCCTGCATACCTCGTTGTCCGGCAGCTTCAACGACTCGATGGTGAAGAAGGTTGGCTGCGACAACTTCCTCTCCAA
Source organism: Pseudomonas sp. FW305-20 (assembly GCF_058788075.1). Taxonomy (NCBI): domain Bacteria; kingdom Pseudomonadati; phylum Pseudomonadota; class Gammaproteobacteria; order Pseudomonadales; family Pseudomonadaceae; genus Pseudomonas; species Pseudomonas sp. FW305-20. The sequence goes on along the minus strand of NZ_JBYTAJ010000009.1, from coordinate 20,836 downwards.
ATTCCAGCCGGACAAACTCGTCGATGTGGTGCGCCAGCGTCTGATGCTCGACGAAGTGCCTGCCTGACCCAACACACTCCCACAGTTTTGGCCTTTGATTCGGTGATCAAGCTCGTATAGGGTGGCGTTTTTATCCACCAGGGAGCTGGCCATGTTGCGTCTGAGCGCGCTGTATCGTTATCCGTTGAAATCCGGCAAGGGCGAGATCCTGCAGCAGGTCAGCCTCGACAAGCTGGGCCTGGACGGTGATCGACGCTGGATGCTGGTGGACGAGGCCAGCGGGCGCTTTCTGACCCAGCGTGCCGTGGCGCAGATGAGTCAACTGTCGGCGTTGTGGAATGCCGACGGTGGCTTGACCCTCAGTGCGCCGGGCCGCTTACCGATCGATGTCGCCCTGCCTGCCAGCCACGCTGAACTGCGTGGCGTGACCATTTGGCGCGATACGTTGCGTGTGCCGGATGCCGGTGACGAGGCGGGTGCCTGGGTCAGTGAGTTCATTGGCAAACCGACTCGCCTGGTACAAGTCCCTCTTGATCGCGCACGGACCACCCAGGCCGGCTACGGCAAGGACGATGATCAGGTGGCCTTCGCCGATGGCTTTCCGCTGTTGCTGATCGGACAGGCCTCACTGGATGACTTGTCGCAAAAAGTCGGCCGCCCGCTGGAAATGCTGCGCTTTCGGCCCAACCTGGTGATCGAGGGCAGCGAGGCGTATGCCGAAGATGGCTGGAAGCGTATCCGCATCGGCGATGTCGAGTTCCGCGTGGTCAAGTCGTGTTCACGTTGCATTCTGACCACCATCGACCCGCAAACCGGTGAGCGCAGCGAAGATCGTGAACCTCTGGCTACATTGCAGAAATACCGTAGCGAAGCCGACGGCGCGATGTTCGGACAGAACCTGGTCAACGACAGCAATGGCCAACTTGAAGTCGGTATGCCGGTGACGATCCTTGAATAAGACCATCTGAATAACGGCCTTTGAAAAAAAAAGTGCCCGCATCCAAGGACGCGGGCATTTTTTTTTCGCTGTGAAACCCAGGGTTTTAGCCGCGGTATTCGCACAGGTAAGCGGTGTCGACGGCCACTTTCAGCTGGAACTTGCTGTTGGCGGGGACGTTGAACTGGCTGCCGGCGGAGAAGGTTTCCCAGTCGCTGCTGTCCGGCAGTTTGACGGTCAGGGCGCCGGACACCACGTGCATGATTTCACGCTGGCTGGTGCCGAATTCGTATTCGCCCGGTGCCATGACGCCGATGGTCGCAGGACCTTCAGCGGTGCCAAAGGCGATCGACTTGACGGTGCCGTCGAAGTACTCGTTGACTTTAAACATGGGCGATTCCTCGAAAAGGGCTGAAAAGGGCCGGCCAGTATGCACAAGGCCCATGCCGGCGTCACCTCTCTAAGACGGAAGAACCAATGGTAATAATCGTGCGGTATTGCGCGCATCTTCCAGCGCCCGATGTTGTTGGCCACTGAACTGCATGCCCGCCAGCTGCAGCGCGCCGTTGAGCCCTAACGGGCGTTCCAGACGTCGAGACTTGGCAAAGCGCTGTTTGAGGTTCATGTGCGGAACCCGGCTCAGGGCGCTGTCGAGTTGCAGGCGCTCCCACTCCTGGACCAGCTGTTTGCGATCGTAATCGCCCCAACTGGCCCAGCCTTCGAGGCGCGAGTGATGCTGGCCGAGCCAGTGTTCGAACGACGCCCAGACCTCGCTCAGAGACTGCGCGGCGTCGATGTTGGCCTGGGTGATGTGGGTCAGTTGCCGGCAAAACGGCGTCAGCAAAGGCCGACGCGTCGGGCGTACGAAGCGCTGAAAGCTATCCAGTTCTCGACCTTTTCGGTCCACCAGGGTGGCGCCGATTTCGATGATTTCCATTTCTGTTACTGGCCAACCACCCTCATCGGTGGTGGCTTCCAGATCAATGACCAGCCAGTGAGGCATCGCAGGGTTCCTGGTATCCGCGTCCTGATAGGGCTTGAGCGTAGCCAAACCCGGCGGATCCGCCTAGCGGCTTATTCGACCTCCAACAAAATCTGACGATTTTTCACCTGGTCACCGACCCTGACCTGCAAGCGTTTGAGCACGCCGTCGATGCCTGACTTAAGCGGATGCTCCATTTTCATGGCCTCCAGCACCACCAATAACTGGCCTTTACTGACAGGGCTGCCCTCGGTCACCAGCACGTCGACGATCGCCCCGTCCATCGGAGCCTTGAGGGTGCCGGAGCTGACGCTGGCCTGGCTGCTGACCAAGGCTTGCGTGCGGTCCATCAGCCGCACACTGCCGGGACGGGTGAACAGCCAGAGTTGCCCGGCCTCAAGACGGTAGGCATGGCGTCGGCGGACACCGTTGATGTCCAGGCTGGCCCAGCGTCCGTCGCACTGGATGATCTTCAATTCAAAGGGCACTGTTGCGACTTGAATCCGATACGGCTCACCCGATACAGCGTTCAACTCCACAGGCCAATCCTGATCCTCAAGGCCGATTCGATAGTGCAGCGGCACGCTGGCGTTGTTGCGCCAACCGGCCAGTGGCGCGTGATGAACCTGCGCCGAAGCCTGATAGAACAATGCCGCAGCGATGGCCAGTTCTTCGGCGCTCGGCACATGCGCATGCAGGCAAGGATGCTCGGCAAAGTGAGTCGGGATGAAGCCGGTACTGAACTCACCACTGATGAACTGCGGATGTTCGAGCAGGCTGGCGAGCAAACGCTGATTGCTCTGCACGCCGAGCAGCACGCTGTCCTGCACTGCCCGCAGCAGTTTGCGCCGGGCTTCTTCGCGGGTGGCGCCGTGGCTGATGATCTTGCCCAGCATCGGGTCATAAAACGGGCTGATGGTCTGGCCTTCGACCAAGCCATGATCGATTCGCACGCCGCTCTGCAACGCAGGCTCCCAGGCGGTGATGCGACCGGTCTGTGGCAGAAAACCGTGCGCCGGATCTTCGGCGTACAAGCGGACTTCCATGGCATGGCCGCTGAGCTGGACCTGCTCCTGGCGCAACGGCAACGGCAGCCCTTCGGCGACGTGCAACTGCCAGGCCACCAGATCGAGGCCGGTGATCAATTCGGTCACTGGGTGCTCCACCTGGAGACGGGTGTTCATCTCCAGAAAGTAAAACTGCCCGCGCGCATCCAGCAGAAATTCGACGGTGCCAGCGCCAACGTAATTCACTGCGCGACCTGCTTTTAGCGCCGCTTCACCCATGGCCTGACGCAACTCGGCGGTCATCACCGGGCAGGGCGCTTCTTCGATGACTTTTTGATGGCGACGCTGGATCGAGCAGTCGCGCTCGCCAAGGTAGACCAGGTTGCCGTGCAGGTCGCCGAACAGTTGAACTTCGACATGACGCGGGTCGATCAGCGCTTGCTCGAGGATCAGTTCGTCGCTGCCAAACCCATGCAGCGCTTCGGAGCGAGCGGTGCGCAGCTGTTCGAGCAAATCTTTGGCCTCGCGCACCAGGCGCATGCCACGCCCGCCACCGCCGGCACTGGCCTTGATCATCAGCGGATAGCCGATGCGTGCGGCTTCGCGGCTCAGGGTGGCGTCGTCCTGTTCTTCGCCCTGATAACCCTTGATACACGGCACACCGGCATCGAGCATGGCGAGTTTTGACAGGCGTTTGCTGCCCATCAGTTCGATGGCATCGGGACTGGGGCCGATGAAGGTGATGCCGGCATCCTGACAAGCGCGGGCGAACCCGGCGTTTTCCGAGAGGAAGCCATAGCCCGGATGGATCGCGTCAGCGCCGGTGCGCCGGGCGGCGTCGAGAATGGCCGGGATATTCAGATAGGACTGCTGCACCGGTGCCGGGCCGATGTTTACGGCTTCGTCGGCCAGTTGCACGTGCAGCGCATTGGCGTCGGCATCGCTGAACACCGCGACCGTGCGATAGCCCAGGGCCTGGGCGGTGCGCTGGATGCGGCAGGCTATTTCACCGCGGTTGGCGATCAGGATTTTTATGAGTCCGGGCATGTTTTATTCCCACGGTTTTGCGGTGGATGTGATGGCCTCATCGCGAGCAGGCTCGCTCCCACAGGGGAATGCATTTCAAATGTGGGAGCGGGCTTGCTCCGGGCGGCGTTCCGACGATGCTTTTAAGGCGCCCAGCCCGGTTTACGCTTTTGCACGAAAGCCATGGTCCCCTCAATACCTTCAGCCCCGGTCACCGCCTCGCTGAACCAGTCGGCCGCTTCATCCAGCAACGCATTCGAGGGTTGTCCGGCACTCGCCAGCAACAGCTTTTTGGTCGTCGCATTCGCCTCCGGCGCGCAGCACAACACATGGGCCAGAATTTCATCGAGACGCTCGGCCAACGCTTGCGCGTCATGCTCGACAAAATGCACCAGCCCCATGCGCCGTGCGTGTGTGCCATCGAAACGTGCCGCGGTCAGCGCCAGTCGACGTGTCTGGGTCAGGCCGATTCGCTGCACCACGAACGGTGCGATCTGCGCAGGCAGAAGGCCGAGGCTGGTTTCCGGCAGACCGAATTGCGCCTGGTGATCGGCCAAGGCGACATCGCTGACGCAGGCCAGCCCCAAACCACCGCCGAGCACCGCGCCTTGCAGCACCGTGATCACCACTTGCGGCGCGTGTTGCACCTCTTGCAGCAGCGCACCGAATGCGCGATTCAAGTCGCGATAGGCGCTCGGGCCTTGAGCGCGTGCGTTGGCCATGTCCTTGATGTCGCCACCGGCGCAAAAATGCCCGCCGGCACCACCGATCACCAAGGCACGAATCCCACGGTCATCGCGCACGGCCAACAGCACCGCACGCAGTTCCGCGACCATCAGCAGGCTCATGGCATTGCGGCTTTCGGGGCGGTTGAGGGTGATGTGCAGGACGCCGTTGTGCGATTCCAGCAACAAGGTCTGGCAAACCGGCAGGGCGCTCATTTGTTTTTCCCCGGCAGGATGCCCATGAGTTTGCAGATGATCCCCAGCATGATTTCGTCGGCACCGCCGCCGATCGACACCAGCCGCACGTCACGGTACGCGCGGGCTACCGGGTTATCCCACATGAAGCCCATGCCGCCCCAATATTGCAGGCAGCTGTCGCTGACTTCCCGGCCCAGGCGCCCGGCCTTGAGTTTGGCCATCGACGCCAGGCGGGTGACGTCCTGGCCTTTGATGTATTGCTCGGTGGCCTGATAGACCAATGCCCGCAGGCATTCGATTTCGGTTTGCAGTTCGGCCAGGCGAAAGTGGATGACCTGATTGTCGATCAGCGCATTGCCGAAGGTTTTACGTTCCTTGCAGTACTCGATGGTGCTGTCGACGCAGTACTCCAGGCCTTTGATCATGTTCGCCGCGCCGAACAGCCGCTCCTCCTGGAACTGCAGCATTTGCATCATGAACCCCGCGCCTTCGTGGCCGATGCGGTTGCGTTGCGGCACGCGCACGTTGTCGAAAAACACCTGGGCGGTTTCCGAACTGCGCATGCCGAGCTTGTCCAGGTGCGAACTGAGGCTGATGCCCGGGGTGTTCATCGGCACCATGATCAGCGACTTGTTGATGTGCGGTTTGTCGTCTGAAGTGTTGGCCAGCAGGCAGATGAAATCCGCGCTCGGCGAGTTGGTGATCCACATCTTGCTGCCGTTGATCACGTAGTCGTCGCCGTCCTTGCGGGCGGTGGTTTTCAAACCGGCCACATCGGAACCGGCGCCGACTTCGGAAACACCGATGGAACCGACCTGCTCGCCAGTGATCGCCGGTCGCAGGAATTCTTCACGCAGCTCATCGGAGCCGAAGCGGGCGAGGGCCGGGGTGCACATGTCGGTCTGCACGCCAATGGACATCGGAATGCCGCCGCAATGGATGGTGCCGAACTCTTCAGCCGCGACGATCGAATAGCTGTAGTCGAGCCCCATGCCGCCAAACTTTTCCGGTTTGGAAATCCCCAACAGGCCGAGCTCGCCGGCCTTGCGGAAGAGCTCGTGGATCGGAAAGCGTCCGGCCTTTTCCCATTCATCGACGTGGGGATTGATCTCGTGATCGACGAATTGGCGGACAGTGCGGCGCAGTGCTTCGTGTTCCTGGGTGAAGATCATTCTTATTGTTCTCCTGACGAACCCGATCGTTCCCACGCTCTGCGTGGTAACGCCTCTATGGACGCGCTGCGTCCGCTCTTGGGACGCGGAGCGTCCCTGGCTGCATTCCCACGCAGAGCGTGGGGACGATCAAAATCTAGCGACGCCGAAGCTGTTGGATTGCAATGGCCGCACTTCAGCCTCATGGCAGATATCCAGCAAGTACCCGAGCAAGGTCCGGGTATCGCGAGGATCGATCAACCCGTCGTCCCACAAGCTGGCGCTGCCGTACAGCGCGGTGGACTGGCTGTCGAGTTTCTGCGCGGTGACCTGTTCCAGCATGTCGAGCATTTTCGGGTCGGGTACCAGGCCGTCCTTGGCCTGTTTGGCCTCGGTGACGATCCGCAGCACTTTGCCGGCCTGGGCGCCGCCCATCACCGCCGTGCGGCTGTTGGGCCAGGCGAAGATGAAGCGCGGGTCGAGGCCGCGGCCGCACATCGCGTAGTTACCGGCGCCATAGGAGCCACCGACGACGATAGTCAGTTTAGGCACCCGGGCATTGGCCACCGCTTGAATCATTTTCGCGCCGTGTTTGATCACGCCCTGCTGCTCCGACTCGGTGCCGACCATGAACCCGGTGGTGTTGTGGAAGAACAGCAACGGCGTCTTGCTCTGATCACAGAGCTGAATGAACTGCGCCGCCTTGCTCGCACCCTTGGGCGTGATCGGCCCATTGTTGCCAATGAACCCGCAGGCGCGGCCTTGAATCTGCAAATGGCCGCAGACGGTTTGCTGATCGAACTCGCCCTTGAATTCGAGAAAGTTCGAGCCGTCGGCTATCCGCGCGATGATTTCGCGCACGTCGTAAGGTTTTTTCGCATCGTCGGGAATCAGCCCGAGCAACTCATCGATGGGGTAGAGCGGTTCTTCCCAGTGACGTTCGGGTAGCCATTGCAGCTGATCGTTCCACCGCAGCAGGCCGACAATCTCGCGCACCAGGCGCACGCCGTCGGCATCGTTCTCGGCCAGGTATTCAGCGGTGCCGGCGATCTGCGCATGCATCTCGGCGCCGCCCAATGCTTCATCGGTGGCGACTTCGCCGGTGGCAGCCTTGAGCAACGGCGGGCCGGCCAGAAACAGCTTCGCCTTGCCACGCACCACCACGACGTAATCCGACAACCCTGGCTGATAGGCGCCGCCCGCCGTGGCCGAGCCATGGACCACGGTGATTTGCGGCAGGCCCATGGCCGACATCCGCGCCTGATTGGCAAAGCTGCGGGCGCCTTCGACGAAAATCTCCGCCGCATAATTGAGGTTGGCGCCACCGCTTTCGGCCAGGGTAATGACCGGCAGTTTGTTCTCCATGGCGATCTGTTGCAGGCGCAGGGATTTTTTCAAACCGCTGGGGGAAATGGTCCCGCCCTTGATCGCACTATTGTTTGCCACTACTAGTACGCGCACGCCGGACACGTAGCCGATCCCGGCGATCAACCCGCCGCCTGCCGAGCTGCCGTCCTTGTCATCGTGCAACTTGTAGCCCGCCAGGCTCGCCAGTTCGAGAAACGGTGCGCCAGGGTCGAGCAGCAGATTGAGGCGTTCACGGGGCAACAATTGGCCGCGCTTGTCGAACCTGGGTTTGGCCTCGGCCGCTTTGTTCAGCAGGTTCTGTTCGAGCTGGCGGACATGCTCGATGCCGACCAGCATCGCCGCGCGATTGCGGGCGAACTGTTCGCTGAATGGGTCCACTTGCGACTGAATCACCGGCATGACTTATTCCTTGTCCTTGAGCACGTCAGGCAGGTAGGCACGGTGAAAACCGTTATACGACTCGCTGATCTGCGCCTTGTGTATCGGCCAGGCACGCCCGCCGAGGCTGGCGGCGCCGTCGATGCGCAAGGTGCTGCCACTGACAAATGCCGCGGCCGGGCTGAGCAGGAAAACGATCGCCGCGCTGACTTCCGATTCGGTGCCGATGCGTTTCAGCGGCACGTGTTCGCGCAAGGTCGGGATCACCGCTTTGAACGCGCCTTCGTAGGTGTCCATGCCGCTGGACGCGATCCAGCCCGGCGCCACGGCGTTGACCCGCACCCCGGCATAACCCCATTCGAACGCGGCGGTCTTGGTGAGGTTGTCCATGCCTGCACGGGCCGCGCCCGAGTGGCCCATGCCGGGCATGCCGCCCCACATGTCGGCGAGCATGTTGACGATGGCACCGCCGTGTTTGCTCATGGATTGGTTGAACACTTCCCGGGCCATCAGGAAGCCGCCCATCAGGTTGGTACGCAACACCGTATCGAAGCCTTTCTGATTGATCGACGCCAGCGGCGACGGGTACTGCCCGCCAGCATTGTTGACCAGGCCGTGAATCGGTCCGTGCTTGCGGATCAATTCGCTGACCACATGCTTGACCGTTTCTTCCTCACGAATGTCGCAGACCATCCAGTCAGCCTTGCCGCCATCTTCGGTAATCTCGGCCGCGACGTTTTTCAGCTTGTCAGCCTTGCGCCCGAGCAGCAGCACATGGGCGCCGAGGGCCGCCAGTTCGTGAGCGGTGCAACGGCCGATGCCGCTGCCGCCACCGGTGACGATGATGTTTTGGCCTGCAAACAAGTCGGCTTTGAAAATCGAATCGTAAGCCATGGCGACAGTCCTCTAGTTGACCCGGTCGGCGATGCGCTGCGGCACCGGTATCTGGATTTCCAGCAGTTGCTGGGCGAAGGCTTTGCCTTGCGGGTCGATCCGCAGGCTGGCCACGCCACCGCCTCCCAGGGCGTTTTCCAGCAGAAAATTAAGGCTGTGGGTGCCCGGCAGGTACCAGCGTTCGACGCGTCCGTGGATCGGATCGAGGACATGACTCATCCAGTCGACGATCACTGCCGGCGTCAAGGCTTCGGCAATCCACGGCAGGTACTCCGGCTCGCGGGCCATGACGCCGATGTTGCTGTGGTTGCCCTTGTCACCGGAGCGCGCCACGGCGAGTTTGACCAGGGCCACGCTGGCATCGGCTCGGCCCGAGGGTTTCGGTGGGGCGTACGCCACGGGCAGGTCGGCGGTGTCGATTGCATCAACGGCGGGCAAGGCACAGGGGTGGCGCTGGCTCTTGAGATCAATTTCCAGCGTGCAGGCGGTTTTGTCGATAAGGAAGGAGAACAGCCGGATCAGCGGATACACCGTCGGCCGGCCACCGACAATCCCGGTCAACCCCGGTGCCATGCCTGTGGCGGCCTGGGCGATCTCCCGGGAAAACACAATCAACGCCTGTTTGCCCGGATGGCGCACCGCGAGTTTGATCACCACTTCGCGGCTGTCCTGACGCTGACCGTGGGGCCCGTAAGTGGCCTCGCTGCCAAGCAATTCGATGTTCACTTCGCTGTAGGGTGGCCAACCGCGCTGACTGAAGATTTCCGAGGTCTTGTTGATGATGGCTTCGCTGACTCGACGCGCCTTGTCGACCGCATCGATCCCGGCGATCAGGCAACTGGCGGTGCAGCGGAAACCGTCCGGGTACGTCGCGCTGACTTTGTACTGATCGGTCGGCGCCAGGCCTTTTGCGCCGTGTACCTGAACCGCGTTTTTGCCTTGTTGCACGAGTTTGACTTCAGTGAAATCGCAGACCACGTCCGGCAGCAGATACGCCTGCGGGTTGCCGATTTCATACAGCATTTGCTCGCCGACCGTCAGGGGAGTGACCAGGCCGCCGGAGCCGTCGGGTTTACTGACGATGAACTGGCTGTCGGCGCTGACTTCAACGATGGGAAAGCCGATGTGTTCGTAGTCGGGCACCTCGCGCCAATCGGTGAAGTTGCCGCCGGTGCACTGGGCGCCACATTCGATGAGGTGCCCGGCCAATGCCGCCTGGGCGAGTTTGTCGTAGTCGTGCCAGGACCAGCCGAATTCATGCACCAGCGCGGCGCTGACCACGGCGCTGTCGACCACGCGGCCGGTGATGACGATGTCGGCGCCCAGACGCAGGGCCTCGACGATGCCCGGTGCGCCGAGGTAGGCGTTGGTCGAGACACACATCGGCGGCAGGGGCGCGCCGCTGAACATTTCATGGATACCGCTGCTGCTCAGCTGTTTGAACTGCGGCTGCAGGTCATCGCCCAGCAACACGGCGATTTTCAGCGTCACTCCGGCCTGGTCGCAAGCCGCTTGCAAAGCGGCGGCGCAGGCTTGCGGATTGACCCCGCCGGCGTTGCTGATGACACGGATTTTCTGTTCGGCCAGTTGACCCAGCAGCGGGCTCAGGACTTCGATGAAGTCGCTGGCGTAACCGGCCTGGGGATCTTTCATCCGCGCACCGGCCATGATCGACATCGTAATTTCGGCCAGATAATCGAACACCAGATAATCCAGGCGCCCACCTTCCACCAGTTGCGCGGCGGCGGTCGAGGTGTCGCCCCAGAAGGCACTGGCGCAACCGATGCGGATTGTCTTGGGCACAGTCAACTCCATAGTCACCTGCGATAGAAGTGCGTCGAGACTACCAAGCAAGCGCTTGGTTTGTAAACGGTATAAATATCTTCGGCCCGAGCGCTTGCTTGGTTGCGCCGTCCAGCTTAAATTGCCCGCGCAAGCCCGCGGTTTTAGCGGCGTGCGGCGTATTTGATTGATTCGACTGTAGGAGAGAACGGGTGGACGAGCAAAAAGCCCTGAGGGTGATGCGCGAATTGGTCGACAGCGGCCAATTGACCGACCCGGACAGCGCCCGCGGCAAACTGCTGCAAGTGGCGGCTCACCTGTTCCGCAACAAAGGTTACGAACGTACCACCGTGCGCGATCTGGCCGGCGCCGTGGGGATTCAGTCCGGCAGCATTTTCCATCACTTCAAAAGCAAGGACGAGATCCTGCGGGCGGTGATGGAAGAAACCATTCGCTATAACACTGCGTTGATGCGTGCAGCCTTGGCAGAAGCCGACAGTGTGCGCGAGCGGGTATTGGCGCTGATTCGTTGTGAATTGCAGTCGATCATGGGCGGCAGCGGCGAGGCCATGGCGGTATTGGTATATGAGTGGCGCTCGCTGTCCGCAGACGGGCAGGCGCAAGTGCTGGCGCTGCGCGACATTTATGAAGAACTCTGGCTTCAGGTGCTGGGCGAAGCCAAGCAGGCCGGTTTTATTCGCGGCGATGTGTTCATTACCCGCCGTTTTCTGACCGGGGCGTTGTCCTGGACCACCACCTGGTTTCGCGCAGGCGGCAGCATGAGCCTCGATCAATTGGCCGATGAGGCATTGATTCTGGTGCTGGAAGAAAAGCAGTAAGTTTGTTTTGAAACAGAAGAAAACTGGCTAAGTAGCCGAAACCGCCTAGCTTGAATGCATTGAGGCGTTTTTTTTGGGGAGTGGGTTGTTTTGATGTCTTCGCCAATTCGGACGGTTTCGCGGCTTTTGCTGGCGACGCTTGCGCTGTTATGCATGGTTCCGTCCCAGGCTGCACAGCTGGTTCGGGTCGGTGCCGCACATTTTCCCCCTTATACCGTGCGCCCGGAATCCGGTGCCGACACCGGTTTGCTGCCGCAGTTGGTCGAGGCACTCAATGCCTTGCAGAGCGACTATCAGTTTGTGTTGGTGCCGACTTCCATTCCCCGACGTTTCGGCGACTTCAAGCAAGGCCGGGTGGACATGGCGATTTTCGAGAACCCGGACTGGGGCTGGAAGGACATCCCGCACACCACCGTCGACATGGGGCTGGAAGACGCCGAGATTTTTGTCGCGCAACGCCAGCCCGATGGCCAGCCGGTTCGCCAGCAGAATTATTTTGCCGACCTCGCCGGCAAGCGCCTGGCGCTGTTCAGCGGCTATCACTATGAATTCGCCAACTTCAATGCCGATCCAAAATTCCTCGCGCAAAACTACGATGCAACGTTGACGTATTCCCACGACAGCAACCTGCTGATGGTGCTGCGTGGGCGTGCCGACGTTGCCCTGGTGACGCGCTCCTATCTGAGCGATTACCTGCTGCGTAACGAGAAAGTCGCCGATCAGCTGCTGGTGTCCCAGCGTATCGACCAGATCTATCACCACTACGCCATCCTCCGGCCGGCCGCACCGATCACTGGCGAGGCTTTCGGCAAATTGCTGCAAGGGTTGCGGGACAATGGCCAACTGCTGAAGATTTTCGATCCCTACAAGATCGCCGTGGTGCCGGTTCCGGGTACCTGAGATCTGTGTGTAAGCCTTGAAGGGCAGCCGCTGATTCAGCTGCACCTGACTCGAGAGCCCGCGCTGCAAGTTCAAGTAGAAGGCAGATTACAGGTCTTAGCGACGGGCAAAGGTATCCACACGACTCCCCGACACCTTGCGGCAGTGCCCCAATGCATCGCGAATCATGAAGTTCACCAGCGTCGGCGAGACGCCAAGCTCCTTGGCGATGTCTTTTTGCGGCACGCCGTGCAGGCGGTACATCTCGAAGGCGTAGCGGGTGCGGCTAGGCAGCTCGGTCAGCGCGTCGGCGATGTGTTCCAGCGTCGAGAAGTTGATGTGCGAGGTTTCCGGTGAAGCACCTTGAATCACCACGTTCAGGCCTTCCTCCTCAGATCCTGAATACTTCTGCTCCAGCGCCTGTTTGCGGTAGTGATCGATTGCCAGGTTGCGCACGATCTGGAACAGGTAGCTCATCTGAGCCTTGAACGAGGACGTGATCTGCGGCGCTGATTGCAGTCGGAAGAACGCATCCTGCACCACGTCTTCAGCACGCGATCGGCAGCCGGTAATGCGGGCGGCAATCTTGACCAGAATCAGTCGATTGTCGACGAATACTTGAAGTAGCGGTGAATCGCACCTGCTTGTGGACACTTGTTCCGTCATTGGAAATCACCTTGCTCCAAATAGGTTGGCGGGACGGCAAGCGGGGGCTGAGCCGTCCAACACGTCGAGCAACAAATTATTATTAATGATAATTATTGTCAAATGAGAATTAGAACTAATGCCCCTTTGAGGTGCAGAGTGAGAACTGCGACACGCTGGGTTAATCAAGTAGCGCCTGCGCACTGAAATGCCGGAGTACATGGTTCCGCTGCGATGGCGTCACCGAAATTTGCGCGGATTTGCGCGTTGACTGTCGCTTCGGACCGGCTCAGGCTGCCTGTGCTTTTTTGGGTGGATCGCAATTCACAAAGGAGACAGTCAATGCCCTTCGTTACGGTTGATGGACAACCCCTTCACTACACTGATCAAGGCACCGGCCCAGCCGTTCTGCTGGCCGGCAGTTACCTGTGGGACCAGGCCATGTGGGCGCCGCAGATTGCCGCCCTGTCCCAGCAATACCGGGTGATTGCTCTGGACCTCTGGGGCCATGGTGAATCCGGGCCGCTACCCCACGGCACGCAATCGCTGGATGACATTGCGCGCCAGGCACTGGCGTTGCTCGATCACCTGGACATCGACCGTGTCACGCTGGTCGGTCTGTCGGTCGGCGGCATGTGGGGCGTGCGTCTGGCGCTGTCGGCGTCGCAGCGGATCAATGCTCTGGTGCTGATGGACACCTACGTCGGCGTCGAGCCGGAACCGACTCGCCAATACTACTTCTCGCTGTTCAAACAGATCGAAGATACCGGCGTGATCGCACCGCAGCTGCTCGACATCGTCGTGCCGATCTTCTTCCGTCCGGGCATCGATCCGCAGTCGGCGCTGTACCAGGACTTCCGCGCCCAACTGGCCGCGCTGCCGCCGGAGCGTCTGCGCGAGAGCATCGTGCCGATGGGGCGGATTACGTTTGGGCGGGACGATTTGTTGCCGCGACTGGGCGAGTTGGATCCTGATACCACGCTGCTGATGTGCGGCGATCAAGACAAACCGCGGCCGCCATCGGAAACGAGGGAGATGGCCGGGTTGATCGGATGCCCGTATGTATTGGTGCCAGAGGCGGGGCATATCTCCAATTTGGAGAATCCGCAGTTTGTTACTAAGGCCTTGCTGGTGTTCCTGGCAGACAGGAGTTCGTGTGACACTTGATAAAAAGATTGTTAGAGCGCGGCCCGAACCTTCGGTGCGAGTAACTCGGTAGGCGTTACCGAAGGTTCAGGTGTGCTGGGACTATTTATAAAACAATGAGCTGGGTGAATGTAGCGTTACGGAAATGAGTTGTGCCAACGCCATTCAGTATGGTCAGTATTAATTCCCAGGCCTCGGAGTTTTTCTTCTACGTACTTTAAACATGCACCGCCATCTGGAATGTAATGCCCGGACGCGTCATTTACCAGTCCGATGACATCACGAATGCCTGAGCGGTCCTGAATATTATCCAGTCTGAATTCGCCCGCACATATAACGGGTCTACCACCGCCCAGTTGGCTGTGTCTTATATAATCGTTACGTGCTTCGTGCTTCCAAAGCTTATAGATAATCGAACCTTCGGGAGTGTACACCCAGGTGTAACTGTCATGGGAACCGTTGACGTTCAGGATTTCGGTCTGTCGACTTTTCAAACGTTCGCCCACCAGTTTTCCGTCAATCATTCCAACCAGCTGGCCTACACCATCGATTTTTGATGGATCATAAGTCCGCCACGACCGAAGGTCGCCGATCCACGGCAACCAGCGAACGGGGTAGGTCTGGGTGTTCACATCTATGGGGCGGTAGTCGGTGTTGACCCACTCGGACCACGATATTTGTCCGGCCCATATTTGCTGTAAGTTAACGGAGTGGTTGGAGAGCCATTGGTGGATTTTCTTAAAGGATGTATTGGTAAAAATACGGTTGGCGGTCAGTATCAGTGACTCCAGCTCCCAATCATCGCTGGCGATCGGATGCTCGACTGGAAGTTGATATAGTGAAATATTATTCAGTTCGCTGATATGAATGCTTTGCTTGCCGAAGAGGCGGGGAATATCTATGTCGACAGTGATGGCCTGGCCCGCTCTAGGGGCGTCGCAAAATAATTGCTTGTTTTCATGGTGACCCATGCTTATATAGATTTTGTCGTCGGTGCCCGCAAATGATTTGTTCTGGATGGTTGCCGATATGCTGAGCTCTGTAATGTCGGCGCTGCGCTCAAAGTTACGCATTTCGTCGGTGAGGAAGTTCATGTTTTAGTGTCCTTTCTGTATGTCGAGGTCCTTCGTTTTCAGAAAGGTAAATGATTGTTTTATTGATGTCTCGTCGGGAGTGCTACGGAATATTAAAGTTGCCGCACAGATGATTCAGGGGAACATATCCCCCTGCGTATGCGGTCAGCGGGCAGGGGGGGCTTGGCTATAAGTTGGGAATGTCAGGTGCGTGGCCCGAGAATTTGCACCAACTTGTCCGGCGACGGCGCGCCTTGCTGTTGTTGCAGCTCGCCCTTGCCGTCCATGTAGAAAATCGCCGGGGTGGCCTGCAGCTCCAGGTCTTCCATCAACTGCATGTTCGCCGCCAGTTTCGCCTGAATCGCCGGGGGCACGTCCTTCAGGGCTTTCAGCGAGCTCTTCTTGCCTGACTTCTCATGGTCTTCCAGCGCTTTCTGCGGATCCTTGGCGGCCAGCAATGCAGCCGATTTCCCTGGACTGTCTTCGCGAATGATGCCGACCATGATGTGCCGCAGCTGCACCTTGCCCGCCTTGACCCATGGCCGCGCCTGCTCCCAGAACACGTTGCAATAAGGGCAGTTCGGATCGCTGAACAGGTACACGATCCGCGGTGCATCGTCCTTCCCGTCGGCGATCCAGTTGCTGGCTTCCATCTTGCCCCAGATTTCCTTGGCCATCGGTGCATAAACCAGCTTCTGCAACGGTGCGCTGCTCAGGTCGTTGCCGTCGGCATCGTACAGATTGCCGAGCAGCACGTGCTTGCCATCCGGGGTCAGGTACAACGCCATGCCCCGGTTCTGGTACTGCGCCGCATAACCGCGCAGGCCATCGGGCGCGTCGAATTGGCCGACGATTTTCGCGCCCTTGGCTTCGATTTTCTTGATCGCTTCGGGCAATTCTTCGGCGGCCTGCACTGAGGGTAAATGCAGCAGGGCAGCGCCCAGGGTCAACGTCAGCAGGTGGCGGAGGCGGGGCATGGCAATTTCCTTGAATAGGTGGCCGGTACGGCAGGATTCGGGGTGTCGAAGTTTTCCAGGGCGCGGGCCAGGCTCGCTTCCGACAGCTCACCCAGATGGCTGCCCAGCAGGCGACCTTCGGGGCTATAGAACAGCGTAGTCGGCAACGCCATGGAGCCGACGGCCTGACCCAATCGGCCACTGCCGTCGAACAGCACGTTGGAGAGGCTCAGGCCTTGGGTTTCCAGAAACGTACTGACACTTTGCATGCTTTCAGCCTGATTGACGAACAGGAACGTCAGGTCCGGGCGGTGTTGCTGGGCGTTTTCCAGTACCGGCATTTCCCGACGGCACGGCGGACACCAGGTGGCCCAGAGATTGATCACCAACGGGCCGCCCTGGTAATCGGCCAGTTGCACGGTTTCACCGGCGGCATTGCGCAGGGTGATTTCCGGCAGGCGCGTGCCTTGTTCGTAAATAGTCAGGGAGAAGGTCGCCAGCAACCAGAACGCCAGGCCACTGGCCACGCCAAAGCCCAACGGCCGGCGCAAGCCCGGGCGACGCCAGCCTCGATACAACGCCGCAAGTAGCAGCACGATCACACCGGGCCAGGCGAGGAAACCGCCGTCGCGCAGGTCGATGATCTGCCAGGGATCGTCGCGATAATGGGCCCAGTAACCGGCCACGAAACCGACCCGGGCAGCCACCAAGCCCAGCAGGAACAGGCTGAACAGCACCGACTCCGGATTCTCGCCGCCGCGCTTGGCCACCCGCCAGCCGACGAAAGTCGCCAACGCCAGGGCGCTGATCAGCAGCAGGTGATTAAGCGCGATGGCAAAAGTGCCGAGGGTAAAGGTCAGCATTAACGGGCGTCTCGGGTTGTGGTCCAGCGTTGCAGGAAGGTGCCGGCATCGACTTCACCGGTGATGCGCTGGCTCCGACGCTCGATGCCGTCGGCACCGATCCACAGCAGGCTCGGTGGCCCCGGCACTTTATAACGGCCGAGCAGTTCGCGGCTGGCGGCATTGTCGGCGGTGACGTCCAGCCGTAGCAAGCGCACATCGCTCAAGGCCTCCAGTACGTGGGCTTTGCCGAACACCTGTTTTTCCATGACCTTGCACGACACGCACCAGTCGGCGTAGTAGTCCAGCAAGACCCATTGGCCCTGAGCCTGTGCCGCATCGAGCTCCCGTTGCAGAGCTGTCGGGTCCTTGATCGTGGTGAATGCGTCATGGCCGACCGGATAGGCGGCGCTGCTCGAGTTCGAAGCGCTGTAGACCTGCAAAGGCTTCATCAAGTCGTCGCTGCCACCGGCGGCACCGATCATCAACAGGCTGCCCCACACACCCAACAAGAGTGAGCTGGCGCCGAACACATGGGCGACGCGACCGAAACCCTCCGATTGCTTCCAGGCGCTGTACGCGGCAATCAGCAGCAACCCACCGCACAAACCAATCCACAGTGATTCGTCCAGCACCGGGCGCAGCATCAGCAATGCGGTGGCGAGGAACAGGAAGCCGAACACACCCTTGAGCAGGTTCATCCACGCACCGGGTTTGGGCAGGAAACGATTGCCGACGGTGACCAACAGCAGCAGCGGCACACCGATGCCGATGCCCATGACGAACAGAATCAGCCCGCCATGCAGCGCATTGCCGCTTTGCGCGATGTAGAGCAAGGCGCCCGCCAGCGGGGCGGTCATGCACGGCCCCACCAGCAAACCGGACAAGGCGCCCAACACTCCGGCCCCGAACAGGCTGCCGCCACGCTGATTGCGCGAGACATTTTCCAGTCGATCACGCACGGTCACCGGCAGTTGCAACTCGAAGAAACCGAACATCGGCAATGCCAGCAACACAAACACCGCAGCGAAACTGCCCAGCAACCAAGGGTTTTGCAACAACGCCTGCAAATTTGCCCCGAGCATTGACGCCAGCACGCCCATCGCCGCATACACCAGCGCCATGCTCACGACATAGCTGGTGGCCAAGGCGAAACCGCGTTTGGGTGTGGCGCCACTACCGACGATCAAACCCGCCAGAATCGGCAGCATCGGTAACGAGCAAGGCGTGAAGGCCAGCAACAGCCCCAGACCAAAGAACACCAGCAAGCTCCAGCCCAGCGCCCGTTGTTGCAGGCCGCTGGCCAGGGCTTGGTCCGGTGCTTCGTCTGTCGCAGCGATAGCGGAGGTACCGCCCAGATCCACGACCTGAGTGTGCGGCGGATAACACAAGCCAGCGTCGGCACAGCCCTGGAAGCCCACTTTGATTTGCCCGGTGGCACCGGCCGCAATCTTCAGCTCCAGACCCTGGCGATAGACCTGCTGTTCGCCGAAGAACTCATCGCTGTGCGCTTCGCCTTCAGGTAACGCGGGATGCTGCTCAGCGGGCAAGCCATCGAACTTCAGGCGTTTCTGATACAGGTAATAGCCGTCGGCGATCTGCCAATAGAGCTGGGTTTCGCCCGACTCAAGACGCTCGGACGTGAAGACGAACGCTTTTTCCACCGGCAAAAAATCAGGTTTGGTCTCGAACGGATTGGTCCCTGCCTGGGCCACGCCCGAGATCAAGAGAGCAAAAAACAAAAACAGTCGACGCATGGGTAAGCCTTATCCCTGTGCAAGTGAGGTGCACAATGGGAGGCGGCGATTAACCGATGATTAACCACAGTGGCCTTGTGGCAATGGCGCTTGCGGCATAATGTCCGCTTAATCGGCCTCCGGCCTACTCACCTTTTTTTCAACAGGTCTCACCATGCACGTACTGGTTTGCGAAGACGATGAGTTGATCGCCAGCGGCATTGTCGCCGGCCTCACCGCTCAGGGCCTGACGGTAGAGCATGTCGCCACTGCCTCGTCGGCCCGGGCGATGCTCAAGGTCGCCGAGTTCGATGTGATGGTGCTCGACCTCGGTCTGCCCGATGAAGATGGCCTGAAGCTGTTGCAGCAATTGCGTCACAGCGGTCTGGAAATCCCGGTGCTGATCCTCACCGCCCGGGATTCAGTCACCGACCGCGTCGACGGCTTGCAGGCGGGCGCCGACGATTACTTGCTCAAGCCTTTCGACCTGCGCGAACTCGCCGCGCGCCTGCATACCTTGCTGCGACGAGTGGCCGGACGCAGCGTCAACTTGATCGAACATGGTCGCCTGACTTACGACCCGAGCAGCCGCGAAACCATGCTTGGCGGCCAGCCGGTGGACCTTTCCCGTCGTGAGCAGTCGTTGTTGCAGGCCTTGCTGCATAATCGGGGCCGGGTGCTGTCCACCGAGCAACTCAAAGACAGCGTCTACGGTTTCAACGATGAACTGGAAAGCAACGCCCTCAACGTGCATATCCATCACCTGCGACGCAAACTCGGCAATGGCATTGTCGAGACGGTGCGCGGCCTGGGCTATCGCCTGGGGCCGGCTGATGGTGCAGAGGAATTGAAAAAGTGATGAGCCTGCGTTCGCGCCTGAGCCTGACACTCGGCGCCGCTTTTGCGCTGATCTGGGCCTTGGCGGCAGCCTGGATGCTCAGCGACCTGCGCAATCAGATGATGTTTTCCCTCGACCAGCGGTTGGTGGCCTCGGCACGAATGGTCGCCGGCCTGATGGAACAATTGCCGCCATTGCCGAGCAAGGGCGAGGGCACCCATTTCAGTGCTGAACAACTGAACCTCCCCGGTGGCATGGCCTGCCAGGTCAGTTCATTGCGTGGCGAAATCCTCGCCCGCAGTCACACCGATCCGCAACAAACCCTCGAAGCCGAGAAAATGGGCTTCCACGACCAGATGATCGACGGTGCACCGTGGCGCAGTTTCACCCTGGCCCGCGGCGACGTGCGCATCACCACCGCTGATCGGCAGATCGAACGTGAGGCGCTGAACATGTCGATCCTGCTGGCCGCTTCGGTGCCGGTGGGCGTGGCGTTGCTGGGCTGCCTGTGCCTGCTCTGGCTGGGAATCGGCCAGGGGCTGGCGCCGCTGAATCGCATGCGTGACGCCTTGATGCGCCGTAGCGCCGATTCTCTCGAACCTTTGCAAATCCAGCCGCTGCCCAGCGAACTGCAACCGTTGCTGGACACCCAGAATCAGCTGTTCCAACGGATAGGCAAGACCATCGAACGCGAGCGCCGCCTGACCGGTGACGCTGCCCATGAATTGCGCAGCCCGCTGACAGCGATCAAGACCCACCTGCAAGTGGCGCGCATGACCGACGGCGCGGCCCGCGATCAATCCCTGGCCCGGGCCGAAGAGGGCGCCGATCGCCTGCACCGGACCCTTGAACAATTGCTGTTGCTGGCGCGGGTCGAGGGCAGTCTGTCGTTTGATGACGGCGTGCAATGCAGCGCCGAGCAGGTGGCGAAACTGGCAATTCAGGACGCCGCCAGCGGTGATCGTCAGCGGATCAAATTTCAGCTGCCGCCGAAAATCTCCCACGCCCCGGTGCAAATGCCCGCGGTGCTGTCGATTGCCGCGCTACGTAACCTGCTGGACAACGCGCTGCGGCATACCCCGGGCGACGGCGCGGTGGAACTGAGCCTGGAAACCACCGGCAATCGCGTGCAGTTCCTGGTTCGCGATCATGGGCCGGGCATTGCCGAAGACGATCTGCAGCATTTGACCCAACGCTTCTGGCGCAACGGCCAGAGCACCGGCTGCGGCCTGGGGCTGGCGATTGTCCAGGCGATTGTCCAGCGTTGCGGCTGTACGTTGCATTTCGACAGCCGGCCGGACGGGTTGCGGGTTGAGTTGACGATGCCGTTGCAACCTATCTAACAAGCACAAAAATCCCCCTGTGGGAGATTCTATGGTTGAGGGAAAGCCCTCAACTGGCTTTTGGTTGATATTCGCTTTGCCCTTTCAGCAA
>NZ_JBYTAJ010000008.1:0-208104 GCF_058788075.1 Pseudomonas sp. FW305-20 | reverse complement strand
AGCCACCACCACCACCACCGTCTTTCGCAGAGGCGGAGCTCATGATGGACAGGTCAACAGGGAGTAATGGAGCGGCTGCCAGCATCAAGGCGCAGGACATAACAGCAATGAGACTCTTATTCTTCAAAAGCATGATGGCTTCCATAGGGTTGATATCGCAATGGTTATGACGCTTTAAGCCCCAGACAGTTCAAGTCCTGCGACCGACGGATATAAGCGGCGCTAGCGTGCAGCACTTCGGGTTCCCGCGAATGCGCTCGTGCCAAGCCAGCGCCACAAGCTTTGCGCATCCTTCACCGCGCCATCCACACGCAGCTCTTGCGACTGCAGAGCCTCGCGCGGTGTGCGGTCGCCCGTCCACACCTCGGTCAACGCGCGTACGCTGGAGTCGACGACGAGCGTCAGTTCGCGGCCGGGGTCGTCGCGGCACAGGTCTGCCACGCCCTGCTCAACCACGAGCCACCACGCTTGCTCGCCGGGCCTCGCGTCGCGGAACTTGAACTGGATGACCACCGGCCAGGACGGGAACGTTTCGATGCGCACGAACCGGCGCACGTCCCACATGAGCAGGCCCGCGTCGAGTTCGTCATCGCGAAGGCGACTGCCAATCCAGCGCGCGCCCCAATGCCCCAGCGCCATGATGATGGGGCGCAATTCCTCGCCCGCCTCCGTCAGGCTGTATTCCCAGACTTTACCGGTGGCCGTGCGGCGCACGACGCCTATTTCTTCCAAATGCCGCAGGCGCTGGGCCAACAGGTTGGTGGACATCCGTGGCACGCCGCGGTGCAGTTCATTGAAACGTTTGCTGCCGCACAACAACTCGCGCACGACCAAAGGTGTCCAGCGCTCGCACAGGGCTTCAGCACCGCGTGCGACCGTGCAGAACTGACCGTAGCTATCGTCCATGCCTGCGCTCCGCAATTAAAAACGCTTCAGATTCTGAACTAGCGCTGCCACTTCGCCACGCGCACGCTGAAACCTCGAAAGCCAAATACGAAAGGAGCACGCCATGACCAAGGTAGCCATCATTCAGCGCCCGCCCGTGCTGCTAGATCGCAGCGCGACCATCGCCCGGGCCGTGCAATCGGTCGCCGAGGCGGCGGCAGCGGGAGCCTCGCTGATCGTTTTGCCCGAATCGTACATTCCCGGTTACCCGTCCTGGATCTGGCGACTGGCGGCGGGAAAGGACGGGGCTGTAATGGGCCAATTACACACACGGCTGCTGGCCAACGCCGTCGATATCAGCAACGGCGACCTGAGCGAATTGTGCGAGGCCGCCAGAGTTCATGCCGTGACGATCGTGTGCGGCATCAATGAATGCGAGCGGCGCAATGGCGGCGGCACGCTCTACAACAGCGTAGTCGTTATCGGCACCAACGGCGAAGTACTCAACCGCCACCGCAAGCTGATGCCTACCAACCCCGAGCGCATGGTGCATGGTTTCGGTGATGCCTCGGGTTTGCGTACGGTCGACACTCCAGTCGGCCGCGTGGGTGCGCTCATCTGCTGGGAAAACTACATGCCACTGGCACGCTATTCTCTGTATGCACAAGGGGTGGAAATCTACGTCGCTCCCACGTACGACACAGGCGAGGGTTGGATCAGCACGATGCGTCATATCGCGCTCGAAGGCCGCTGTTGGGTGCTCGGCAGCGGCAGCGTGCTGCGTGGCAGTGACATCCCCGACGACTTCCCGGCTCGTGCGCAACTGTTTCCCGATTCGGAGGAATGGATCAACGACGGCGACTCGGTGGTGGTCAGTCCTCAAGGCCGGGTCGTGGCCGGTCCATTACACAAAGAGGCAGGCATTCTGTATGCGGACATCGACGTCTCACTCGTGGCACCCGCGCGGCGGGCCCTCGATGTCACCGGGCATTACGCGCGTCCTGACATTTTCGAACTGCAGGTGCGGCGCACGCCGACGACAGCGGTGCGCTACATCGATGAGTGAAAGCAGGCGGTATCGCCTGACCATTGATCAAGGAGTCATGCCATGAGCATTGAACGGTCTTACCAGGGCAGTTGTTTTTGCGGCGCAGTCGAGTTCACCGTCAGTGGCGAACCGGTTGGGATGGGTTATTGCCATTGCGAGTCGTGTCGGCATTGGTCAGCGGGGCCGGTCAATGCCTTCACGCTATGGAAACCCGAGGCGGTGCAAGTGACTCGGGGTGCTGACAACATCGGCACCTACAACAAGACACCGCGCAGCTATCGCAAGTGGTGCAAGACCTGCGGCGGGCACCTCTTCACTGACCACCCGGAGATGGGGCTGATCGATGTGTATGCCGCGGTCATCCCTGATCTGGCGTATTCGCCGGGGGTTCACGTCCACTATCAGGAGACCGTGCTGCGCATCAAGGATGGCTTGCCCAAACTGAAGGACGTCCCCAACGAACTTGGGGGCTCGGGCATCAGCGTGGACGAATAGCGCCGGTTGCCACCTCTCAGGCAGCAACTCGGCAATTTCATGGGCATAGGGATCATGCCCATTAATCAAAAGCACCGTTGAGCACTTCATAGATGAGCCCGGTCGCCAGCGCGACCAATATCAAGTCGGTGCCGACTTGCTGCCATTCATACCCATCATAGTGAGGCAGCCTGCCAAGCAACCGACCGTCCAGTTTTTTGGCAATCCCTGGGGGAAGCGGCTTGCCTCGCGCGAGGTTCTTTTGAATGCCAGGTGGCAATGCAGGTCCGGGGCTCCAGTAGTCCCGATATCCGCCTATTACGCCAAGAATACTGCCGTGATTAATGCTTGGGCCATTATCCCAATCGCCGCCCCCGGAGTTTTTGCCTTTGCCGCCCTGACCTCCCTGGTTGCCATGATCCTGGCTGTTTTGCGGGTTTCCCTTGCCGTTTCCCTGGCCTTTTCCATTACCAGGATCAGCCAATGCAGTCACTGAACCGGAAACCAGCGCAAGGCAGGTAATAGCTGCAATCAATG
Source organism: Pseudomonas sp. FW305-20 (assembly GCF_058788075.1). Classification (NCBI taxonomy): domain Bacteria; kingdom Pseudomonadati; phylum Pseudomonadota; class Gammaproteobacteria; order Pseudomonadales; family Pseudomonadaceae; genus Pseudomonas; species Pseudomonas sp. FW305-20. Next base: position 205,160 of record NZ_JBYTAJ010000008.1, on the reverse strand, counting down.
AGCGAGATTTGAGCATGGTCGTTCCTTCAGGGTGGCGGGACATCTCTGTAATTTAGACGCTATCGGTGATGTGAGCTTCTATTTCCTCACATCGACATCCAAGCCACAGGAAATCAGGACAATCATCGAGGCCTTGCATGACAGCCGTGAAGGCGTGTAGCAAGCAACGATTGCCGCCCATCTACAGCAACGGCTGTACTTGACCGGGCTGTGCGTACGGGGGATAACTAGCGGGGAACATGTAACGAATTAAGTCCCGGAGGTTTACCCTCAGAACAGATCCTAATACGATGAAGCCCGGATATTTCTACAACAACATGCAACATCATTGGGCCCTGAACGATGAACACCACGAGCTTTCTGGCCGATAACTCTAAAACTTTCAGCATAGTTATAGTCAATTACAAAACACCAGAAATAACCAAGATATGCCTGGAACTATTGCACCAGCATGTGGGCAGCCACAATATCCCGATATGGGTAGTTGATAACTACTCTGCCGACGAAAGCACTGAGTACTTACGAACCCTTGACTGGATAAACTTAATCGAGCGTTCCAGTCCCGAACCAGAACCTGGGCACATCGCGCACGGCAAAGCGCTCGACCTGGTTTTACAGCGAGTTGAAACTGATTATTTATTTCTTCTGCACACTGACACTTTTATTTTCGATAAAAATGTTTTTTCGATGATGCTGAACAAATGTCTAAAAAACCCGAAAACTGTAGCCGTCGGTTGTGTCGAGCAAATAAATCGTGGCACGACCAGGACACTTTGGCGCTTTAGCTCACGATTATTCCAACACCATTTCAGACGTTTGAAAATCTCCATGGGATTACGTTCCAGAGACCCCAGACCGTACAAAGAAGTCTACCTGAAGAGTTTTTGCACACTGTGGAACTGCAAGCTCATCAAACAGCACAACATGCATTTTTTGATGGATGATCGCGTGCCGGGCTATACCCTCCAGGACCGCATGACCGAGCTTGGCTATGTCGTTGAAATGTTATCACCGCGTAAAATCTTCAGTTATCTGGACCACATGCAGTCTGGCACTGTCGCAGCGGCTGGCGGCTATGGAAAGACCCATAGACGAACCAAAATGTACAACGATATCCTTGCACGCGTGAAAAAAGAGGCCAGCAAAAGTTAAGCCGCGAAGAGGCACAACGAGCAGTGCACCGGACGCTGCCTAAAGTCACCCACAGGTCTTTAAATCAAGTATTGGAGCGGTAATGGCACCCATCCCTCAAGCACTACCCATGACCCTCTCCCCGGAGCTTGATTTCGATCAGAACGCCGCCAGTGCCTTGGGTTCTTCGTTGGCCAGTCACTATATTCAGGCTGTGCCATTCCCGCACATCGTCATCGATAATTTCCTGGATGAAGAGCTGATTGCGCGTATCTGCTCGCACTTCCCGGTTGAGCCAACCAACAACGAAATGCTTTATGAGCGCGGCTATAAAGGTCAACGAAAACGTCAAATCAGCCCCAACGAATGCGCCCCCTTTTTGAAGACGGTTTTCAACGCCTTCAACTCGGCCCCCATGTTGCAGTTTCTTGAAAAGCTCACAGGCATCGAAGGCTTGATACCCGACCCTTACTTTACGGGTGGCGGCCTGCATGAAACGAAAAGCGGCGGCTTCCTGGGGGTACACTCGGACTTCAGGCTTAACAAAAAGCTTAAAGTTGAGCGAAGACTGAACATCATCATTTATCTAAATGAAGACTGGCGAGAGGAATACGGCGGCAACCTGGAACTTTGGGATGTCGACATGAAGACCTGCCTTAAAAAAGTCCTGCCCATTTACAACCGGTGTGTCATTTTCAATACAGACAAAGACAGCAACCATGGGCACCCAGAGCCTTTAACCACTCCAGAGCACATCACGCGCCGGTCCATCGCGCTGTATTACTACACCGCAGGCACCCTGGTGATCGATCCCGCACAAAGAAATAAAACCCACTACAAGCCAAGGCCCAAAGATCGTTTAAGCCTGAAATACTACCTGGGCAAACTGATCAAGAAGAAAAACTAGGCTGCGAAAGCAGCTGGCGCCAGCCAGAAACGGTCAATTCCGCTCCATTTCGTATACCCTCACACGGCGCCACGCAGCAATTGGCTTGCACTTGGCGTATCGACATTTTTGCTTTAATGCACCGGAGAATCTTTCATGCTCAACCGTACCCTGGCATTGGCTGTCGGCGTGACGCTGTCTTTTTGCACCCTGTTGGCGCAGGCCGCCGACACCCTGAAAGTCAGTGCGATTCCCGATGAGGCCCCGACCGAACTGCTGCGCAAGTTCAAGCCATTGGGCGCCTACCTGGAACAGCAATTGGGCATGAAGGTCGAGTTCGTTCCCGTGAGCGACTATCCGGCCGTGGTCGAGGCGCTGGCGACCGACCGAATCGATATGGCCTGGCTGGGCGGCTTCACGTTCGTGCAGGCGCGCCTGAAAACCGGCAATGCCATTCCGCTGGTACAGCGCGAACAGGATGCCCAGTTCACCAGCAAATTCATCACCGCCGACCCGGCCGTCAAGTCACTCGCCGATCTCAAGGGCAAGACCTTTGCCTTCGGTTCGGTGTCATCCACGTCGGGCAGTCTCATGCCGCGCTATTTCATGCTGAAGGACGGCATCAAGCCGGAAACCTACTTCAGCCGCGTGGGCTATTCCGGCGCCCATGACGCTACCGTCGCCTGGGTCCAGGCCGGCAAGGTGGACGCCGGGGTACTGAACGCCAGCGTGTGGGAAAAACTGGTCGCTGCCGGCAAGGTCGACACCACCAAGGTCAAGGTGTTTGCGACCACCCCGGCCTACTTCGACTACAACTGGACGGTGCGCGGGACCCTTGACCCGGCACTGGCGGCCAAGATCAAGGCAGCGTTCCTGGCCCTCGATCCGGCGAACCCGAAGGACAAGGAAATTCTGGATCTGCAAGCTGCCAGCCGCTTTATCGAAACCAAACCTGAGAACTACAAGGGCATCGAAGAAGCCGCACGCGCTGCCGACCTGCTCAAATGACGTTGCATCTGACCCAGGTCAACCTTACCCACGCCAACGGCGTCCAGGCGTTGCGTGGGGTGGATCTGCACATCGGTGCCCGCGAACAGGTCGCCATTATCGGTCCGTCCGGCGCGGGCAAGTCGAGCCTGCTCAACCTGCTGGCCACCGCCCTGCGACCGGACAACGGTGAGCTGCAGGTGCTCGGCGAGCGCGCCTGGCAGCTGTCTGCCGGTCAGCGTCAGCGTCTGCGCGCGCGCATCGGCCTGATCCATCAAGCGCCCCCGCTACCCCCGCGCCAACGCGTGGTCACAGCGGTCCTGGCTGGAAAGCTGGGTCAGTGGGGGCTGGGCAAAAGCCTGCTGAACTTGTTGCGTCCGGTGGATATCCCGGGCGCACGTGCGGCGTTGGCCAGGCTGGACCTCAGCGACAAGTTGTTCGCCCATTGTCAGCAACTGTCCGGCGGACAGCTCCAGCGCGTGGGCATTGCCCGGGTGTTGTATCAAGCGCCTGAGGTGTTGCTGGCCGATGAGCCGGTATCAGCCATGGACCCGGTGTTGGCTCAGCACACGCTTTCAGTGCTCTGTCGCCATGCTCGGCAACACAACGTCACCCTGGTCGCCAGCCTGCATGCGGTGGAGCTGGCCCTGGCGCACTTTTCGCGCATCATCGGCTTGCGTGATGGACAGATCCTGTTCGACCTTGCAGCCAGCGAAGTCGACCGCGAGTTGCTCGACAAGCTCTACGCCAACGAACAACTGCAATCTCCACCGATTACTCCGGCGCCCTTGAGTGTGCAGATTCCCCGATGCTGACCCGTGATACCCGAGACCCGGCCACCCGGCCCCGCCTGCTGCTCACTTTGCTGGCCCTTGTTTTGCTGTGGCCGGGCATCCACTTCAGCGAGCTGGACCTCAGTGTGCTGGTGGCGAGTGACAGTCAGAGCGAGATGGGCCGGTTTGTCTCAGCCTTCTGGCCACCGGCCCATGGCGAGGAATTCATTGAACTATTAGTGCAAGCCACCTTGCAGACCCTGGCCATCGCCACGGCCGGCATGGCCCTTGCGTTGCTGTTGGCCGTCCCCGCCAGCCTGCTGGCCAGTCGGGCGCTGTCGCTGTCTGCTGCCTCCCGAGCCGGCCACCCCAGCTATTGGGGCCAACTGCTGCGATGGCCGGTCCGCGGTTTACTAATATTCCTGCGCAGCGTGCCGGAAATCGTCTGGGCGCTTTTGTTCGTGCGCGCCGTCGGCCTCGGTCCGACGGCCGGGGTGCTGGCCATTGCCATTACCTACAGCGGCATGTTGGGCAAGGTCTACGCGGAAATTTTCGAGTCGGTCGACCAGCGTCCGGCCCACGCGCTATTGCAGGCTGGCAGCGGTCGGCTCGCGGCCTTTTTCTACGGGATCCTGCCCAATGTCGCAGCCGAACTGCTGTCGTACACCGTGTATCGCTGGGAGTGCGCCATCCGCGCCTCGGTGGTGATGGGCTTCGTCGGTGCCGGCGGTCTGGGCCAGCAAATGGATTTGTCGTTACGCATGTTCGCCGGCGGCGAAGTGGCCAGTTTGTTACTGACGTTCCTCGTGCTGGTACTGCTCGCCGATCAACTCAGCCGTCTGCTGCGCTGGAGGCTGGCATGAATCGCCTGATCAACCTGGTGCTGCTGCTCTGCATCGGCACAGCGGTGATTGCCTCGTTCATCTATCTGGGCATCGACCTCGGTGAGCTCGGTGGCAGCGCTAACCTGAAGCAGATGGGCGCTTATGCGCAGCGCTTTCTCAGCCCGGACCTGAGCGCGAGCCATCTGCAAGCCATCGGCCACGGCGCCCTGGAAACCATCGCCATGTCCGCCCTTGGCACCCTGCTCGCAGCGGTATTCGGCCTGCTGTTGGCATTGCCCGCGGCCGGGCGCTTTGGCTGGCCTCTGCAGAGCGCGGCGCGTCTGGTGCTCAACGCCTTGCGCGCGGTTCCGGAACTGGTATGGGCTGCGCTGATGGTCCTGGCCGCCGGGCTCGGCCCCAATGCCGGCACCCTGGCCTTGGCCTTGCACACCACCGGCGTGCTCGGCCGGCTGTTCGCCGAAGCACTGGAAAACACCCCACCCGAACCGGCCGAAGCCATCCGCCTGCAGGGCGGCAATGCCCTATCGGCGTTCTGCTACGGATCACTGCCCAACCTGTTGCCCCAGCTACTGGCCTACACCCTGTACCGCTGGGAAAACAATATCCGCATGGCCAGCGTGCTCGGCTTCGTTGGCGCCGGTGGTTTGGGGCAAATGCTCTATGTCAGCCTCAGTCTGTTCCAGGAAGCACAAGCCAGCACGGTGATTGTGGCGATGCTGTTGCTGGTATTGGCCGTCGACACATTGAGCAGCTGGAGCCGGCAACGCTGGGTGAAGGCGTGACGGCTTCGCAGAACTGGATGGCAACGTTGTTCCGAACTAAGCCAACCATTCGCGGCCCGAACTGGGCCATGCTGACCATCGTGACAGCGAGAACAACGCGCTGGCACGAAGCTTCAGTGGTGAAGCCTCACGCCAAGGTTCGCGCAGCGCGTGCTTTCGCGTATTTCGAAAGTCCGATCTTGATGCCAACCAGGATGGGCGCGGCGACTACAAAAAGCAGGGCAACAGCGATAAATGCTGTGTCGAAGGCAATCACAGTGGCCTGACCTGACACGACCCGACCCAGAAGGCTCAACGCTGCCCGGCCGGCGGCCGCTGCATCCATCCCTTTCCCCGTCAGCATGGCTGTCGTGGTCGTCAGCCTTTCGATGAGCGCGGCCCCTCCCGGGGTAACGTTGGCGCCGAGGAGCACGGCATTGGCGAAGGCGTTATGGTCGATCAGTGTCTGGAGTCCTGCGACGCCCATCAGACCACCCAACTGGCGCCCCGTATTGAACAGGCCTATTCCGCAGGCGAGGTTTCGGCGGTTGAGGTCGCTGAATGCGATTAGCGTGATCGATAGAAACAGGAAGCCAAGGCCCAGACCGCGCAGCAGGATGGCGGCCATCATGTCGGCCGTGCCGCTTTCGCTGGTCGAACCGGACAGCATCCACATCGCGACCATGATCATCAGGATTCCAAAGGGCACCGTGGCGACCGGCGGAACGCGGCGAACCTGCATGAGATAAGCCGATATGAGCAGTCCACCGATAAAAAACCCGCCACTGGGCAACAGCAGCAGGCCGGCATCGGTAGGCCTGAATGCGAGGACCGACAGGGCGAATGCCGGGATCAAAAACGCGCTGCCGAACAAGGCGGCGCCGGCGACAAAACTGACGATAAAGGCGAAGGAAAAATCGCTCGATTTGAATAGGGTGAAGTCGAACAGACCTTGGCCTTTGGCCAACACTTGTTGGCCGAGAAATGCCAGCAGCGCGGCTGTGCCGATAACGCTCAGCCAGAGAATGCGTGGCTCTTCGAACCAGTCCCATCGGCTGCCCTGGCTGAGAACGTACGTGAAGCAGAACAGCGTGGCAGCGATCAGCGCGAAGCCGACCCAATCAAACGGACGGTGCCGGACCTTGGCTGGCATCGGGCCGTCTGCAACCAGCAGAAATCCGCTCGCCGCCAGGGCCAGCGGAACAACACTGAAGAAAATCCATGTCCAGGACTGACTATCGATCAACCACCCTTGAAGGGCCGGGGCGAGCGTCGCGGACGCGACAACGGCGCCCATGGCAAACAGGGCTTGGAGGATGGGCTGGCGGGATCGCGCAAAGGTGCGAAATATGATCGCCTGCCCCCCGACCAGCAGGGTGCCGCCAGCAAAGCCCTGAATAATTCGAAGCGCGACCAGCAGGTCCAGCCGAGCCGTGATGGCGGCAATACCGCATGCCATGCCCATGGCCAGGGTTGCGCCGATGATCACCTGACGTGGATTAAATCGCGTCAGCAGCCAAGGCGCGGTCATGAACCCAATCAGCTTGAGCGCGGTGTAGCCAATATCCAGCCAGGCGAACTCATCAGGCGTTGCATAGGTGTCGCCGATGATGTCGCCGCGTCCGAGCGACAGAACGGTGCTGGCGATCGCCTCCGTCAGCGTGGCAAGCACGATGCCCACCATGAGCAAGACACCGGCCGTAGCGCGAGTGTTGCTCCGCGTTGCGCAGGCATCCGCGTTCATGATCCCTCCCCGTGCGCAACTTCGACACGGGCGGACAGGCCCGGCACGATGCGGCCCGGCAACGGGTTGTGGACAAGCCGGATCTTCACCGGAACGCGCTGCACGACACGCACAAAGTTGCCAGTCGCGTTGTCGGTGGGGAGCAGGCTGAACGCCGACCCGCTACCCGGTGCAAAGCTGTCGACCACGCCTTCCAGTGCCCCGCTGGGGTAGCCGTCGACCGTGATACGCACGCGCTGACCGGGGCGAATTTGTTCGAGCTGGGTTTCCTTGAAATTCGCCACGACCCATACGTCGTTGACCGGCACGATATCGAGCAAGGCAACGCCCGTCGTAACGAAGCGGCCGATGCGAACCTGACGGTTACCGACCACGCCATCAACCGGTGCGCGTACCACGGTGCTGTCGAGATCAATCTGGGCGAGATCGCGTGCGGCTTGCGCCTGCGTCACCGCAGCGACGGCAGATTCGCGCTCCGCCACGAGGACGGCGATGCGTTGCTGTTGCGCCTCGACCGTTGCGGAAGCGCCGGAGACCGTCGCCTCGGCTCTCAATCGTGCCGCGTCGCTTTCATCGACGAGGGCTTGGCTGACCGCGTTGCTGAGGATCAGTTTGCGGCTGCGATCATGGGTTTTGTTCGCCAGATTCATCTCGGCCACGCCCGAGCGTCTCTGGGCTTCGGCCTGTCGAATCAGGGCACGTTGAAGCTGGGTTTCCGCATCGACATGGGTCAGGCGAGCCTGGGCAGCGCTGACATTGGCCACGGCTTGCGCCAGCCGTGCGCGATAGTCCCGATCATCGATACGGAACAGGACGTCACCGGCCCGGACGGTTTGGTTGTCCTCGACCTCGACCGCAGTGACATAGCCGGCAACCTTGGCGGCGAGCGAGGTCACGTCGCCGCGCACATAAGCGTTATCGGTGGAGGTCGCACCGCTCGAAAGCGCCATGGCCCATCCGCCAGCCAGGACCACCACGGCACTGATGCACAGCAGGATGCCGATCTTCTTTTTCTTGCTTTGCCGTGCCACCCCATCAGGGATCTCGGCGCTTGCGCCGGTGGCAATGGCGGCCTTGTCCTGAAGCGCGTTCATGTTGTCTTTTCCTGTTCAATGCCTGGGACTGCAGCAGCCACGGGCGGCTGTGACCTGCCGCCCGGCTGTCGAGCATTTATGAGCGCGTGATTGGCTCACTTTTTGATCGGCGTAACGAGCGGCGTTTTATCGGTGTCGAGGACGAACACGGCCAACAGGCGTGCGGGTTCGGTGTCGCTGGCGTTGGCGCTGACTTCGTGCACGGAGCCCGGCTCCTCTACGAAGTTTTCGCCGACCTTGTAGATCTTTTCCGGCTCGCCTTTGATTTTGATGCGAAATGAGCCCTCCAGGACCGTTGCATAAATGAAGGCCGTTTTCGGGTGGGTGTGGGACGGCGACGCGGCGCCCGGCCCGTACTCGACGACGACGCCCTTCATGCTCTTGCCAGGGATGTTTGGAATGGGACGGTCAAACACGACCGTTACCTTGCCGGCGGGCGGTTCAGCGGCCGACACTGCGCTGATCGAGAGCGCTGCGAAGGCAGCGGCTAATAAAAATCGAGTCACCATGACATTGCTCCTTCGTGGGTTGGGCTGTGATGGCGCGAATCGTTACCGGGCCGTCGACTGAGCGAGCCAGTCTTCGAAGCGGATCGCGCCCAGGCGCGCGTTCTTGCCGGCGGTCAGCGATTGATCGTCGAGCACAGCGCCGTAGTAGCGCGCATGCACGTCCGGTACGACCTTGCGGGTGTCTTGAGTGGCCCGCAGAAAACGCCTGACCAGCTCGTCGAGCGGCATGGCCTCGGGGCCCGCGACTTCGACCGTGCCATTGGCCGGCGCTGCCAGCGCGACATCGGTTAACGCCGCCACCACGTCGTCGGACGCCATCGGCTGGATTAGCGCCGGCGACAGGCAAATCTCCTCGCCGACAGTCGCCGACTGCGCGATACCGCCGACAAACTCGAAGAACTGCGTGGCACGCAGGAGGGTGTAAGGAATGCCGGACGCCTTGATCAGGTTTTCCTGCGCGACCTTGGCCCGGAAATAGCCGTTCTCGGGAAGCCGTTCGCTACCGACGATCGACAGGGCAACGTGATGACGAACACCGGCGGCAGCTTCCGCAGCCAACAGGTTACGGCTAGACGTTTCGAAGAAATCGAGGACGGCCTGGTCTTCCCACGACGGCGCGTTCGCCACGTCGACGACCACCTCAGCGCCATCCATTGCTTGGGCCAGGCCCTCGCGGGTGATGCTGTTCACACCCGTACTGGGCGCGGCGGCGAGCACGTCATGACCGCGCTCGCGCAGGTTCTGCACAAGTTTCGATCCAATGAGGCCGGTGCCTCCGATGACGACGATCTTCATGGGTTCTCTTCCTTCGCTTCTCGACGGCAACCATTGCTGTCGACGTAGAAAGAGAGTGCGCGCGCGCGTGAGGGAAGTCCTTGTGCCGGCCTTGAGTTTGCCTTCAGGCAAGCTTGGTTTTTTGTCCAATGGACGGGCATCGCCTGCGGACGGTGCAGCGGATCAAACGCTGCCGTATTATCGACACCTCGTACTTATCGCTAGCTCTGACACGGAGTCGAGGGCGCTCGACCAGGGGATACACGCCTTGCCATTCGTGTTTGAAGACTACGTGCTCGATCAGGAGCGCCGGGAACTGACCTTGCGCGGTCACGTCGTGGCCGTCGGTCCACAGGCCTTCGATCTATTGCTGCAGCTCGTCAACAACCGCGATCGCGTCGTCAGCAAGGACGACCTGCTCAAGGCGGTGTGGAACGGCCGGATCGTCTCGGAATCGACGATCACCAGCCACATCAATGCGGTGCGCAAGGCCATCGGCGATAGCGGCGAGGAACAGCGATTGGTGCGCACGGTCGCCCGCAAAGGCTACCGCTTCGTCGGCGAGATCACGGTCGACGAGATCGACGGAGCACGACAGCCTGACGGGCCTGGCGCCGGCGAAATCGCGTCCGTGGAGCCGAAGCAAGCACCGCCCTCCTCGCTCGTCCTCCCGGACAAACCCTCCATTACCGTCCTGCCCTTCCACAACCTGAGCGGCGACCCGGAGCAGGAGTATTTCGCCGACGGCATGGTCGAGGACATCATCGCCGCCCTGTCGCGTATCCGCTGGCTGTTCGTCATCGCCCGCAATTCGAGCTTCACCTACAAGGGCCGCGCGGTGGACGTCAAAGGCGTCGGCCAGGAACTCGGCGTGCGCTACGTGCTGGAAGGCAGCGTGCGCAAGTCCGGAAACAAGGTACGCATCACCGGGCAGCTCATCGACGCCACAAACGGGACGCACATCTGGGCAGAGCGCTTTGAAGGCCTGCTCGACGACATCTTCGAGCTGCAGGATCAAATCGCCGAAAGCGTCGTCGGCGCCATCTCGCCGCAGCTGGAACGGGCGGAAATCGAACGCGCCAAGCGTAAACCGACGGATAGCCTGGACGCCTACGATTATTACCTGCGCGGCATGGCAAAACTGCACAGCGGCACCCGGGAAGCCGTCGAGGTAGCGCTGCCGATGTTCTACAAGGCCATCGAGCTCGACCCGGAATTTGCGTCGGCCTATGGCATGGCAGCCTGGTGTCATTTCTGGCGCAAGTTGAATGGCTGGATGAGCGATCGGACTCGAGAGATCGCCGAAGGCATACGGCTTGCGCGCCTGGCGGTGACACTCGGCCGGGATGATGCAGTGGCGCTGACGCGAGGCGGACATGCGCTGGCCCATCTCGCCGGCGATGTCGATGGCGGCATTGCCCTGCTCGACAGGGCGCGCCTGCTCAATCCCAACCTCGCCCCCGCCTGGTACCTGGGCGGTATCCTGCGCGCACTGCGCGGTGAAACAGACGAAGCGATTGAGAATTTGACCCATGCCGTTCGCTTGAGTCCGCTGGATCCGGAAATGTTCCGGATGCAGGTGGGAATGGCCCTCGCTAATTTCTTCGCAGGGCACTTCGATGCCGCCTCGGCCTGGGCGGAGAAAGCGCTGGGGAACCTGCCCACCCTCCTGCCCTCCGTTGCCCTGATGGCGGCCAGTCATGCGCTCAGCGGGCGAATGGACAAAGCGAAGCAGGCGATACAGCGCCTGCACGAGCTGGAACCCTCGTTGCGCGTCTCCAACCTGAAGGACTGGCTGCCCATCCAACGGCCCGAGGACCTATCGCGCTTCGCGGACGGACTGCGACTGGCCGGTTTGCCCGAGTGACCGCGGCCGATTGCAGCGTTAAAATCCGACACGTTTGATTCACATTTTTGAGGATGACCACGGTATGTCCAGGCTCGATACCTCCCTGCAAGACACCGCCGCACCGGAAGGCGTTTGTTACGGCTGCGGCAGCAGCAATCCGCACGGGCTTCACATCAAGAGCGTCTGGCATGAGGACGGCGTGCATGTCGTGGCCGAACACGTGCCCGATGCCAAGTACTGCGGCTGGCCGGATCTGGTTTACGGCGGGCTGATAGCGATGCTGGTTGACTGCCATTCAAACTGGACGGCAATGGCCTATCACTACCGTACGGAAAACCGCGAAGTCGGAAGCCTCCCCCGCATCAATTGCGTCACTGGCAACCTTGGCATCAAGTTCATCAAACCGACACCGATGGGTGTACCGCTGAACCTGCGTGCGAAAGTCGAAGGTGAAGTCGGACGAAAAACTCGCGTTATCTGCGAGGTTTATGCGGGGGATGTGCTGACGGCTATTGGTGATTCCGTTTTTGTTCGTGTAGATACCGAGCAACTGGCTGCGGTTGCTCATAGTCGGTAGGTTGCTTTCATCCACGCGCCGTGGATCGGACGATTAGTCGCGCAGATGGCATAATCGCAAACTGTTTATAACAGGTGCGGATCAATGACCACTGAGCGTTATGACCAACTCGCGATCTTCTCGGCGGTGGCGCAGGAGCGCAGTTTCACCCGCGCCGCTGCCAAACTCGGTATGTCACAACCGGCCTTGAGCCGAGCGATGCGTCAGTTGGAAGATCGCCTGGGCGTCAGGCTACTTTCTCGCACTACTCGCAGTGTATCTGCGACGCAAGCAGGTGAGCATTTACTCAGGGTGATTGCCCCGAGATTCGAAGAGATCGATAACGAACTGGCATTGCTCAGCGAATTTCGGGACAAGCCGGCAGGTAAATTGCGCATCACCGCTGGCGAGCATTGCGCAATCACGATCCTGCAACCTGCTCTCTCCAGGTTGTTGCCTGACAATCCCGATCTCAATATCGAAATCATCGTCGACTACGGCTTTACCGATATCGTGGCGGAAGGTTTCGACGCCGGTGTACGGCTGGGCCAACAAGTGGCCAAGGACATGATTGCGATGCGCATCGGCCCGGACATGCGCATGGCGGTGGTTGGATCCCCGGCGTATTTCGTCCGATACCCGAAGCCGGTTATCCCGGGTGATCTCATGGCGCACAACTGCATCACCCTGCGCATGCCGACTTATGGCGGTCTCTTCCTCTGGGAATTCGAGAAGGACGGGCAAGAACTGAAAGTCCGGGTCGAAGGCCAACTGGTGTTCAACAACATCGCCATGCGCCTGGAGGCCGCCCTCCAAGGGTTGGGGTTGGCCTATATGCCGGAGGATCTGGTGAAGGAACAGGTGGCGCAAGGTCGGTTGATTCGCGTACTCGAAGATTGGTGCGAACCGTTCTCTGGCTACCACCTCTACTATCCGAGCCGGCGCCAGAGTTCACCGGCCTTCACCTTGCTGCGCGAAGCGTTGCGCTACGTGGGTTGATTGGCCTGCACACTGTCCAACGCTTCGCCGGCACGCTTGGCCGCAGCGGCATCGCCTTGGTCGGCCAGCAGCTGAATCAGTTGACGCAACTGCGAAGCGCTCAAGCCGACCCGCAGGCTGGCAGCCATGTGCGAGCGCAGTTGTGATTCCACACCGGGTGTAGCTGCCAGCGCTGCAACCGTCGCCAGTTCACGGCTTTGCCAGTCAAGGTTGTCACGCTCGAAGATGTCGCCGAACAGATGCGCCTGCAAGTACTGATTGATGACCGGGACGAAGTCAAACAATGGGCCCTGGACGGGTGCACCGGCAATGCGCGTCTGATTGGCCTTACCGACCGCCAGCAGCTCGTCGCCGGTGGGAATGACGCGACCGGGCTCGCGCCCCGGATCATCCTGAACGCCGCGTTGCTTGCGCGCCTCCACCACTTTCATCAGTTCGCCAAGCGCGTTGAGACTGCGTGGAAAACCGCTATAGGCGTAAAGCTGAACCAGAATCTCCTTCGCCTCGCTGACGCTCAGGCCTGCATCCAGTCCCTGATTCAAGGCTGTATTGAGCCCGGACATGTTGCTCGTGGCCATGGCGGCTGCAATCAACGGAATCGCCTGCTGTTTGGCGGACAAACTCTGCGCAGCAGAAGACTCGACGTCGACCGCTGTCGGCTGTTCCATGCTTTGCGCGCGGTAGTGAACATCGGTGACTTTTTCCAGCCACTGCACGCTCTTGCCGTCCACCGCTCCGGTTACAGCCAGGTGCGTCATAGCGCTGGAGGGCGCCGCACCGTGCCAATGCTTGACGCCCGGTGGGCAGATGATGACGTCCCCCGAACGGATTTCCTGCACTGGTTTGCCCCACTCCTGGGTCAATCCGATGCCGGCAACGACGATCAAGCGCTGACCCGCCGGGTGGGTGTGCCACGCCGAACGCGCACCCGGCTCAAAAGTAACGTAAGCGCCTGAGGCATTGACTTCACTGGATGCGGGAAATAGAGGGTCGACGCGCACCCGTCCCGAGAAATAATCCGCCGAGCCAACGGACGACGCCTGTGTGCCTGAACGGCGGATCTGCTGAGTGGTCAGGGACTCACTGATAGTGTCAGCCTGGCCGGCGCCACTGGCGAAGGGCGTCGCGGCGCACATCGCAATGCCTAAAAGGGTTTTGTTCATGATGATTGCCCCTCGATTCACAGCGTTCTGGCGTAAAACGCGGTCAGCTGATCCATGGCGATGTCCACATAAGCAGGCACCCAATAAGTGTCGATATGGGTCGCCCCTTCAATCTTGAACAAGTGCTTGTCGTTCGTGCCAGTAGCCTTGGCAAAGGCTTGTTCCGACATGTAAAGGCTGTCGGCCTTGCTGCCCGCGATCATCAGCAACGGCTTGTCGATCAGTTCGATCTGGTCGGTGGCGTCGAAGCTCATCAGATCCAACAGGCTGCTCAAGGTGTATCTGAACGTCGAGTTCGGATGGGCGTGGGTCTTGCCGTAATACTCAAAACCTTGCCGATACAGATCAAACGGCAGTTTGGCGATCTGCTCATCGCTCAGTTTGGCATCGCCGGTATAACGTATTTCACCCCCTGCCGCTTCCTGTGCCCGGGCGGCCGAGGCCTGTTGCAAGCGGTCCTGGATCGTGGCCACTTGCGAATCCTGATAGCCATTGCGCCGAACCAATCCTGAGTTGAACATGCTCAACGTCGCAATCGACTGGAAGCGCTTGTCGGTTTGCGCCGCCGCCAATGAATAGCCGCCACCACCGCAGATACCGAGCAGGCCCAGACGTGTGCTGTCGACCCCGGGATAACGGGCGATGAAGTCTGCCATGCCATGGATGTCCTCGATGCGATGCGCCGGCTTGTCGACGTTGCGCGGTTCACCGCCACTGGCGCCTTGATACGCCGCATCCGCCGTGATCGTGATGTAGCCCTGATTGGCCAATCGCTGGGCATACAGACCCGCGACCTGCTCCTTCACCCCGCCATTGGGGTGCGCTACGACGATGACCGGGTATTTTTTCGCCGCGTCATAGTTTGCCGGGGTGTAAACGTTGGCGGAAATGTCGAGGCCATTGAGCTTATAGCTCACCGGGTGGATGTTGACCTTGCCCGGCTCGTTCTTCATCAACGCGTCACTGTAGGTCAATGTAAATGGGTTCTGCTTGTAATCCGCAGCCCCGACTTCGGCACCCGAAATCCCGATCATGGCGGCCATCAAAGTAGCTTTTAGCGTGGTTCTCATCCTAGGAATACTCCTGACCCTTCATGCGTGTGAGAGGCGCGGCTGACTTCGCCGCGCACTGAATCAATCCAGTTTCTTTTCAGCGAGAAATTTCGAAACCAGATCCGCGATCTCAACGTTATTCATGTCCGAAAACGGGAAGTGGCTATTGCCCTTGATCCCGATCTGCGGCAAGTGAACGAGCCTGACGTCACCACCATGACGGTTCACCGTATCCCGCCACAGGCGCGCCATCTCAAGCCGCGCGCGCCAACTGTCCTGGGCAGGTAATCGAACCGGTTGGTCGGGGATGTTGTCGCCATAGAAGATCACGATGGGAATTCGAGTCAGCGCTTTGAACTGTTCGCTGGATACGGCCTGGCCCGAGAGGGTGTCGAACGCACTGGGAATTGGCGCGGGCACCTCCCCCTCCGGGAACACGAAGCTGCTGCCCGGTTCGAATGCCACAATGGCCCGCACGTTAGGGCTTTTGATCGCCGCCATCCAACCGGGGCCACCGCCCTGGGAATGGGTGAACAAAATGGCCGGCCCCGTCTTTTCCAGCAGAGCGCCAATGCCATTGGATACGACATCAATGTCGTAGGGCCCAGT
Source organism: Pseudomonas sp. FW305-20 (assembly GCF_058788075.1). Taxonomy (NCBI): domain Bacteria; kingdom Pseudomonadati; phylum Pseudomonadota; class Gammaproteobacteria; order Pseudomonadales; family Pseudomonadaceae; genus Pseudomonas; species Pseudomonas sp. FW305-20. The sequence continues at coordinate 189,428 of NZ_JBYTAJ010000008.1, read as the reverse complement.
GTTGGGTGTCATCGAACGGAAGAATTGCTCTTGTGCCGCCTCGCCGCGCGGAAACTGACTGCCCTCGAAGATCTCGGGCCATAGGCCGATGCGGAACTGGTTGAACCATAGTTGCTCGTCCGCCACCGGTTTGATCGTCGTTTCAACGAGGCTGCGTCCCGCGTCGCCACGGCGCGGCTGATCAATCAAGTACGTAGAAAAACCGCGACGCAGGAAAATGTTTTGAAACCCTTCACGGCCGTCAGCCGTTGTCTCCCAGGACTTCGCCGATTGCCCAGCGCCATGCAGCATGAGAATTGGCAGCGGACGAGGTTCGACCGGAACCTGATAAAACGCATAAACATGATCGCCGTGAATGGTTTGGCCATCAGTCCTGGTCGGATTGTAGGGATCAAAAGTTCCTGGCTGAGTGATCTGCCTGCCGCCGGCAATCACGCTTCCCTGATCCTTGATGACCAGTGGTGGGCGATCAGAGCCATCGGCGAATGCAGCGGTGCATAAAGCGAAACAAACGGCAGGTATGCATTGGCGGATAAAGCACTGAGTCATGGCTTGCTCTCGATTTGATATCGCAGAGCAGCAAATTACCCGTCAATCATTAATCGATAAACCATGCCAATCACATAGCACTGATACCAGAAACACATGAATTCGAAATCGGCATGCCTCGCTTCGGTTCCGCGATCGCCTCACGGCAGCCTGCTTGAATGAACACCGTTCCTCACAAAAAACCCTGGCGCACCCTCGAGGCCGGGAAGCCGCCCTTCTCTTTCCAGACCTGCAGTGAGTCAAGACGATCTGCACTGAACGCAATACGTTCAGAAGCCACGAGCGTGGAATCAAAGGCAACACTGTCCTCACTCCCAACGTAAACCGCGTTGGGCTGCTGAATAGCGTTCGTCCCCACACTCCTGGAAGCCTTGATCATGAAAACCTTAAGCATTGAGAACTACAGAACCAACAACGCACCTAACAATTCAACGCTCGGGATTAAAACCATGGCGTTGGGAACCTACGGTGCTTACTTTGCGCTCGCCGTCATTTACTTCTGGTTCGGCGGCATGAAGTTCACGCACTACGAAGCACAGGGTTTGGTCCCGCTGGTGAGCAACAGCCCTTTCCTGGGGTGGGTTTATGACATTTTCAGTGTCGATACTTTCTCCAGTTTGCTCGGCGTTCTGGAGGTCTCGATCGGTGTGCTGATTGCAGGTCGCCTGCTCTCACCCAAGTTTTCATTGATCGGTGGCGCGTTGTCTGCCGGATTGTTTTTCACCACCTTGAGCTTTATGTTTTCGACGCCTGGCGTGATTGAACCCGGCCTGGGTTTTCCAGCTATTACGGTTGCGCCGGGTCAGTTTCTCCTTAAAGACATCGGGTTGCTTGCCGCTTCTGTATTCGTGGCCGGCCACTCTCTGACTGAGCTGGAAAACCGTTAAACCGATGACTCACCTCCTGGAATGGCCTGAAGCAGTTCAATGCTTTCAGGCCATTGCCCCATCACCCTCTCCTGCCAAATCTTTCATCCAGTCCCGAGGGCTGTAGCCCGTCTTGCGACGAAACGCGCGGGCCAGCGCCGAAGGGCTTTCATAACCGACCTCGGCCGCGATGAGCGTAATCGGGCGCCCTTCACGCAGGCGCTTCTGCGCCAGACTGATACGCCAACTCAACAGATAATCTGCCGGGGTCTGCCCTATAACGGCCCGGAAATGCACGGCGTAGGCAGCGCGCGACATGTTCGACTCGCTCGCAAGGTCTGCAACCGACCAGGCCCTATCCGGTGCGTTGTGCATCTGCACCAGCGAGCGCGCCAGCCGCATATCGGCCAGTCCAGCCATCATTCCGGTCCGCAACTGGTGATGGTCGAGCAGATGCCGAAACAACAAGATGATCAGTAGTTCGAACAAGCGATCCAGTGCTGCCTCCCTGCCACAATGTGCGCCTGCCGCCTCACTGAACATCCATTTCAGTGTATCGGCCAGCAGCGGTAGCTCATCCAGGGACAGCACCAGACAATCGGGTAACGAAGCGGACAACGGGTTATCGACCCCGCCCTCAAACTTCATCGACGCACACAAGAGCCGAGCCCCCTCGGGCTCACCGGCGAACAGTTGATGCCGACTTGGGCGTGGCAGAAAAATCAGACTGGGTTGGGTGAGCAGCAGATCCTTGCGATCAGCCCCCTGCAACGTGACGCTACCTGCCTGCAGCAGGTGAATATGACCGCGCTGGTCAGCGCCATCGTATGACGCCATGCCGCAAAGATTGCCGTTGTAAAACAGGTTCGCGCGCACGCCGAACTGCGACAACAACGTAGACAAACGATCCATAGGCAACCTCCGGCGCTTTCGAGCATCACTGACAACACCCCGCCACAACCCGACAAAAACACGAGGCTTTGATTTCCACATCCGCCCGGGCCATGGCCAGAGCAAGGCGCGTCTGGGCGGCAGCCGCTTCGGCATCCTGGCCCAGCCGTTTCAGGCATTCCACATAACCGTGCAGACTCCACACATTGTCCAGATGCCAGGACGCACGGCTAAGTGTGTTGTCCAGGCCCAGATCGGCTCGATAGGCCTGCAACGCTTCTTCTACCCGGCCCTGCTCCAGAAGCAACGCGCCCAATGCATGCCTGACCGGTTGCATCCAGCCCCATGGTTCGTCGTAAGGCAGGTTGTCATCCAGAGACAGTGCCTGGCGCAAGTGGGCGAAGGCGTCGTCGTAATTGCCCTTACGGTACTCGATTTCCCCCCGCAGCATGCCTGCGGCAACCGCCAGAATGTCGGTGCATTTATTGTTGAAGACGTAGCGTGTGTCCGGCACTCGGGTCCAGGCTTCGAGGAATAGACGCTGTTCGGCTTCTGCGGCGGCGATATACCCGGTGGCCGCATGCGCCACGCCTCTGGCGTAATGCAGCATCGCCGTGGTCACGCAGTACAGCGCCTGATCGTTCGGCAGCGGCGTGGCGAGGATGTCCTGCCATTTGCCGAAGCGGATCTGCACGTGGACCTTCATCGACACGAAGCCTTCCAGCCAATCGGCCATGGGCGGCTGCTCCACGCGCAGCAGTTCTTCCCTGATGGTCGACATCAACTGATCGGCGGCTTCCAGGGCCGGTTGGTATTGCCCGAGGAACATCGCCGAATAGAGTTTGAAGTGGTAGTTGTGGCATCGATACAAGGTGTAGAAGTTCAGTGGCCCTTCCTGTTCGAGGTATTTGCTGTCGGCCAGAATCGCCCGGCTGTTGGTGACCATGGCCCCACGGTAATCACCGCAGAGTACGTCGATGTGCGACGGCATATGGCGCAAATGCCCCGCATCCGGCACCAGGTCACGCAGGACATCGCCGGCGCGCAATGCCCGTTCCGGGTAGGGCGACATTTCCAGGGTGTGGACGTACATGTGCAGCACGCCGGGGTGCGGCGCATTGCCGTGCTGTTCCATCCGCCGTAAGGCCCGTTCCAGCACGTCTACCGTTTCAAGCGTGTCGGCGCCCGGTGCCGGTTTACCGGTTTTCAGGTCCCACAATTGCCAGGGTGTGCGGTCGATCATCGCCTCGGCAAACAGCGCAACCACATCGGGATCTTCGGGAAAGGCTTTGTAGACCTCACGCATGGACGCGGCGTAGGCATCGTTCCAGGCGAAGAGTTGGTCGAGGCTGCTGGCCTGATCGGCCTGGTAGCGTTGTTCCAGCGTGCGGATCAGCGCCTGTTCCACCGGGGTTGCGCCGTCGATATGCACCAGCGCGGCTTGCGTCGCCCGTCGCGCCTGAGCCACGGCCTCATTCAATTCCTGTTCGATGAAGGCATCCCAACGCTTGTTGTAGTTGGGGCCCGAAGCGTAAGCGATGCCCCAGTAGGCCATCGCACAATCGCGATCGTGTTCGAGCGCCTTGTGGAAACAGCGTATGGATTCGTCGTGGTTGTAGCCGTAGCACCAAACCAAGCCACGATCGAACCAGCGCTGGGCCTGCGGCGAGTGGGTCGTCACCGGGCGGCTGTAGGTGCCCAAATCGTAATAGTCGTGCATCGCTTTATCCTCTCGACCAGAGCAGGGAACCTCGCAGGCAATCCTTGCTGACCTGACGAGCCTCGACAGTTCAAGAGGTCCAGCATACCCCCGCGGTTCTGGCTGAGCGGCAGAGCCGACGACAGGAGGATCATTGCCGGCATCGATAGTCACCATCAATTCAATGAAGTTCTCATAAAAAATCCGCGGCGTAACATCAGCCCCAGACCCAACAACTACACCCCGGAGCACACCATCATGAAACGCCAAATCCTCCTCAGCATCGCTTTCTCGGTTTTTGCAGTTAACGCTTTCGCCGCTACCTCTGCTCACCCGGTTGTCGCTGAAGGCGGCTCGGATCGTCTGATTGAAAGTCGTGTGGCCGAGGGTGGTTCGGATCGTCTGATTGAAAGTCGCGTCGCTGAAGGTGGCTCGGATCGTCTGATCGAAAACCGCGTTGCTGAAGGTGGTTCGGATCGTCTGATTGAAAGTCGCGTCGCTGAAGGTGGCTCGGATCGCCTGATCGAAAACCGCGTTGCTGAAGGTGGTTCGGATCGCTTGATCGAGAACCGCGTCGCTGAAGGTGGCTCCGACCGTCTGATCGAAAACCGCGCGGCATAAATGAATAGTTTTACCGAAGCACTCAACGAAAAGCCCGGCCTGACAAGCCGGGCTTTTTCGTGCACAAAATAAATCGATCCCTGCTTAATGCCTCCGCCGCACCTGTGATACATAACACCTGATTGTGAGTCCTGTACCCAATGAGGTTTGCCGATGCCCCGTTCCCCACATTTACCGCAACTGCTGATCTGCGCTGTCCTCGGTTTACTTGCCAACAGCGCACAGGCCAGTGCGCCCTCCCCCGGCGCCCGATAGCTTGCAACCGCTGCTGGTGACGTTGAACGAGCGCCTGAGCATTGCTGATCTTGTGGCGCTGACCAAGTGGGACAGTGGCAAACCGATCCAGGACAGTGCCCGGGAAGCGCAGGTCATCGCCAACGCCAGGAAGCTGGCCGTCGAGCGCAAACTGGACCCGGACGAAGTAGCCGAGTTGATCGCCGCACAAATTGAAGCCAACAAGCTGGTGCAGTACGGGCTGGTGGCTCAATGGCGAGCGGCCGGCAAGGCGCCAGACACACCGCGGCCAGACCTCGCCAATCAAATCCGGCCACAGCTCGATGAACTGCAAAACCGCCTGTTGCAGCAATACGCCGCCTTCGCGCCCTATCGCAAAGACCCGCAATGCGTGAACTGGCTAGCCAAAGAACGATCCCGCCTGGTCAACGACGGTCTGCATGGTCAGGCACTGATACGCGCCACCGGTGAACTGTGTGTCGCTGCTCAGTGACTTTAAATATGGTCTTTAAAAAGAAGCCCGGCCTGATCAGCCGGGCTTCTTCTTTTTTGTGAGCTACTTTTAGTGCATCCGCAGGGTCGCAAGTCGGCCTTGGCGGCACTATTGAATCTCACATGGCCAACCATCGGAGTTGAAATGTCTGAACTGAACCTGCATCCCAAAGCCGCAGAATCCCTGAACCAATGGCACGACATGATCACCAAGAGAGACTTGAGCGCCTTGTCCGATTTGCTGGACCCACAGGCGATTTTCCGTTCCCCGATGGCTCACACGCCTTACCCGGGTGCAGCCGTAGTCTCGATGATTCTCAACACGGTGCTCGAGGTATTCGAGGATTTTGTCTACCACCGGGAACTGGCGACCGCAGACGGGTTGAGCGTCGTCCTGGAGTTCAGCGCCAACGTCAGCGGAAAAGCGTTAAAGGGCATCGACATGATCCGGTTCAACGAACAAGGAAAAATCGTTGAGTTTGAGGTGATGGTCCGCCCCTTGAGTGGCCTGCAAGCCTTGGGCGAGCAAATGGGGCAACGCCTTGGCGCTTACCTGGCGGCCAGCAAAGCCTGAAGACGTTGCATCGCCGTGGACGATGCCTCTGTTCCCGGCTTGGTGTTAAATAGAGCGCGAAAAGCAGCGCAACGAGAACACCGATGATTACCCATTTTGAGATTAATGATGTCCCTGAGCCCAACATTCATCGCGTCGCCCATCAGCAGACGGTGGTAACAGCATGATCGAGGTCACCGAAGTTTCCATTGCCGAACTGCGGGCTGCGCTCGAATCGGGTCGAACCACTGCGGTTGAGCTGGTCCAGGCCTATCTCGCTAGGATCGATGCCTACGACGGTCCCGACACGCCCACCGCCCTCAACGCGGTGGTGGTTCGAAACCCCGAGGCGCTGAACGAGGCGCAGGCCTCCGATGCTCGTCGGGCCAAGGGCGAGACGCTGGGTCCGCTCGATGGCATTCCTTATACGGCCAAGGACAGTTACCTGGTGAAGGGGCTCACCGCCGCCTCCGGCAGTCCCGCCTTCGCGAACCTGATCGCCTATCGCGATGCGTTCACCATCGAACGGCTTCGCGCTGCTGGCGCAATCTGCCTAGGCAAAACCAACATGCCGCCCATGGCAAACGGCGGCATGCAGCGCGGGGTCTACGGTCGTGCGGAAAGCCCGTACAACGCTGACTATCTCACCGCTCCCTTCGCCTCGGGTTCATCGAACGGCGCCGGTACGGCAACGGCCGCCAGCTTCGCGGCATTCGGTCTCGCGGAAGAAACCTGGTCGAGCGGACGCGGCCCTGCCTCGAACAATGGTCTGTGCGCCTACACGCCTTCGCGCGGGGTGATTTCGGTGCGCGGCAACTGGCCGTTGACGCCGACGATGGACGTTGTCGTGCCGTTTGCCAGAACCATGGCCGACCTGCTCGAAGTGCTCGACGTGGTGGTGGCCGATGATCCCGACACCCGTGGCGATCTGTGGCGGATGCAACCCTGGGTGCCGATTCCGAGTGTCGCCTCGGTGCGCCCCGCGTCCTATGCCGAATTGGCGGTGAAGCCCGATGCTCTGGCAGGAAAGCGCTTCGGCGTGCCGCGCATGTACATCAACGCGGATCCCGAAGCGGGCACGAGCGATGCGCCTGGCATCGGTGGTCCGACGGGGCAGCGAATCATCACCCGCCCTTCCGTGATCGGGCTCTGGGAAGAGGCCCGCAAGGCACTCGAAGCCGCTGGCGCCGAAGTCATCGAAGTCGATTTCCCGCTGGTCTCCAATTGCGAAGGTGATCGCCCGGGTGCGCCGACCGTGTTTACGCGGGGCCTGGTGTCCAAAGAGTTTCTGCATCATGAACTGTGGGACCTGTCGGCCTGGGCGTTCGATGATTTTCTTCGGGCCAATGGCGATCCCAAGTTGAACCGCCTGGCCGATGTCGACGGACCGCTGATTTTTCCCCACGATCCGGGCACGCTCCCCAACCGAGAGGACGACCTTGCCGCAGGCATGGACGAGTACGTGAAGATGGCCGAACGCGGCATCACCCCGTGGGACCAGATCACCACGCTGCCGGATGGGCTGCGCGGACTTGAACAGACGCGTCGGATCGATCTTGAGATCTGGATGGATCGGTTGAGGCTCGATGCGGTGCTGTTTCCGACGGTGGCCGACGTGGGGCCGGCGAATGCCGATGTCGATCCGAAATCTGCGGATATCGCGTGGAGCAACGGCGTCTGGGTCGCCAACGGCAACCTCGCCATCCGGCATTTGGGCGTCCCCACGGTCACCGTGCCGATGGGCGTCATGCCGGACATCGGCATGCCCGTCGGGCTCACGTTTGCCGGTCGTGCCTATGACGATTCGATGCTGCTGCGCCTGGCTTCGGCGTTCGAGTCGATCGGTTCAAAACGAATGATTCCGCCTCGCACCTCTCCCTTGCCGGTTGGCCAACAATAGAAAGGGCGGGATTGGGGTGTTACACGCCCCAATCCCGTCCAATGGTTGAACGTCTGACGGGAATCTTGCGGGCGATGTCGACAAAGGGCGTGACGATCAGGCTATAGAGCGTCAGGTAACGGTCGTGGTCCTGTTTGCCGGTGCCGAACTGGATAGGCTCGGGCGTCGAGTGCGTGACGTAGAGCGTACCGAACATCCAGTCCCAGAGTGACAGGTTGATACCGAAGTTCTTGTTGAAGTGTCGGGGCGCGTCACTGTGGTGAATCTGGTGCTGCGCCGGGCTGTTCAGCACATGCTCGACCACGGGGCCGAAAGACAGCCAGACATGGCTGTGACGCAAATTGGCCGCCAAGGCATTGAAGATCAGGACCATGTAGGTCACGCCGAACAAGGTGTACCGGCTGATCTCCCCGCCGCAGGCGTACCAGAAGACACCGGCAAAAGCGCCGAGGCAGACGATGTCAGCCAGTTTTTCGACCATTTTTTCCACGAAGTGAATCCGGCTTGCCGTCGCCGGCACCAGGACGGACGCGGAATGATGGACTTTGTGAAACGCCCACAGATACCGGGAATGAAAGGCGCGATGGCACCAGTAATGGATGAAGTCTTGCACCAGAAACACGCCGAGCCCGTAGAGCAAGGAAAGTGAGAGGTTCTCCCCCACCTGCGCGCGCGCGCCCCAAAGATTGTTGAAAAACGAGATGTAGTCGCCGGAGCGCAGGACGTATGGATCGACCAGGCCAACAATGGGCAGCACCAGCGCGATCTTCAGGATGCCCCGCACGAAGTAGTACCGGTAATCCAGCAACGCCGAGGGATGAAAATGAACCCGGTGCCCGCCGATGAACTGCCAGAAAGAACGTGAGTCGGTCAGCCCGCGATATTTTCTGAAGCGGTACAGGTTGTAGGCGATGCCGTAGGACACGCAAAGAAACACGATGCTGAAGCGGCCGTTCAGATCGAAAATGCCAAGAAACTGATTCGTGACTGGCTCGATCACCCACTTCAACAGGCTGTCATACAGAAACGCGAGTAAATCCATGAACGGCTGCCCCAGCGCCAAAAGAGAAAAATTGTAAATCAGATCGCAATCAGCGGGTGTTCCGCGCCTGGCGAAAGCCCTATTGCGGCTGAAACGTCTGAAGATACGCCAACAGGTTGTCGATCTTTTCCGGGTCGCTGAGGCCCCAGAAAATCATGCGGGTGCCGGGCACCACTTTTTTTGGCGCTTCAAGGTACGCGGTCAGCGTTTCGCGGGTCCAGACAATACCGGCTGATTTCATCGCATCGGAATATTGGTAATCCGTGGTGCTGCCCGAAGGGCGTCCAAAAACGCCATTGAGCTGCGGCCCGAATGAACCCCGCGCCGACTCCCCAACCTGATGGCAGCCACCGCATATCCGCTTGAACAATGTTGCACCCGCCTCAGCATCGCCGGCCGCTTGTGCCTGCACGCTGAATAATCCTGCATTGAGCATCAGCGCGAAGGTGAGTACGGCGGTTTTCTGCATGTTCTGCTCCCGATCATCTGTGGCTTGGCGCCAGTGAATCAACTCGCACCCGCTTGAAACTTCTTCCTGTAAGCCGCCGGCAGCAAACCCACTCGTTGGCGGAACAGTCTACGGAACGAATTGCCGTCTTCGTAGCCCACGGCATAAGTGATGCTGTCGAGTGTCATGCGGGTGGATTCAAGAAGTTGCTTGGCCTTCTCCAGACGCAGGGTTTGCAGGTAGGTAATGGGCGTGTAACCGGTGGCCTCCTTGAAACGCCGTTTGAAGTTCCTGACGCCGAACCCGAACCGCTGGGCGACGTCATCAATCAGCAGCGGCTGTTCGAAGTGTTCCTCCAGCCAGTGTTGAACCCGCAGGATGTCGCCGTCCCCATGGTTCTTCGGCAATGACCACATGACGTACACCGATTGCTCGCTGCGCACAGCATCGACCAGCAAGTATTTGCTGCACTTTTGCGCCAGTTCCAGTGAAGCGAACCGGCGCACAAGGTGCAGCAAAAGATCCATGGAGGCACTCGCGCCCCCGCACGTGATCACGCGATTGTCCTCGCAGAGGATTTGCGCTTCCTCCAGACAGACCTCGGCATACCGACGACGAAACAGGTCTGCAAAGGCCCAGTGCGTGGTGGCACGAACGCCGTCCAGAAGGCCCGTTTCAGCCAGCATGAACGCCGCCGTGCACATCGACGCCACCACGGCACCCTGCGCATGTTGTTGACGCAGCCACGGCCCATAAGCTGAAAAGGCCGGCAAGGCGTCTTTCAGGGTGAAGAGGAATCCGGGGATCAGCACCAGATCGGTTCGCGGGATCTCGGCGGTGGACCGGTCCACGCGCAATGCCTGCCCTCCCCACGCGGCGACATCACCCCCGTCAAGCGAGGCGATGACTACGTCAAAAGGCGCGCCGGCAGTATCTGCAAACAGGTTGGCGGCGCTGAGTATTTCCAGGGCCATGGTGGCGCTGGCGGCGGAACATTGATCCGCCAGTAAAAGCGTGACGTGCATAAATGATCCTAATGCGCTTTTCGCATGGAAAATGTCATTTGCGCACCTACCTTAGCCGATCTTTCCTGCCTAAAGTGCACCGGTCATTCAATCCTCGGCGTACTTATGAATCTCTGGTTCCGACTTTTCCTCATGCTGTTCCGTCGTCCGTGGCGCAAGCCCGTTGACGCTTTGGCCACCACTGTCGTCCACATGCGCGTCTGGCCGCTTGATCTGGACCTCAATCGACACGTTACCAATGGCCGGTATTTCACCTTGGCCGATATTGGACGCATGGATTACGTGTTGCGCAGCGGCGCATTCCGGGTGGCGCTGCGCAATAAGGCTGTACCCATCGTCGGGGACACCTGGGGCAAGTTTCGGCGTGAGCTGAAACTGTTCGAAGCGTTCGAGATTCACACCAGGATGCTTGGCTGGGACAACAAGTGGAGCTTTATGGAGCACCGCTTCGTGAGCAAGGGACGCGTGGTCGGTGTCGTGGTGATGCGGGGGCTGTTCCGCTCTGCCAAAGGCACGGTGCCCCCTGGCGAGTACGCCCGGGAACTGGGCTTGTCTGAACAATCGCCGCCGATGCCGACATGGCTGACAGACTGGTCGCAAAGCTGCAACGACATGAGCCGTGAGCTTCGAGAGGAAGAAGGTCAGCCTGCCCGGCGCCCGCAGACCGTCGCCTAATGCTGCTCACTTAAGCGCGGCGTCCACAGGTCTAGCTCGACTGAAGAATGTCTTAAGTGACCAGTATTACTGACGGTCACCAGGGCGCGCTCGACCGTTGGCAACGTTACGGCACTGGCCCGGTCAGTTTGCTCAGTACCTGGGAGCTGGCGCAGATCGAGCGTTTGCTGAGTGAACTCAAAAACGCGGTTTGAGCGCCTTCCACTCCGGCTTGTAACGCTGCATCTGTTTCACGTCATCACGCTGGCGAATGCCGCACGTCAGGTACTGGTCGTGCAGCTTGCCCAGTTGATCGTGATCCAGCTCCAGGCCCAACCCGGGCGCGCGGGTGATCTTCACGCAGCCATCGACGATGGGGATTTTGCCGCCCTTGATCACTTCTTCATCCGGCTCCTGCCACGGGTAATGCGTGTCGCAGGCGTAATCCAGATTGGGTACCGCGGCGGCGACATGCGCCATCGCCATCAGGCTGATGCCCAAGTGCGAGTTGGAATGCATCGATACGCCCAAGCCAAAGGTCTCGCACATTTTCGCCAGCGCCTGAGTGTCGCGCAGACCGCCCCAGTAATGGTGATCGGCGAGGACGATCTGCACACTGTTCAACGCCACGCTGCGGCGGAACTCATCGAAGTCGGTGACCACCATGTTGGTCGCCAGCGGCAGGCCAGTGCGCTTGTGCAGTTCGGACATTCCCTCGAGGCCCGGCGTAGGGTCTTCGTAATATTGCAGGTCGTCGCCCAGCAGTTCGGCCATGCGAATCGAAGTTTCCAGCGACCAGTTGCCGTTCGGATCAATGCGCAACGGGTAACCGGGGAACGCCTTTTTCAGCGCCTTGATGCACGACACTTCGTGCTCCGGCGGCAACGTGCCGGCCTTGAGCTTGATGCTCTTGAAACCGTTGGCCTCGATCATGCGCCGCGCCTGGGCGACGATCTGTTCTTCGTTCAGCGCCTCGCCCCAACTGTCGGGTTTGTAGGGCGAGTCGACGTGCTGGGCGTACTTGAAGAACAGGTAGGCGCTGAACGGAATCTCGTCGCGAATCGCACCGCCCAGCAAATCCACCAACGGCACGTTCAACGAGTGCGCCTGCAAATCCAGGAACGCCACTTCGAACGCTGAATACGCGTTGCTCACCGCTTTGCTGGCATGGGAGCCCGGCGCCAGTTCCGCACCGGCAATGCTCGCCGGTTTGTTCGCCGCCACGGTGGCCTGCACGATGCGGCGCAGGTGATTGAGGTTGAACGGATCGAGGCCGATCAACTGGTCTTGCAGTTGCTGCTGGATCAACAGCGCCGGGGCGTCGCCGTAGCTTTCACCGAGGCCAATGTAGCCGTTGTCACTTTCAATCTCGATGATCGAGCGCAGCGCAAAAGGTTCGTGGATACCACTGGCGTTGAGCAGCGGCGGATCACGGAAGGCGATTGGGGTGACGGTGACTCGTTTGATTTTCAAGAGGCTGCTCCCTTTGAACCTGAACTCAAGGCTTGATGACGGATGGATTTTTCAGGCGTTGCAACGTCGCCACGCGGTGCGGTGCGAGCGAAAAAGATCACCACGGCCGCGACCAGTGACGTGGCCGCCAAACCGTAGAGGCCGCCTTCGATGGAGCCGGTTTTCTGCTCCAGGAAACCGAACGCCGTCGGGGCGACGAAACCGCCGAGGTTGCCGATGGAGTTGATCAAGGCGATTACCGCCGCGGCGATGCGAGCGTCCAGATAGCCTTGCGGAATCGGCCAGAACAATGCCGAGGCGGCCTTGAAACCAATGGCGGCAAAACAGATGGCGACGAAGGCGAAGATCGGCCCGCCGGTGGTGGACATGAACATGCCGAACGCGGCGATCACCAAGGTCAAGGCTACCCAGGCTTGCTGGTGTTTCCATTTGCTGGCCATGGCGGCGAAGCCATACATCGCGATGATCGAAATGATCCACGGAATCGAGTTGAACAGGCCGACCTGGAAGTCGCCGAGGTTGCCCATTTTCTTGATCATGCTCGGCAGCCAGAACGTGGCGCCGTAGATGGTCAGGGCGATGGAAAAGTAGATGAAGCAGAACAGCGCGATTTGCTTGTCGGCCAGCAGTTTGAACATCGACGGCTTGACGGTTTGTGTGGCTTCGCGGGCCTGTTGTTCCAGGGCGATAGCGTCAACCAGTGCGTCCTTTTCTTCGGCGCTCAGCCATTTCGCCTCGCGCGGATGGGATTGCAGCCAGAACCAGACAAATCCGCAAAGCACGATCGAGGCAAAGCCTTCAATCAGGAACATCCACTGCCAGCCATGCAGGCTGAAACCGCTGACGTTCAACAGCGCGCCAGAGACGGGACCGGAGATCACCGAGGCAATGGCCGAACCGCTGAGGAAAATCGCCATGGCCTTGCCGCGTTCGGTCGACGGCAGCCATTGGGTGAAGTAATAAATGATGCCGGGAAAGAAGCCCGCTTCGGCTGCACCGAGGACAAAACGCAATACATAGAAGCTGGTTTCGCCGCGCACAAAAGCCATCGCCATCGCCGCCGCGCCCCAGGTGAACATGATGCGCGTCAGCCAGGCGCGAGCGCCGTAACGTTGCAGCAACAAGTTGGAGGGGACTTCGAAGATCGCGTAACCGATAAAGAACAACCCGGCGCCCAGGCCGTAGGCTGCCGCGCCAATGCCGAGGTCGGTTTCCAAGTGGCTGCGCACGAAACCGATGTTGACCCGGTCGATGTAGTTGACGATGAACATCACCACGAACAGCGGCAGCACATGGCGCTTGACCTTGGCTGCGGCGCGGGCGAGCACGTTCGGGTCCGGCGGACTCTGGAGGGTATTCAAGGGGCGACTCCCGATCATTGTTTTTTTAGGGGACGAGCCGATCATGGACGCGCACATTGATCCCGTCTAATCTAACTTGGCATTCGATTGATACCTGGATTAGATCAATGTTCGAACTGACTCAACTGCGCTGTTTCACCACGGTGGCGACCGAACTGAATTTCCGCCGGGCCGCCGAACGGTTGAACATGACTCAACCGCCCCTCAGTCGACAGATTCAACTGCTGGAACATCACCTGGGTGTCGAGCTGTTCACCCGCACCACCCGCAGCGTCGCCCTGACCGCCGCCGGCCGCGCCTTCTTCATCGAAGCGCAGAACCTGCTGGAGCGCGCCCAGCAAGCCGCCGTCACCGCCCGCCGTTTTGCCGAGGGCGACATCGGCTCGGTCAACATCAGCTTCGTCGGCAGCGCGGTGTATGAATTCCTGCCCAAGGTCATCGCCGAAGCGCGGCTCAAACAGCCGCAGGTGAAAATCGACCTGACGGAGATGAACACCTACCAGCAGCATGAAGCCCTGCGTGCGCGGCGGATCGATCTGGGCATCGTTCGAGCGCCGTTACTGGAGCCGGGTTACGCCACCGAATGCCTGGTGCGTGAACCGTTTGTACTGGCGGTGCCGAGCAGTCATCGGCTGGCGAGTGCAGCAACCGTGTCGGTCAAAGACCTCGATGCGCAACCGTTCCTGATGTACTCCCACGCCGCCTACCCGCCGTTCAACGAACTGCTGACCGGCATGCTCCGCTCTGCCCGCGTCGCCCCGGAATACGTGCAATGGCTCGGTTCATCCTTGACCATCCTGGCCTTGGTCAATGCCGGCATGGGCCTGGCCCTGGTGCCTCGCTGCGCCACCAGCGTGGTGTTCAAGAACGTGGTGTTTCGCGACATCGATTTGGGCGAAGGTGTGCAGAGCGAGCTGCATTTGATCTGGCGCGAGAACAATGACAACCCCGCATTTGCGATGTTGCTGGAGGGCATTCGAAGGGCTGTGCGCGAGGGCTGGGGTGTTTGAGTTTGTCCGGTAGGAGTTGATGCTAAGCGCGAAAAAATCGGGTTCCGAAGCGAGGTAAATGAGGTCGAGGTTTTTGCGCTTGATGCAAGAGAATATCGAAAACTGAGGTGTTGAGTTTAGGCAGCGGAGACGATGGTCACTGCTGCCTCATTGGACTATTTCGTGCTCACCAGCTCCCATAACAGAATTCCAAACTTCTCGATGAGCGTCGCGATCATCCAAACTCCAGCAACGAAAAAGCCCGGCTAAACCGGGCTTTTTCGCGTCAACAGGCAGAGCTCTGCGCTTACTGAACGTTCTTCAGCTTGACCACATCACCAGAGATTTTAGTGGTGTAACCGGTCAGGACCCACGCCCAGAACCAGTTTTCCTGCACCTGAGTGTTGATCATCGCGTCACCGCCCTTGGCTTTGATCGCCGCGTTCTGAGCGCGAACAAAACGGTTGTTCTGCTGGATCGGGATCATGCCGAACAGCAGCAGGCCAGTGGCGCTCGCTTCGCTGTGGCCCAGGACGGTGTATTGGCTGCTTTCATAATGCTGGGTGTTCATCGGCGTGCCGGTGCAACCCGCCAGAACCAGACCGAACAGGGCAACAGCGACAACTTTACTGAGGTACTTCACTGAAAAACTCCTTGAGATGTAGCCCGGGATCCATCTCTCGGGCGGCGCACACTTTAACGGACGCGATGGCCAATTGGTATCTTCTACCGCCGCTATTCCGCAGTGGCTTTCGACCAAACTGCGTGAGTGAACAGTCGACCTCCGCTCCCGAAGCACGGGCAGCTCTCGGCCAAAAGCAGTTTCTGACAACGAACCCGGCTCTTGCGAAGTGGTCCAACCAACTGATGGCATCGCAACTGATCACAGGCCTTGGGGCCTGGTTCGTTCAAAAGCGAAGCTTTGCTATTCAGCGCGCTATCACCGTCCTCGCCAAGAGGGGCCCTGATGAATCTTCTAACCCGATGCAAAGGTGCATGCATTGCTCTAGTGCTAGGCCTGGTTGTGCTCCTGACCTTTGTGATCGGCTCCAGTGTTTTGCCGAGGATAGTGCCGGACATGGCCCTCGCGCCCTCTGCGCCCGTGCAACTCGACGGGATAAACGGACCTCTGTCAGCGGAACGCAGCAAAGCCATCATCGACCGACTCAAGTCCACCGGCGCCGAGACCAACATCTTCGATGTGCACCTCGCCATCGAAGAATCCATCTCCGGTAGCCCGCTGACGGAAGGCAACAAAGTCGACTTGCTGCAGGACGGTCCCAGCACCTACCAGTCGATGATCAAAGCCATTGAAGCGGCGCGTGACCACATCAACATGGAGACCTACATCCTCGAAGATGATGAAGTCGGTCAGCGTTTCGCCGCCGCACTGATCGCTCAACAAAACAAAGGCGTACAGGTCAATCTGATCCGTGACAGCGTCGGAACCCTTAGGACACCCGCAGCGTTTTTCACTCGATTGACCGAAGCGGGCATCAAGGTTCTGGAATACAACCCAATCAATCCGTTGACGGCCAAAGCAGGCTGGGACGTGAACCAGCGCGACCACCGAAAGCTGCTGATCGTGGACGGTCGTATTGCCTTTCTCGGCGGGATCAATATCAGCAGCGTTTATTCGGGGGGCTCACTCAGCGCGAGCTCGAAGACGCGTCCCAGTGGTGATTTGCCCTGGCGCGATACCGACTTGCGCGTCGAGGGGCCGGTGGTTGCAGAACTGCAGAAACTGTTCATCGCAACCTGGACTGCGCAGAAAGGTGAACCACTCGCGGCTCGCGACTACTTTCCACCACTGGAGCGCAAAGGCAGCGAAGTGATTCGTGCCATCGGCAGTTCGCCGGATGAACCGTTCAGCCAGATCTATGCGACGTTGATTTCGGCGCTGCGTAGCGCGCAGACCGAGATATGGCTGACCAACGCCTACTTTGTGCCCGATCCGCAGTTGTTGGCGACACTCAAGGAGGCGGCAGCACGTGGCGTCGACGTCAAGCTGGTGCTGCCCGGCAGCACTGATTCCTGGCTGGTGTTCCATGCCGGACGCGCGAACTACACCGAGCTGCTGGAGGCCAATATCAAGCTTTACGAACGCCGTGACGCGCTACTCCACGTCAAGACAGCCGTCATCGATGGCGTGTGGTCGACTGTCGGCTCCACCAACCTCGACTGGCGCAGCTTCGTGCACAACGATGAAGTCAACGTCGTTGTGCTGGGCACCGAATTTGGAAAAAAGATGCAGGCGGCCTTCATGGCTGACCTGGCCAAGTCCAACGAAATCACGCTGGAAAATTGGCAGCGCCGCCCGCTCGCCTTGAGAGCCAAGGAGCAGATGGGACGGCTCTGGGAATACTGGCTGTAAGTCGAGTCGCGCGGTGGCGAATGAGCAACGGAGCTCTGTGTGTTGCGCAATGGAATTGCCAGTAAAGGTGCAGTACCGTGTGGTTGTAACGCCACATTTCGCAATCCATTCAGGTTGAGAGGTGGAAACTCATGAACAACATCATCTACATCGTCGGGCTAGTTGTGGTAGTCGTGGTTATCCTGTCGTTTCTCGGGTTTGCATAGAACCTTAAACCGTCTCCTAATGGCAAGGCTGTGCCCCGCATCGCGCGGCACAGCTTGGTCGCGCCTGGCCTTCTTTCGCTTGCCAAATGGCAGAAAGACCTAATCCAACACACTGCCTAAAACACCCCCCTGTAGGAGCAAAGCTTGCTCGCGATAAACGATGACGCGGTAGCCCAGGCCTGACACCAAACCCAATCACCGGTCAGCAATGACAACCACGAAAGCTGTGGCGAGGGAGCTTGCTACCTCACCACAGCAGGCCGCCGTTACGCAGGCGGCTCAATTTTATCCAGCAATCGGTTTGCCGTGATTTCAGCCACCATGACGCTGTTGGAAATGCCCAACAGGGAATAGCGCGAACAACCCTCCAGGAGGTCCACCAACTCGTGGACCATCACATCGATCGAGGCCAGGGTTTCGACCAGAAAAACCGCCAGGGTTTCGGTCGTGGCCTCTGGGTCCACGGAAAACAGGGTGCTGCAGGTTCGCGGGGTGGCTTTGATGTCGGCAATCGACGGGAAGTGGAAGTTGAGGGCGCGCTCGGCGGCCTCGTTGAGTTTTTTTGAATCGGATTCGTACGGGGAGACCGGATCGGTGTCCGGCGGGTTGGGTGTGACCTTGAACATAGTGAAACTCCTAGAGAAATGGAGCTGCCACCATTCGCTGCGAAACGAAAAAAAGGTGGCAACTGTACGCGGGTTCGCAGACCAGGACTCTAGGAACCCGGCAGACCCTAAGGTCTCCCACGCACAGCCGCCATGACACGAATGACAGACCTAATGAAGCGTCTGCTCACGGACGGTAGACGTTGTGCGTCTAGAGTTTGCCCGGGCTGCGAAACCCGGTCACTGATGGGCAGTGACACGAATCAAGTTACCGAGCGGCCCCAAGGCACACAAGCCGGCGGATTCTGGCGCAGCCGTAGGCAACGGCGCAAGGTCTTGTGGCTTTCAGGAAGTAACCTTGAACGCGTTTAAACACGCATCCTCTGCCGATGTTTAAAAATCTGACACACGCTTGAAGTAAGTCCCGGCGATAAAAAACCAACCTGGTGAGTAAGGGTCCGCAGCGTCCTGCCGATAACGACAAAGCGTCGCGCTCGATTGCCGGCGTTATATGGACCCAAAGCATTAGCAGGGACTTTGCATGCGCCACCTCAAACACCTTACTGCCCCTCTGAATCAGCAAAAAATTGCCGGCGTCACCTTCCATTTCGATCCGTCTGATCAGAACGAACTGGTGACCGTGCTCCAGCGTTTTTTTGCCGAGCCGGATCAACATGCATTGCTGGATATTCCCGAGGAAACCCGCAGTGTGTTCCTGCTCGAAGGCGAGCGTAAATGGGTGTTGAAACACAATCGCCTGATTCACTGGAAAAAGCAGCTGCAGAATTTCCTGGGCCTCAAGCGTGTGTTCGGGCTGCATGACCTGACCAACGAATTCATCAACCTGTCCGTTGTGTCCGCCAAGTCGGAGTCATCGCCCCGAGTGGCTGCATTCGGCTACGTCGGGCGTTTTCCTTTTCTCAAGGAAGAGTATTTGCTGGTCAGTTTTTTTGACAATCATTGCAGCGTCGATGATCGACTGATCAGCCACCCCGAACAGGCGCAAGCGCTGCTGTCGGACATTTTCCACCTGTTCGGGCAGACGCTGGTCGAAGGGTTTGTGCACATGGACCCGCACCCCAAGAACATCCTGATTGGCCCCGAGGGCAGGCTGCGCTTGATCGATTTCGAATGCTGCGCGCATTCGGTGCTGGAACACGACTTCAGCCTGGGTTTTCTGCTGGGTTACTTCTATCGCTTCTGGTTCAACAGGTTCATATCGGTTGAAGACTACAACGCGTGCTGCGAACGCTACCTCACGCATCAGCACCCAGCATTGAACCGCGACGTTTTCCAGGCGGTGTATGAACGTTTTCGCGACCGTGATGTTTCCCGCAGCACCCGTTACCGCATCCTCACGTGCCCCAAGGCCCAAGCTGAATTCCTGCACGCGTTGGTGTAACCGACAGCGGTGGGCTCAACCTTGTTTCAAATCGAGGCAGTAGGTGTAGTAACCCGTATCGCGCACATAGCCCAGGGATTCATACAACCGTTGCGCGCCGACATTGTCCGTGGCGGTTTCCAGCACCATGCCTTTTGCACCGGTCAACAATGCGAAGGCTCGCGCTGTGTTCATCAGCAACGTGCCTACGCCCTGCCCTCGGGCGGCAGGTGTTGTGAACAGGTCGCCAAGCAGCCAGGTGCGGTGCGCGTCGATGGAGGAGAACGTCGGGAACAACTGGACGAAACCCAACGCGTCACCGCCGGGGGCCTGGGCGAAGAAGATCGCAGATTCGTCCCGGGCAATGCGCTCGGCAATGAAGTCGCGAGACTGCGGCAGGTTCGACGGCTGGCCATAGAAGCCCCGATAGGCGTCGAACAGGCTGGCGATTTTATCGAGGTGGGTTGCGTCGGCGCGCAGGGCCTGGATGTCCATGTTGATCGTTTCCTTGCGGATTGAATTGATGAGCGGGAAAAGGGAAAGGTAGATTAAAAAATCGCAGCCTGCGCCAGCGCCTACAAGGGCGACGAGGTCTTGCTCGGCAGGTAACGCGCCACATAAGGGGCCAAAAGCGATCTGCCAGGAGGCTGACAACCCTGGGTTCCTGTTAACTCACTGGCAGGGCTTTTAACGCTTAGAACGCCTTGCTGGCGCTGGCAACCACAGTGGCGGAGCACAAATCACCATAGCCGTACCAGCTCGCGCATTCGCTTTTCGACAGGTCGGTATCAATGTAGCTAAGGCCCCAGGTCACGCCCACGAAGTCACGGGTCAACTTGGCTTCCCACTCGGTGTAGGCCTCACGGCTGTCGCCGCTGGCGGACCAGAACGCCGGGTCTTTGAAATCGTTGCGTCCCACGCGCAGGTCCAGGCCGATGTCGGCCGGCAACTCGATTTTGTAGCTGAGGTAGGTGTAAAGGGTGTCCTGGTCTTCGCCAAAAAAGTTAGGCGTATCGTTTGAGTAGTTGGTGCCGAGCTTCACGCCATAAACGTCAAGGATGGCGTAGACCTCGCTCATGTTGAATTGGCCTTCCTTTGGATAGTCGTACTTGATGTACCCCAGGTCGAGGCTGATGGCCTCGGTCGCCTGCCAGTAGTAGCCCGCGTAATACTCGAGTTCCTGGCGCGTCTTGAACTGGCCGCCGAAATCGACGTTCGAGGTCCAGGCGCCCACGTACAGGCCGCTGCTATGGACCAGCGTGGCGCCGGCCTGAGCCGCCGGATCACCCAGTGTTTGCGAAATGCCACGGGTGCGGTAGTCGCTGAAGACTCCCAGGGTCATGTCCAGGCTGAAGTCATCGTTAAGTGTCAGTGCGTGGGTGGTCAGGGGTGCCAATGCAAGAATGGCAAGGGTCAATACTGAGCGTGCGTTCATACAAGTCTCTTATTGTTATGGAGCTGCGGGTTATTTCAGGCATGGCGGTGCCGAGCCCCTCGTCATGGGAGGAGCCAGGCGTCTGTTGCGGGGTGCGGGCGAACGGCGTGTCAGGACGCGGGCGCGTACACCTCTTTGCCGGCGAAGAAGGTCTTCAGGACTTTGGTGTCGAACAGTTCGTCATCGCTGACCTTGAAGACATCGCGGTCGAGGATGATCAGGTCGGCCTGTTTGCCGGGCGTCAACGAACCAATCTGCTGCTCAAGACGCAGGGCCTTGGCGGCATTGAGGGTGTAGGCATAGAACATGGTCTGGCGATCGATGCTTTCCTTGGCATTCAACACGCCCAGCGGCCCTTTGCGCGTGCTGGCCTGAGCGATGGCGTTCCATGGATTGGGGCTGGACACCGGCCAGTCGCTGCCACCGGCGATGACCGCACCGGCGTTATGCAGGGACTTGGCGGGATACTGATAACCGTAAGCAAATGCACTGATATAGGGTTTGACGAGCTCGACGGTGTACGTCTCGCCCGTGGCCCACAGCAATTGCATGGAAGCGATCACGCCAAGTTGCTTGAAGCGCGGAAACTCTTTCGGGTTGACCAGTTGCAGGTGGCTGATGCTATGGGCCACCGGTGTCGGATTGAGTTTGCGCGCATAGGCAAAACCATCGAGTGACTCACGCACCGCACGGTCGCCGACCGCATGCATGTGCACAATCCAGTCACGCTTCTCCGCTGCCACCACCAACTCACCGAAGTGCGCGGGGTCGATCAGCAGTTGACCGTTTTTATGACTGTTGTTGAAGGGCACGATGACCGCGGCGGTTTGCCCCGGAAACTCCAGAACGCCATCGGCGAATACCTTGATCCCGGGAAAACTCAGGTTAGGCACACCCTCGAATTTCTTCATCACCTTGGCCAGCACTTCCAGGTCGGCCGGTCGGCTTTTCGGGTTGGCCAACAGCAGCGCGGCGACGTGGGCATTGAGTTCGCCCTTCTCCGCCAGTTCGCGATAAAGCGGCAGCACGCCGTAACTCTGCTCGGTTGCCTTGAAATCGAACAACGAATCGCCACTGCCGGCATTCGCCGCCGCGTCCATCCAGGCGGTGATGCCGTATTGATTGTTGACCTTCACCGCCTCGCGGGCGGCTTTCAACATGATCTCGCCGCTGGGCGCGGGGATCTGGCTGCGTACCTGGTCCCAGCGCGACTCGGCAAAATAACCATTGGGGGTGAAATCCGCTTCGTGGCCCACATAGGCGCGATCCTGTTCCGACAGGCCTTTAACCAGCGCCGCGTCGATCTTCAAGCGCTTGAGCATGGCGTTGTTGGCCCAGCCGGTGTGCCCGTCGATCCCGCTGAGGACCACCGGTTGATCGGCCCAGCGCCCCTGATTGAAGCGCTGGCCCAGCTCCCGGCTCTTGTCCCAATACGCCGAACTGGCCCCGGCGATGCTGATCACGTCACCGGCCCGCGCGATGCCTGCCTGATCCTGTTCAATGATCCACTGTTCAAGCTCCGGCAACGGTTTGACTTCATCCAGCAGGTTGGCGCCCATGCTGTCGAAGGCCCCGACCACCGGGTGACTGTGGGTATCAATCATTCCCGGCATCAGCACCTTGCCTGCCAGATCGATCCGTTGCGTGCGGGTGTCGGCCAGGGCGTTGATTTCGGCATTACTGCCCACTTTGAGGATCTTGCCGTCTTGCACGGCCACTGCCTGGACCAGTCCCTGACCGGGTTCGGCGGTGAAGACCTTGCCGTTGAACAACACAAGGTCAGCGGCGGCCATGGCTTGCACCGAAGAAAAAGCCAGGGCTGCGGCCAACAGGTTTGGAATAAATCGCTGCATCGGAACACTCTCTTGTTTTTATTGGACTGGGAGGCAGATGTTGTGGAAGTGGCCCGAACGGACGGTCGCAAGCCCCTGATATACAGGGCATACCCTATAGAGCGCGGCGGTCGGATGGACCTCCACAAATGAGGAGGGGTAAGGCAAATACCGTCAGCTAAGCAGCAACACAGTCCTTGTAGCAGCTGCCGAAGGCTGCGTCCGGCTGCGCAGCAGTCGTGAAGTCAGACTATGCGGTGCACCAGACTCACCGCGCACTCAGGGTTTACGACTGCTGCGCAGCCGGACGCAGCCTTCGGCAGCTGCTACAAGGTCTGCGTTATGGCTGAAGGCGCTGCGCTTAATTACGACGTGCAGTTTCCGTAGGCGAAGTCGATGAGCGCAGGACAGAACCCAGCTCCACTTTGCTCTTCACGCCGAGCTGCACGTAGCAGTTGCGCAGATAGGTGCGCACTGTGGCCGGACTCAGTGCAAGCATTTTGGCAATTTCCTTATAGGAATGGCCGGCGGCGAACAGCATCGCCGCCGTGCGCTCGCGAGGTGCCAGCACCGCCCCGCGCGACTGTGTTTCGAGTGACAGGATGACGTGCTCGGCGTTGGGGCTAAGCGTCATTGCAGTACGCCCCAGGCGAATCACACACGGCGCTTTTTCCAGGTGTGCGATGACATCAACGGGAAGCATTGAACCACTCCACCCAGGCAATTCGCGCTGAATGGCGGCGCACAGGCTTGCGCCCACATACAGCAGACTGCCATCCATCCGGGCGACCCCGAAGTCACTCGCCCCGTTGCCCGTGTCACAGCGAATCATGTCCTGCACCTGAAAGCGCCACAGCTGCAACAGATGGTCGCAGAACGCCGAAAACAATCCGTCCTCGCTGGCGTTGAAAGCCTGCGCATGAAGGCCACGGTAGAGACAAACGAAGAACATCAAGCCGCTTTCCGGGAGCTCGAACGTGATGCTCATCAGGTAATAGAGATCGTGACGGCGTGCGAAGTCATTCACCTGCTCGCAGGGATCGTTGAACCCACTGTCGCGTAACACTTCCCCGGGCTGACTTAAGGTCTCCTGGGAAAATCGGTCGTTGATCGCTACTTTGTGCCATTCGACGGCAAACGATTCAGGCAGATTGATCCGCCCGTGCATCCAGCTTTGAGGCGTACTGGCGTCTGATGTCGACATCTCGCCCCACCATGCCGAAGCGAAGGGCACCAGTTGACCGAAGGCCTGCAAGCCATCGGCGATGAATTGGGAGGCGCCGTGATCGCGCGCAAGCCGACCCAGGTGCAACACGCAACGATTGAACGCCTTTAGCGTTGCCAGCGACGTGTT
The DNA here is from genome assembly GCF_058788075.1 of Pseudomonas sp. FW305-20. Classification (NCBI taxonomy): domain Bacteria; kingdom Pseudomonadati; phylum Pseudomonadota; class Gammaproteobacteria; order Pseudomonadales; family Pseudomonadaceae; genus Pseudomonas; species Pseudomonas sp. FW305-20. The sequence goes on along the minus strand of NZ_JBYTAJ010000008.1, from coordinate 165,444 downwards.
GGCGCCGACCTCATCACCCTCCTCCATTGTTTTTATCCTGTTTACTACATGGCGTATTTTTCGACGATGCCATAGCCGCGGTCATGGCGTCCAGCGAGCGCTCGCGACGCCGGCTGTCAGCGAGAATGACTCAAAAGCGCTAATTCCATTAAACCGGCCCAAGAGCCGGCACAACACCATCTAACCTGAATAGAGCACGACCCCAAACAAGCCTCTAGCCTCTTGATAAAGGGGGAGACCGGATGACCGGAACAACAGCGCGCCGATGCTCGTCATGGGGCCTGCTCTCCCTCCTCGCGATCAGCCTCGCGCTGACAGCGGGATGCTCAGGCAAAGCGGCGACGGCTCGCTATGCGGCCTCAAGCCTGGGCGACAGCTGCTATGCAAAAGCGCTTCCCACTGTCGGCGAGGGCGGCCTGGCGTGGGGCTCCACCTTGAACATGGCTCGCAAAAAATCCCTGAATAATTGCATACGCTATGCCGGACGATCCGGTGGCACGCCCGACACCTGCAAAGTGGTATTGGCCGAGTGCAAAAATTAAGAGAGCGGCGGTGACGCGGGCCGTTCGGTTCGCGGTCAACCGCGTGACCGAACGCCAGTCGGTCATTTGAACTACCCCGGTACCGAGGATTTTGGCACACCGACACTGCCCGCCTTACCGGCGACTGCAAGTGCCACGCAACACGCCAATAACGAGAAGGCGGCGAATGCGCCCATCACATGTAGATAAGGCAACACGTGATTCCAGGCCCGAGCCACCCCCAGGAAAGCGGCGAATAGCCAACCGCTCATGGAAAGCGCACCCAACAAGGCGAGCCGCGTGCGGCCTGCACTGCGCAGTGCGACGAATGGAGCCTTTTGCAGCAACGGGAAGCCGACTCGATGCAGTAATGCACCGTTGAGGCTGAGCAGCGCGACGACAGTTACCTTGGCCCAGAGTTTCTGATTGAGCAGATACGCGTCGCCTTCATTGAGATAACCCTCAAGCACCAGCAACAATCCGCTTGCCCAAAGGGCAAGCAGTGCGAGGCTGACAATCCTCTGAGTTTCATCAAGGTACTCAAGCCTGGCCTGGTCAAGTATTTCCTTGCGCCAACTCCAAAGCTTGTGATCCGCCTGCAACACCCTCCCCAGGGCAATACACGTAGCGAGCAGATGACCGTATACGAGAAGCATTTTGAGCATTGCCTGGACCTTATTATTGTTTTGGCGCTGCGTTCCCTGCTTCGCTGAATTGAAAACGAATGATACAAATTTGCAATTGCATTTTCAAGATGAGCAATCCGTCACAGGCTGATACCGACCGCGAGACAACTGTCGCGACAGGCAGCAAAAGGCCCGGTGTGCGCGAGCGCTCGACGCTCGATTTGAAAGCCTGCGACTAAAAGTTGAAATTTTGCGAACTAAACGAAGTAATGATTGAAAACGTTATAACCCGTTGCGACCCAAGAGCACGGGTTATCAACCGTTCGTCTGTAAACCCCCTGGTAGAAAACCTGCGAAAACTTCGTGATCTAGTCTGACTGCACGTTCGGCAGGAGATTACGCATGTCATTGGCTGAAGAACGAAAACCTCAGCGCCGCAAAGAAACCCGGCTGTTTCTCTTTCTTGTCATCTGCCTCTTCCCGCTGCTGTCAGTCGCTATCGTCGGCGGCTACGGTTTTATCGTCTGGTTTTTCCAGATGCTGTACGGCCCCCCAGGACCACCCAACTAACTAATAGCCTTTTCTGAAAGCCTATTGGAGCCAGCGCATGGACGAAGCTTTGCATATTGCCAGTCTTGTAGTACTTGCCAGGCCTGAATTGTTCGATGCCGTCAAAGCCAACCTGCGCCTGTTGGACGGCCTGGAACTGCATCAGGAAAGTACGGCGGGAAAACTGGTGGTGGTCCTTGAGGCCGTACACGAAAGCCAGATCCTTCAACGCATCGAACAGATCAACAATTTGCCCGGTGTACTCAACGCGGCGTTGATCTATCACGAAGTCCTCGAACCCGAAGGGGATATCGAATGAGCATGTCGCGCCGAGCATTCGTCAAAGCCCAGGCTGCCGCCATTGCAGCCGCCGCTGCTGGCCTGCCGATTATTACCGACGCCAGTAATCTGGTCACCGAAGCGGACATGGTCACCCTTGACTGGAACAAGGCGCCCTGCCGTTTCTGCGGCACCGGGTGCAGCGTGATGGTCGCAACCAAGGACAACCGGGTGGTCGCCACCCACGGAGACGTCAAGGCCGAGGTCAACCGCGGACTGAACTGCGTAAAGGGCTATTTCCTTTCGAAGATCATGTATGGCGTCGATCGCCTGACCCAACCGCTTTTGCGCATGACTAACGGCCAGTACGACAAGCAAGGCGAATTCCAGCCGATCAGTTGGGAGAAGGCCTTCGACATCATGGAGCTGAAATTCAAGGAAGCCTTGAAGAGCAAAGGCCCCGGGTCGGTCGGCATGTTCGGCTCCGGGCAATGGACCGTGTGGGAAGGTTATGCCGCCAACAAGCTGATGAAGGCTGGCTTTCGCAGCAACAACATCGACCCCAACGCTCGCCATTGCATGGCCTCGGCGGTGATGGGTTTTATGCGCACCTTTGGCATGGATGAGCCGATGGGGTGCTACGACGACATCGAAGCCACCGATGCCTTCGTGCTCTGGGGCTCGAACATGGCCGAGATGCACCCGGTGCTCTGGAGCCGGGTCACCGACCGCCGTTTGAGCCAGCCTCACGTGAAAGTGGCCGTGCTGTCGACCTTCGAACATCGCAGTTTCGAGCTGGCCGACATCCCCATGGTGTTCAAGCCGCAAACCGACCTGATGATCCTGAACTACATCGCCAACCACATCATTGAAAACGGCGCGGTGAACCAGGACTTCATTACCAAGCACACCCGATTTGCCCAAGGTGCCGACGACATCGGGTACGGCCTGCGCCCTGATGATCCACGGGAAATGAAGGCGAAAAATGCCGCCAAGGCCAACACCTGGACGGATATTTCCTTCGACCAATACGCAGCCTTCGTCAAACCTTACACACTGGAGCGAACCGCCAAGGAGACAGGCGTTCCGACTGAAAGGCTCAAGGCGCTGGCCGAGTTGTATGCCGATCCCAAGCGCAAGGTCGTGTCGTTCTGGACCATGGGTTTCAACCAGCACACTCGCGGCGTCTGGGCCAACAACCTGATCTACAACATCCATTTGCTCACCGGCAAAATCAGCGAGCCGGGCAACAGCCCCTTCTCGTTGACCGGCCAGCCGTCGGCCTGTGGTACGGCGCGCGAAGTCGGGACTTTCTCCCACCGTTTGCCCGCCGATCTGGTGGTGACCAACCCCAAGCACCGCGCCATCGCCGAAAAAATCTGGAAGCTGCCCGCCGGTACCATTCAGGAGAAACCTGGGTTTCACGCGGTGGAACAGAGCCGCATGCTCAAGGACGGCGTGCTCAACGTTTACTGGACCCAGGCCAGCAACAACATGCACGCCGGGCCGAACATCATGCAGGAAGTCCTGCCGGGCTGGCGCAACCCGGATAATTTCGTGATTGTCTCGGATGTCTACCCCACCGTGTCCGCGCAAGCCGCCGACCTGATCCTGCCCAGCGCCATGTGGGTAGAAAAGGAAGGTGCCTTTGGCAACGCCGAGCGGCGTACGCAGTTCTGGCATCAATTGGTGACCGCACCGGGGGACGCCAAGTCGGACCTGTGGCAGTTGCTGGAGTTTTCCAAGCGCTTCACCACCGATGAAACCTGGCCCGCCGAGTTACTCGCCAAGTCTCCTGATCTCAAGGGCAAAACCCTGTTTGAAGTGCTTTACAAGAACGGCCAGGTTGACCAGTTCCCGGTCGAGCAAATGGAAGCCGGATACAAAAATGATGAAGCCAAAGCGTTTGGCTTCTACCTGCAAAAAGGTTTGTTCGAAGAGTACGCCCAGTTCGGTCGCGGCCACGGGCATGACCTTGCCACGTTCGACCGCTATCACAGCGAACGAGGCCTGCGCTGGCCGGTGGTGGACGGCAAGGAAACCCGCTGGCGTTACCGCGAAGGGCTCGACCCCTATGTGGAGAAAGGCAGCGAGGTGCAGTTCTACGGTTACCCGGACAAGAAGGCGATTATCTTCGCCCTCCCCTACGAGCCGCCAGCCGAAGCCCCGGATGCCGATTATCCATTCTGGCTGAGCACCGGACGCGTCCTCGAACACTGGCACACCGGCACCATGACCCAGCGCGTCGAGGAACTGTACAAAGCGGTGCCGGACGCATTGGTCTACATGCACCCCGAAGATGCCAAGGCCTTGAAGGCGCGGCGTGGCAGTGAAGTGAAGTTGATCAGCCGACGCGGTGAAATCCGTGCACGCATAGAAACCCGCGGACGCAACAAACCGCCTCAAGGACTGGTATTCGTGCCGTTTTTCGATGCCAACAAGCTGATCAACAAAGTCACGCTCGATGCCACCGATCCGATCTCCAAGCAGACCGACTACAAAAAATGCGCGATACGAATCGAGTTGATCAGCGTGGCCTGAGGAGAACCGTCATGCCTTTGCGAACCCTGCCGTTGCTCCTGCTCGCTGCGATTGGCGTGGTGATGGCTGCAGAAGTCAATTACCCCCTCGATGCCTCGGGGCCAGATGGACGCCGACCCGGTGGCACCTTGACCCAGAGTATGCCGGCCCCGCCCATTGCCAATGAAGAAAACAAGGACCTGAAACGCGAACGCAATTACCCGGACCAGCCACCCACCATCCCCCACACCATCCTCGGTTATCAGATCGACAAGAACGGCAACAAGTGCCTGTCCTGTCACAGCCGGGCCAACAGCGCGCGAACCCAGGCAACGATGATCAGCATCACCCACTACATGGACCGCGACGGCCAGGCGCTGGCGGCGGTGTCACCGCGCCGGTACTTCTGCAACCAATGCCACGTGCCGCAAACAGAAGTACTGCCCCTGGTGGGCAACAGTTTCGAGACGATCGACAAAATACTGCAAGACGAAGCCAACGCCACGCAGAAACCCTGAGGAGGCAACATGAGAAAACTGTTCGCCCTGCTCAAGGATTACTGGGGCATTCTGCGTCGTCCGAGCCTCTACTACAGCCTGGGCTTTCTGACGTTGGGGGGCTTTATCGCCGGGATCATTTTCTGGGGTGGCTTCAACACCGCGCTGGAGCTGAGCAATACCGAGAAATTCTGCATCTCCTGTCATGAAATGCGGGACAACGTGTTCGTCGAACTGAAGGACACCATTCATTACACGAACCGCTCCGGCGTGCGCGCCAGTTGCCCGGATTGCCACGTGCCCCACGAATGGACCCACAAGATCGCGCGCAAGATGCAGGCTTCGAAAGAGGTGTGGGGGAAGATCTTTGGCACCATCGATACGCGTGACAAATTTCTCATGCTGCGTCGCGAACTGGCCGAACATGAGTGGGCAAGGCTCAAGGCCAATGACTCGCGTGAATGCCGCAACTGCCACAACTTCGAATTCATGGACTTTACCCGCCAGAGCAAGCGCGCTTCCTCCATGCATTCAACTTCTCTGGCCAATGGTGAAGCCACGTGCATCGACTGCCACAAGGGCATCGCTCACAAGCTGCCCGATATGAGCGGGGTGAAAGGCTGGTAAGGATTTTTCGATCAGCCCGAACTTGCCCTGGCTTTTTATCCAACCCACAACGCTGGTCACCGACATGCCCACCCCCGAATCCACCCTCCTCGACAGCTGGCACCACAACGCCCAATCCTGGATCGACGCCATCCGCACTGGTGCCATCGAAAGCCGCCTCAAAGTCACCGACCAGGCCATCCTGCTGGCGGTGCTGAGTCGCCAGCCCGAGCGTGTGCTTGACCTGGGCTGCGGCGAGGGCTGGTTGTTGCGCGCGCTGGCTGAACGGGGCATCGAGGCGGTCGGTGTGGATGGCGATGCGACGCTGGTCGAGGCGGCGCGGGCGGCGGGCTCTTCGTCGGTGCATCTGGCGAGCTATGAAGAATTGGTGGAGGCGAAGGTGGACATTGGCCGCGACTACGACCTGATCTGCGCCAACTTCGCCCTGCTGCACCAGGACATCATCCCGCTGCTCACCGCCATGAACGCCCTGCTCGCCCCTGGCGGCGCGCTGGTGATCCAGACGTTGCATCCATGGACCGCGGCAGCGGGCGACTATCAGGATGGCTGGCGGGAAGAGACCTTCGCCGGGTTCAAGGGCCAATGGCAACCCATGCCGTGGTACTTGCGCACCTTGTCCAGTTGGTTCAATGCGCTGGACATGGCCGGTTTTCGGCTGGCCGCCCTGCAAGAGCCGCAGCACCCGCAAAGTCCTGCGCCGCAGTCATTGCTGCTGGTGGCCGAACCGCAGAGGTAAGTGCAATCGATCAACTCGGGCTTTTCAGTCATTCCCTTCCCGCAACAACTGCCTGACCTCAGCCTGTATGGCATAAGCCGGCGCCTCCACAGCATTGAAATCCTGTGTATACCGCTGGGCAAATCCTTCTACCCCCCATTCCAGATATTGCTGCACATGCTTTAGTTCGTGCGCCCAGAGCGCAATGTCCTGCTCTGCGGTTTGAGCGTCCCGGAAAAGGATGATGTCGATCAGCGTCACGGCACCGACATCGGGGTTTTGCAGCATGGCCGTGGCGGCGTTGAATTGGCCGTTGTCGCTCACTTTGTAGCGCGCAGCGTCGAGGACGCTGGGGTCGTACCAGCGCAGCAGTTGCTCGCGGATGTGCGGTGGAATGGATTGGATGCCGGCGCTGGCGGCGTCCGCGCGGGCTTGGGTCAGCCACATCGCCAAAGCAGGCGCCGCGATCTGGTGGATATCATCAGCCAGGGGACCAAGCAGCGGTCCCACGTCTGGCAGGCAGATGCAGCCGTCCAGGCACACTTGTGTTTCGCCAGCCGGGCAGGCGTTGGTCTGGGCTGGTACTTCAAGCGTCAGGCAAAGAACAAACAGCGCCACCAGGCGCGTGATGATGGACGGCATTGGTCGCTCCAAGGACGGACGCAGCGCGAACAGTGGGTCCCGATTGATCGACGATCCGCATGGCTTTAGCGTAGCCCCGAACCAGGCGCCCCAGCGTTAATCCACGACGAACAACTTGGCACCGGTGGTGCTGAAAGATCGATGCCCCTCAGTATTGCTGCCCACCTGATAGCTCATCCCGGCGGTGAGCGTGAACTGACGACCATCCTCCAGCTCCGTGTGCAACTCGCCTTCCAGGCACAACAGGATATGACCTCTCCAGCACCAGTGATCGGCCAGATACCCGGCGCTGTACTCAACCATCCGCACACGGGTTGAACCAAACTGACAGGTTCGCCAATAGGCGGTACCGGTCTGTCCAGCATGCTGTACAGGTTCGACGGTCGACCAATCGGTCGTACCAAAGGGAACAGCCGTTAGATCCATCGTTGCCTCGTCATTGAAGGAGTGTCTGCGGACCGTACTCACCCAGTCCTGCTTCCGATAGACACAGATGCCACGCGTTTATGAGATACAGACTCGAACACCTGCGAAGAACCCCAAAAAAGCCCCGCACTTCAACCGAAGGCGGGGCTTTTGATCTGGCTGGCGTCACTTCACATCGGTTACATCGCGGTAAGGAAAATCTGCTCGATCTCGTCCTGGTTGGCAGGACGCGGATTAGTGAAGCCGCAGGCATCCTTCATGGCATTGGTGGCCAGGATCGGGATGTCGTCGGCTTTGGCGCCCAGTTCGGCGAGGCCGCTCGGAATACCGACATCCAAAGACAGTTTACGGATGGCGGTGATGGCCGCGGCGGCGCCTTTTTCCGCATTCAGCTGCTGGGTGTCGACCCCCCATTGCGTTGGCGATGTCTTTAAACCGGGCCGGCAAGAAATTGCGCGTAGGCCATATTTTCCCGAGCGGTCATGTCGTCACCCTGGGCAACGGCAGTGCGCAGGTTGGCCGAGATCAACTCCACGGCCTTGAGTGCACAGGCATCGGTGATCGGTGTTGCCGCAGTCGACACATAGGCTTCGATAGCGTGGGTCAGCGCGTCCATGCCGGTGGCGGCGGCCAGGCCTGCATCAGTGACAATCAAGGCTTTGCGAAAAAACATATTTACGGATGGCGAGCATCGCTTCGTCGAGACTGCCGATGCCCATCATGGTCACGGATGGAATGAAGAAGGTGCTGCTCATGGTAATTCCTCTTTTATTCTGGAAACCCGGAAATCAGGTGAGATCTTGTACTCAAATCGCAGGCTGTGAGGCGGGTCTGAATATCGTCATTGACGAGTTCAGCGGGAGACGTGCTGTATCAAGTGTTCAGGCAAACACTTTAAGACGCAGAGGTGGATGGGCTATCGCAGCCGGTAACTTTTGCTCTTGGAATCGAGCCTAAACCTGTGACGCCAGACAGGAATGGTCCTTTAGCGTTCATTGGTACCTCCCTTAGTACCGGGAGCTACCCGAATCGAACGATTTTTCTTTCACCCTTGCGGACTTAGTGCGCTTCCTCGATCTCACCCTTCAACTTTTTCGCGGCTTCCTCCTTTGCCGTCCTGGCTTCGATGAGCAATTTGTAGGCAATGTAATACTTGTAGATGTTACTCACGTAGGTCACTGTTTCCGCTCCGATTTTATCGGCGGCAACATACTCCACGTTGTGAAACCAGACATTTGGGTCCAGGCCGCGATTGGCCGCTTCCTTGCGAAGCTTCGAAACCCGACCTGCGCCAGCGTTATAGGAAGCGAAGGCGAAGAGTGCCTTGTCCAGCTTGGTCATGGGTTCCTTGCCGTAGTACTGATCGATCATCCAGCGCATGTACTTGATGCCTGCATGAATGTTCGGCTCCAATTGCGAAATGTTGCCTACAGCGAGTTCCTTGCCGGTAGCGGGCATGACCTGCATCACACCAATCGCGCCGACCTTGCTCTTGACGGCTTGATTGAGCTGAGACTCCTGATACCCCTGGGCCGCCATCAGCAACCAGTCCACATCATACTGATCGCCATATTTTTGAAAGAGCTGAACCAGGACGAGGAATTTCTGGCGCTCGGACTCTGAAGCCGCATCCTTCACATACTTTGCGTTCTTCAAATAACGCGCCAGGATAATGTTCCCCTCTGTAGTCCCCAGGCTATGGCCCGCCACGAAATCGTTGGTGGCAGCCATAAGTTTCGGACTGTCTTTACGGATCGCCCAAGCAATTTCACCGCCGGTGCGCACGGCGACATTTTCATGCACCGTGATCTGGGGGAAGACCTGTTTCCAGAAGTCCGCCTTGTGCTTGTCCACGATGATGAGCGGAATCAATCCGGCGTTGAGCATCTCAATCAGATCCTCGTCCTCCAGGTTCTCCGGCGCCAATTTGAGAATCAGGGCAGGCTTCTTCTCGGTGGCGAAGCGCCGGTTGAGGGCCATCAGACTTTGGTAATAACTGGAGGATTGGCGAACGAAGACTACCTTTCCCGATAGCTCATCCACGCTCGATACTGGGGGAGAGCCTGGACCGGTCACCACCACTTCACTGGCATTTCGATAGGTGGGTACGGAAAAGTCGACTTGCTGCTTGCGATCTTCAGTCACGGTGAGGTTGGACGCCGCAATGTCGCCTTTACCGGCAACCAGCGCCTCCAGCAGGTCGCCCCGCGCAACCGGAACAAAGACCATGCGGACCTTGAGATGTTTATGCTTGAGCTTGTTTTCGTTAGCTAGCTTCTTGTTCAGATCCGCCTCGAACAGGCGAAAAATCTCATAGGCAGCGCCGCGCTGGACACCCTTGTCAACAAAATAGAATGTCTTGCTATAGACAGTCAGGACTCGAATGGTCCCGCGCTGGATCATCCCGTCGAGGTCGCCTTTCCAAGGTTTCATCACCTCTTGGGAAGAGATCGTGAGTTCCTCACGCTGTGAGGGCGTCAGGGGGGAGGGTTTTGCTTCGATCGCAGCATGGACTGGGCCAGCAAACAGCGCGAACGTGAAGGCCGCAATCGCCATCGCGCCCAGCCAGGTGTCGGTTGGCGAACAACATGGATGCCATGTTTTCAGAGAGTGATTCCAAAACATAGTCTGCGCTCCACAAGTTGCGCTGTTTCGTATCGGCTTTTACTGCTCCATACCAGATACAGCAGTGGCACGCCGGCCACGAACTTCACGCTAGAAGCACATTTCGAAGTCTAGTCGAGTGATGGCAGAGTGCTTGGTTTGAGCAGAGAGTTTCACTGCCAACTATCCTGAAACAAGATCAGAATTCAGCCGTGCAACGTCAGGTATCGAGGGTGACTTCGTCCTCAGGGAAACCGGTATGACAAATCCGCAAGATAAAGCCGAGTCCGACGCGGATTTAGCTCAGATGGTGATAGGACGAGGGCCCTGCACCTATCTATTGCTGCTCTTACTAGGATTGATCCTTCTGTTTCCCTTCCTTGAGGAGGGTTTAATGCCTCGCTTGTCGCTCGGCATTCTGTTTTCAACGGTGCTGCTCGTGGGCGCTTTCGCCACCAGGCAGACTCGGCGAGGGTTCATCCTCAAGCTGTGTCTGGCGCTGCTTGGGGTTGGCCTTCAATGGGCGGCCTTGGGGGCTGGGAGTATCGCGATTCTTAAGCTTGCCGGGATTTCCTATGCGGCGTCTCTTGCGGTTTCGTTTAGCGGAGTGCTTCGCTATATCCTCATGCGCGGGCCAATTACAGCTGACAAACTGCATGGCGCGCTGGCGGGTTACATCATGCTGGCCTTCGTTTGGTCCTTCATCTTTGCCCTGGTCGAGATATCCGCCGCAGGCTCATTCGGCCCTGGCCAACTCGACTTCGCACAGCCCGGGACCTTCTTCAAACTGATCTATTTCAGCCTCACGACGCTCACCACCACCGGCTACGGTGACGTTATCCCGCTGACCAACCACGCCCGCTCACTTGTGATGGTCGAAGAATTTTCCGGCGTCTTTTACGTAGGTGTTGTGATTGCGCGGCTTGCCGGTCTTTATCCGTCGAATCAGGTCAGGTAACTGTCGATTTGCCTGAGCCACCTCCGGGGGGTAAGCAAGCAGGGTCGGACAAATGTCCCACCAACGCGTGAATGGGACGTAGCGTAAATCCTGTCTTTCAAAGTCCTGCACCGAAACGATACTGCCAGACCATGCCGACAGCATCGTATTCGCTGCCCGTGCGGGAATGTCCGCCATAGCTCGCATTCAGCTTTATCGAATGGTTGCGGTTCAACGGCAGCGAAAGGGTGCAGCCGTAGCGGGTGCTTTCCTGAAAATCACGGTTACTGACCCCATCCACTGAGCTGCTGCCGCCAGCGAAGTAGGTCGCATCCAGCGAACCCCAGACCCCATAGTTGAAGGCGTAGATAAGATGCCCCTGTATTTGGTAAATCGGATCCTGGGAAAGCACGTGGTCGCCGAGTAACTCGTCATTGTCGGTGAAAAAGGTTCCTGCGCCGGATAATTCCAGGGTCACTGGCCCCACACGTTTGGAAACCCCGAGTTCAGGCTTGAATGACCAGCGATTATTGCCCAGATTGATCAGCCTGCTGTCGTCGTATTGGCCCAGTGGCGCCGTGATCGCCAGGCTGGCGCCGATAATCACATCCTGTTGGTAGCTGGGGAACTCGGCCAGGGACATCGCCGGGGCGCCATACAAGTTGACCGAGAAGCGAAATCTTGGGTCGATCAGCCCAGAGACATTACGCTCCCTGGGTTCGCCGGCAAGCAGGGCTGAGCCGGTCAGTTTTGCCTCGGGCACGACGATATCGAACTTCCCCGAGCGGCCCCAGACGTCCAGGGATCTGGCAAAGGCAAACACGACCGTCTTGATATTGAGCCTGGCATCTTCGAGTGGGATCGAGGGGTTGGCCGTCACATTGCCATGGAGATCGCTGTAGCCGATGAGCAGGAAATTGATACCGACCGGTGTATTGGCGTAGGACCTGGGTTCGAGATCTTCTGCCACTGCGGCGGTGGCGAGCATGATGACCGAAGCGGATGCGAAACGAACCAGCCTGATGACACAGAGATTGTGTTTCATCCACTTTCGCTCGCTTCTGTGAGGACCCCGGAGTTCTATGAGTTGTAGCGCATCTGCATTTGTTTGGCATAGACAGATGCCACCCGCACTGCGTAGTCGCACTTGGCTATCTACAGCACGCTCCGAGCCTTTGACTTAACCGGCCAAAAGGACACGCAGAAACTCAACCGCGCACCAGGTAGGCTCCTGACGGAACCCGATCTCGCAGCTTCTTGCATTTGCCGGGTTTGGGCTGATGCCCGGGCGGGCGATCAGGAAACCAGATTCGGCACTTACCCGGAGGCGGCCAATGGCCGCTGGGGATCTCAACCTCATCGTACGCAGGCCGCTGTGGCTCGACGAAAGCCACGGGCACTTCTCCTTCGCGCCGAGGCCTGCCAGCCGTCGGCGAATCCGATACCCTCTCTGCCTGTGCGTTAGCGAAGTTGCCAGCGTTGGCTTGTTCAACAGCGGCCATTTCTGCTTCGCGACGCTTTTGGACCTCCTCTTTGAGCCCCTGCTGTACTGCGACCTGGTCCTCTTTGGCGTTGGGTGAGGTACTCGAAGCCTTGGCCTGCTGCGCCGCCTGGATCAATTGGAAGTTGCGGTTGCGTAACTCGACGTTGCGACCAACCCGCATGTTCGAGCGCGCCGCCAACGTTTCTGCCTGCTGGTACTGCCCCTGCTGAAGACGCAACACACCAAGGTAATGCAGCGTCGCGGGATTGTTCGGCTGGATATGCAGGGCACGCTCCAGCGTGGCAGCGGCTTGGTCCAACTGGCCATTTTCATATTGCCGCGAGGCGGTTTCGATTAGCGTGGTTGATGCGCTGTTACTTTGCGAGAGCGGTCTTCGTTCGGCAGCAACCGAACAAAGCGACGCGACAGCGCAGAACGCCAGGAGGAGACCCGGCAGAAAACTCTTGGTTGGCATCAGGGGGCGGACTCGGCTGATCGAGGACGGCACTGTCGTAAAACAGGCCACCAGCGCTGCTCGGCATCGCCGATACAGGGCCCCTGTTGACCTGGCCAGTACCCTGAAGTTCCCGCTGCAACAGGCCATCGGCACCAGACCTTCTCATGCGGATTGTCTGCGCCAAGTGCCGGGTGATGTGCCGAACTGGCGTTTGAATGCGCGACTGAACGCTGCTTCGGATTCGTAGCCCACTGCAAAGCCGATTTGCGCCACATTCCCGCGCCCTTCGCGCAGGTGTTGAGCCGCCACGTGCATTCGCCAGAGCGTCAGGTATTGCATCGGTGGCTGTCCGACCAATGCCGTGAATCGCTCCGCGAATACCGAGCGCGACATGCCCACCTCAAGCGCCAGGGCTTCTGCCGTCCAGCCCTCGGTTGGACGAGCATGGAGCAGCGCCAGTGCGCGCCCGATATGCGGATCTCGCAAACCCGCCAGCCACCCGCGCCGCTCAGTGGGGAGGTTGGCGACATACTGGCTGACGGCTTCGACGAACAGCAATTCGGATAGCTTGGCGATGACTGTTGTCGAGCCGACGCGCCCCGTCGCGATCTCACTGACAGCGAAACGGAATGAGCTTTCAATCCAGGCTCCCGAAGCCGTCGCGCGGACGTCTAGTTTCAATAAGGATGGCAGCGACGAAAGCAACGGGCTGAACGGTGTTTCAGAGCCGAGGAATCCGCACAATAACTGTGTGGCCTCGCCGCCCCCGCCGTACTTGATTCGTGAAATTCCACCGATTTCCGGCGGCTGGATAACTTCGCGCGCCGACATGGGCGCAATGCTTAGATCACTGCCAAAGGTATGAACGTCATTGCGAGGAAGCAGAATGAGTTCGCCTGCCCGCACGTCGAGGGTGGCGCCATCGTCGATACGTAATTGCATGTGCCCCGCCGCGACAAAATGCGACGCAATGATATGTCGAGGTGCCGCCAGGAACGGTTTGCAGTCGTCTGCAGAGATTCTTCCGCTGATGCACCAGGGCGCACTGAGCTCCGCCTCGAGAAAGACCCCACCAGACAGCCGAATCACACGCAAGACATCAGATAGAGCATCCAACAATTGCCAGCCCTCCTTTCCGGAGTCCGGAGCATGTAATCAGGCGCACTGGTCATTCGCTGCCTGAACTGCGAGGCCTAGATTAGCACCAACGTGGACTCAATGATCGAGGCGCTCCCCGGACGCTTCACCGATGGTCATTGACTCCCGCGTTAACCGCAATTGGCCCACTCCAACTCGACCACGCAAGCCGGAGATCGATATGAACACCGCAGCTACCCTACCCCGCTCAGATTCAGGCAACGCCGCCCGTTTTGCTCAAATCGTCAGATCATCGAAGAAAGCGGAATGGCAAATCGATCGCGATTTGCTACAGGACCGTAGCTTCGACTTCTCGCGCAAATTTTTGCCGGACGGGCTATCGCGGATCGACTGCCTGACCTTTCTCGCCGCGGACGAGGCGCGTCTGCTCAGTCAGATTCAGGGCCGGACCTATGCGTATATCTTTGGCCTCGTCGAGCGTTTTATCAGTGCCAAAATGCTCGATCAAGGTCGGGCCCATGTATTTGACGATCAGCTCGCACTGGAAGCGCTGGTGCGCTTTTCCAACGACGAGATCAAGCATCAGGAGCTGTTCCGACGCATTGAGACGATGATGGGTAAGCAATTGCCAGCGGGGTATCGTCAGGTTGCCGACCCAAACGATGTAGCGCGCGCGGTACTGGCGGCCAGTACCTGGTCGGTACTGGCGCTGACCTGTCATATCGAACTGTTTGTTCAGACGCACTACGTGCAAAGCATCGCCCCGCGCGAGGAGATATGCCCGCTCTTCAAGGATGTCTTCAAGTTTCATTGGAAGGATGAAAGTCGGCACGTCGTACTCGATGAATTGGAGTGGGAGGCTGAGCACGCAAAACTCTCCCCGGCCAAGCGCGACCAGGCAGTGAACGATCTGATTGCGCTGGTGGCGGCTGTCGACGCAATCCTGCAGGCACAATCGGCATCCGATGCCGACTACTTCATTCGAAATGCTTCACGATCGTTCAGTGTCGATCAGACAGCGCAAATCAACGCCTGCGTGCTGAGCGCCTACCGCTGGCAATACATTATCTCGGGCGTGCAACATCCACACTTTGGCCGGCTGCTTACGCGCATGACAACGCCAGCACAGATGTTCAGGATTCAGACCGCACTGGCACCCATCATGAGCCATTGATCGACAGGGGCGACCGACCGCGCGTCGGTCGCACGACGGTGGGATGACATGCCGAAAATGATTGATTGAGGATGGCAGCCATGACGATTCCGATGTGGATGCTGCTTGGATTTGCGACCTGGACTTTACTGTTGTTGATGGCAACCGTCGGAGTGTATCGCTGGGTCAGAATCCTGTTCTCGAATATTCCGATTGCTTCTTTCCGAAGCGATCAGCTCGAAGGCGAGGATTGGTATCGGCGTGGGACAAGGGCACACGCGAACTGTGTGGAAAATCTGCCTGTCTTTGGCGCCATCGTGTTCGTGATTTCAGCCCTTGGTATCGACGGCCCCGCAGTGAACTACCTGTCCATATTCGTCCTGACCGCTCGTGTGTGCCAGTCGCTGGTTCACGTCTCCCATGTGCAAACCGATACGTTCGTGGCGGTTCGGTTTACCTTCTTTTGCGTGCAGTTGGTCTGTTTTCTCGCACTCATTGTGATAGCCGCTTGTTACGGCGCCTGAATACTCAAATAGATCATCGGCACAGCGCACCCGTCGATCACCGAAGGGCGCGCTGCTGTAGCAAAGTTCTGGACGTACAACGTTGGCTATTTAAGCAGGGGGTCCCCTAGAACTTTTCCCTATTAATCTGTCTATGTGGATAGGCACATCCGCTCGGTAAGCGCGAACCCCCAAGGCTTCCCGCAGCAAGATGGCCATACGTCCGATTGTCAATCAGAGGTTGCCTTCTCTCATGAAATTCCATGACCCACGGATGGTGCTCTTCGGCCTGTTTGCGTTCGCGGCAGTGGGCTCGGCCTGCGCAACACCGATGAAGACCCCAACCCCTGTTGTCGCAACTGAAGTCACCGCCGTTCAGGCTCCTGTCCAGGCCGCCGGCAACCCTTGGCCGACCCTGGCCAGTATGGCCGCCACGCAGCCGGGGGCGTTGCTTGCCCATGACGACCGATACTGGCATGACGGCCGTTGGCATGATCGCAGGGACAATTGGCGCCGAGACGACTGGCGTAGAGATAAGTGGCGTCGAGAGCAAGCCCGCCGAGAAGCTGATCGTCGTGATTGGGAGCGCCACCAGGATCGGGCCATGCGGCACCGCTACGAGGACGATCGCCGCTACTATCGTCGCTAGGCCTGCCAGAGCAGGCGTGCGGACCAGACTCGCTCATCCCGCAGCCCTGCCATACTGTTCAACATGACTCGTGCAACTTTCCGCTTCTACGAGGAGCTCAACGATTTCCTGCCGGCCGAACGGCGCCGGCAGTCATTCACCTGCGAGTGCGCGCGAGGGGCGACGGTCAAGCACATGATCGAGGCGCTCGGGATACCGCACACGGAGGTTGAGTTGGTGCTGCTCAACGGCGAGTCGGTGGGCCTGGAGCGGACGATCTTCGACGGTGACCGGCTGGCGGTGTATCCCAAGTTCGAAGCGCTGGACATCAGCCCGTTGCTCAAGGTTCGTGCGCAACCTTTACGGGTGCTGCGCTTCATTGCTGATGCACATCTTGGCGGGCTGGCCAACCTGCTGCGCATGAGCGGTTTCGACACCCTCTACGACAATGGCTTCGAGGATGGCGAGATCGCCGAGATCGCTGCTCAGCAAGGACGCATCGTGCTGACCCGTGACCGCGAATTGCTCAAGCGGCGGATCATCAGCCACGGCTGTTACGTGCATGCCCTCAAACCGTCGCTACAGCTGCGCGAAATGTACGAACGCCTCGACCTGGCGCGTAACGCGCGGCCATTCAGCCTGTGCCTTCATTGCAACCTGCCGCTGCACGAGATCAGCCCGGAACTGGCCCGGCTGCAGGTGCCGCCACGGGTTGGCGCCCTCTATTCGCACTTCTTGCGCTGCGATGCCTGCCAACGGATTTACTGGGAGGGTTCGCACTGGCGCAGCATGCATGCACTGCTGGCGCCTCTGCTGAACCGATAGCCGAGCGCATCGACTTTTTCGTACAAACCCTGGACCGGCCTCAAGCCAGCAACTCGGTGATCCACCGGGCCTGCCGGGCGATGTCTTGCACTTTTTCTTCGGGCAAGGCCTGTCGCGCATGGGCGAAGTGGGTCAGGGTCTTCTGCTTCTCGCGCAGGATGCGCTGCCACTTGATCAGGAACGCCGGGCTGCGTGCCTGCATCTGCAGTGGGCCAAAATAAAGCTCCTCGGCGGTGTACATCACCGGCCCGGCGCGCTCGGCGACGATGATTTCGTAGTCGAAACGATTTTCCCGCAGCAGTTCCTCGCAGAGGATGCGGTAGCCATTTTCCATCAGCCACTGGCGCAGTGGCTGCTCGCCGCCGTTGGGTTGCAGAATCAGGCGCTCCTGGCCACTCAGACGCGCCTTGCCGCTGTCGAGGATGTCGCGGATCGTCTCGCCGCCCATGCCGCAGATGGTGATCGCAGTGATCCCGTCACCCGGTTCGATCGCTGCCAGACCACTGGCCAGGCGCACGCTGATCCGCTGGTCCAGACCGCTCTCGCGCACGGTGCGTTCGGCCGAATGGAACGGCGTCAACGCCACCTCCCCGGCCACCGCCGCCGCAATGGCGCCACGGCGCATCAACGCCACCGGCAGGTAGCCGTGATCCGAGCCGATATCGGCCAGGCGTGCGTCTGCTGGTACATGCGCCGCCACGCGCTCCAGGCGCTGGGACAATGTCTGTTCGTTCAACTGCAGTTCCTTTTCACCACGAATGTCCGGCACCTTTGGCCAGGTCGGGACGCGATTCTGTCGAGCAACGCCGTGCATTTCAAATTTATGCGACAAGAGCCATGGTTCGACCCGAATTCTGAGTGGTTGTGCTATGAGGGCGGCCTTCATGCTGCGGTAAGGCATCAGGCGCGTCAGCGGGATGTGCTCAGTGCTTTTTTGACTGAGTTGATCGGTATTTTCGGGGCCGTGCAAACGTCAATAGGAGCAAGCCCCTCACCCGTTTTCAGATCCGGATTTCGCTGGTCGGCATCACGTCGATCCGCGCCACGGGCCCCGTCAAATGCGCCAGGTCTGCGTTGTGTTCGGTGATGATGTCTTCGGCGGCGAGGTTGCCGTTGTCGACGGTGGAATGCGCATCGGCGGCGAGCACTACGTCATAGCCCAGGTTCAGTGCCTGGCGGACAGTGGCGTTGACGCAATAGTCGGTTTGCAGTCCGCAGACGATCAGGCGGTCGGCGTCCATATCCTGCAATTGCGCTTGCAAGTGGGTCCGGTAGAACGAGTCTCGATTGGTTTTTCGCACGCGAATGTCTTGCGGCGAAGTCTTCAGGCTTTCGGCCAGTTGCCAGCCTTCGGAACCGTATTGCAACTGGTCGCCCCTTTCTTCGTGCTGGATGAGGATGACCGGGATGCCTGCTCCGCGAGCCTTGGCACTGAGGTCGTTGATGTTCTCGATAACACGCTTGATCTCAAAACATTCGTACTCGCCAGTGCACAGGGCGCGCTGGACATCGATGATCAGCAGTGCGGTAGCCATGGTCCCGTCCTTGAAAAGAATCAGTGGATCAGGGGACGAACAATAGATCCGTCCCCCCTTTGAAAAACACCCCTCAATAACCGAGCGACAACCCGGTGTTACGACGTGGATCGTTCGCCCCATAAAAGCGGTTTTTGCCCACCGGCTTGCCTTCCAGCGAAGGTGCGCCGACCAGAATCGCCGCCACATGGTTGGCGTCCTGCGGCCCGGCAAACTTGTGCCCCCAGCTTTCGAGCATCTTCACCGTATCAGGGCTGGTGGTGAAGGTCTCAAGGTTGGTCTCTTCCGGTAACCACTGCTGGTGGAAACGCGGTGCATCCACCGCCTCCTGGATGTTCATGCCGTAGTCGATCACGTTGAGCATAGTCAACAAGGTTGCAGTGATGATGCGACTGCCGCCGGGGGTGCCGACGACCATCACCACTTTGCCGTCCTTGGTGACGATGGTCGGGCTCATGGACGACAGCGGTGCCTTGCCGGGCGCGATGGCATTGGCCTCCCCTTGCACCAGACCGTACATGTTCGGCACGCCGATTTTCGAGGTGAAATCGTCCATTTCGTCGTTGAGGATCACCCCGGTTTTGCTGGCCATGACGCCGGCGCCGAACCAGTCGTTCAAGGTGTAGGTCACCGAGACCGCATTGCCCCATTTATCGACGATGGAGTAATGGGTGGTGTTGCTGCCTTCGTGTGGCGCTACGCCGGGTTTGAGCTCGCGGGACACACCGGCCTTTTGCGGATTGATGGCTTCGCGGATTTTGGTTGCGTAGTTTTTATCCAGCAGATGGGCGATCGGATTTTTCACAAAGTCCGGGTCGCCCAGGTAGCTGTTGCGGTCCACATAGGCGTGACGCATCGCTTCGATCTGGTAGTGCATGCTCTGGGCCGAGTGATAGCCCAGGTCTTTCATCGGATAGCCTTCGAGAATGTTCATGATCTCGCAAATCACCACGCCGCCAGAGCTGGGCGGCGGTGCCGAGACCACATGGTAGCCGCGGTAATCGCATTCGATCGGGGCCAGTTCGCGGGTCTTGTATTTGTCGAGGTCGGCCTGAGTGATGATGCCTTTGTTGGCCTGGCTGGAGGTGACGATGGCATCGGCCACCCAGCCTTTATAGAAGCCGTCGGCGCCCTTCTCGGAGATTTCCCGCAGGGTTTTGCCGAGGTCTTTTTGCACCAGTTTCTGACCGACTTGCATCGGCTCGCCGTTGCTCAGGAAAATCGCACCGGAATCCTTGATGTCCTTCTTGAACACGTCAGTGGCGTATTCCAGCAACTCGACATCGCCCTGCTCCAGCACAAAACCGTCTTCGGCGAGCTTGATGGCCGGGGCGATCACTTCCTTGCGCGGTTTGGTGCCGTATTTCTTCAGCGCCAGTTCCATGCCCGACACGGTACCCGGCACGCCAACGGCCAGATGGCCACGGGTGCTCAGGTCAGGGACGACGTTGCCCTCCTTGTCGAGGTACATGTCGGCGGTGGCGGCCAGCGGCGCTTTTTCACGGAAGTCGAGGAAGGTCTTGCGCCCGTCCGCCAACTGAATGGTCATGAAACCGCCGCCGCCCAGGTTACCCGCCGCGGGATAAACCACCGCCAGCGCATAGCCGACCGCTACCGCAGCGTCGACGGCGTTACCGCCGTTCTTGAGCACATCGACGCCCACGTGACTGGCCAGATGCTGGGCGGTGACGACCATGCCGTTTTCGGCCGCGACCGGCGCCACGGAAGCCGCGTAAGCACTGAGGCAGCTGAGCACCAATGAGGTCGCAATCAGCGATTTGGCAAAAGGTTCGAACTTCATGAGTCGGTCTCTTTTTGTTTTTAGGCTCTGTAAAAAAACAGAGGGGAAGGCTTCAAGAGCAGAGGCAAGTATGGCTGGGATTGCGTATTGCGCCTCCCCGTCGAGGCAGTATGCTTGGCCTCGGTTCAGCACTTTTACGGAGTCCACCGGCATGAGTTACACCTTCATCACCCTCGCCACACCGGTGGGCGAGTTGAAGCTGGTCGCGAACGGCTCACGACTGGCAGCCATCCTCTGGGAAAACGACAAACCCGACCGGGTGCGGCTTGGACCGATGCGCGAGGCGCCGGATAACCCGATCCTGATGCGCACGGCTCAGCAGCTGCGGGAATACTTTGCAGGCACGCGCAATCGTTTCGACCTGGAACTGGATTTTGCCGGGACGGAATTTCAGAAGAAGGTCTGGGCAGCGCTGCTGACCATTCCGTTTGGCGAGACCCGCAGCTATAGCGAGATAGCCCGGCAGATCGGCAATCCCAGTGCAGTTCGGGCAGTGGGCGCCGCGAACGGCAAGAACCCGATTTCGATTGTTGCGCCGTGTCATCGGGTGATTGGCGCTTCGGGAAAGTTGACGGGGTTTGCCGGAGGGCTTGAAGCGAAGGAACAGTTGCTGACGCTGGAAGGTTGCCAATGGTCTGGGGCCGGCAGGACAGGCGATTTGTTCTGATCAGCCCAAACGCTACGTTGATCAGGCGGTGGTGAAGATGTTTTTCATCGCCGCATACTGCAACAGCATGATGGTCTTCGCATCGCAGATTTCCCCGCGATAAAACGCATCAAGTGCGTCGTCGAATTTCCACTCCAGCACTTCCAGTTCCTCGGTCTCCTCCTCCAGCCCGCCGCCCTCGCTGACCTTGGCAGCAGCGTCGTACTCGGCGATGAAGAAGTGCAGTTTCTCAGTCACCGACCCGGGGCTCATGTAGGCCTCGAACACCTTGTGCACATGATGCACGCGATAACCGGTTTCTTCCTCGGCTTCTTCGCGGATGCGCTCTTCAGGCGCCGCACCTTCTAGCAGCCCCGCCGCCACTTCGATCAGCAACCCATCGTGGCCGTTGACGAACACCGGCAAGCGGAATTGCCGGGTCAGCACCACGGTTTTCTTTTCACGGTTGAACAGCAGGATCGCCGCGCCATTGCCGCGGTCGTAGACCTCGCGGGTCTGGCGTTGCCATTCACCGTTGTTGCGCTGGTAATCGAAGGTAATTTTCTTGAGCAGGTACCAGTCGTGGGACAACACCTGGGACTCGATGAGGTTGACCCGCTCGGCTGTGTTCGACATGACAATGCATCCCTTTTTTCGTCAGAAGACGCACATCTTAGGCGAAAACGAAAGCCCGACGCTAAGACAGCTGAGCCTTGTATTCCTTCTCATACTGCCCCGCCAGCGTCTCTTTCTGTTTGTCGTCGAGTAGCTTGCCAGCCATCTGGAAGAACTTCTGCTCTTCCTCTTCCAGGTGGTGATTGACCTTCTCGGCGAGCTTCTTCGCGGCGACCAGCCAGGCCGGGCTGGACATCTCGGTTTCGTCGAGTGCTTCCATCATTTCGTCCATCTCGTGATGTTCGGCAATCGCATGACGACTGAGGTCGACGCCGTTATCGAACTCCATCAGCGGGATGTAGAAATGCCGCTCTTCAGCGGTTTCGTGGGCCTGAAGCTCGGACTTGAGCTGCTTGTAAGCCTCGACCCGTTCGGGGGTGTCGCCGCTGGTCTGGATCAGCGCATCGGCGTAGATACGTTGGCGGTCGTGGCTTTCGCGCAAGGCTTCGAAAATATTCACGGATTGTCCTCATGGGCCGCGTTCAGGAATGACGCTGTTTAGCCTAGACACCTGCGCACGAACGACGGTTCCACCTGAAGACTGGAACAACGACCAGGAGCCGCGATAGTCTTGGAAATGTTTACCACTCTGGCCATAAGGAAATAGCTGATGACCCTGCGAATCGAACGATCGCAAAACCCCACGGATGAAGAACGCCAGGCAATCCTGCTGCCGTTGCGCGCCTATAACGCCGCAAAGGCCGGTGTCTCGACTCAGGAGCCCGTTGCCTTGCTGGTGCGTGACGAAAGCGGCGAGATTCTCGGCGGGCTTCACGGTCGGGTGTTTTACCAATGGTTGTACATCGACCTGT
This sequence comes from Pseudomonas sp. FW305-20, assembly GCF_058788075.1. Taxonomy (NCBI): domain Bacteria; kingdom Pseudomonadati; phylum Pseudomonadota; class Gammaproteobacteria; order Pseudomonadales; family Pseudomonadaceae; genus Pseudomonas; species Pseudomonas sp. FW305-20. The sequence goes on along the minus strand of NZ_JBYTAJ010000008.1, from coordinate 142,885 downwards.
TGTCGGTGCCTGAACAGGCTCGCGGACAGGGCATGGGCACGCAGCTGATGCAAATGGCTGAAGACCTGGCACGGGAAAAGGAATGCATCGGAATCTGGCTCGACACCTTCGACTTCCAGGCGCCGGAGTTCTACCGCAAGCTCGGCTACAGCGAACTCGGCCAGATCGCCGACTACCCGCCGGGCCACAAGCGCTTCTTTTTCCAGAAGCGCCTGAAAAACGAAACCTGACCCGGCGGGAGCAAACCCCATTTTCATAATCAACACAGAACAACTGTGGGAGCGGGCTTGCTCGCGAAGGCGGTGTGTCAGTCAACAGAGATGTTGAATGTACCGGCCTCTTCGCGAGCAAGCCCGCTCCCACAGGGGTATGCGTCAATCCAAAGAATCAGAGGCAGGTCGCCAACGCCGCCAGTCGGCGCTTGGCCACAAAGTCGTCACGCTGAGCGTAATAATTCAGCACGGTGGCGGAAGCGTCAGTCTTCACGTCCACAAAGGACTCCGCCGAACGCGTGTAAACGGTGGTGCCGCCGTTCTCGCCAGGCTGCAAATACGCGCTGGCATCGACACCGAACACCGCCTCGTCCTGCCAGGAAAACTGCACACACTGGGCGACCACTTTTTCCGGTTTGTCCGACGTCAGGGTTTTGTACGGGGTTCCAGTGCGGGCGTCGTTCATCGCCGAGCCCGCGCATCCGGCCAGCAACGTTACGGCCAGCGCCACCATCAGAATTCGCATTGCGTTCGCTCATCAAGAAAAAGCGGACTGTATCACCGCGGCACGGCGTATCGTTCTGCTTTACTTCATTTATACCGCGACACCGAGTGACGATTCGCGCACCCTGTCGCGCCATAAACACCGCATCGCCCGTTTTTCCGGGCTTATTTTCTGGAAAGGTCATGACACCCAACGCCGAATATTACAAACCGACCGCTGAATATGCCGACAAACTGATCAGCCAGATCGGTCAGACGCCGTCCTGGATTGCCAAGCGGATTGGCGTCACCGACAAGCGAATTCGTTACATCCTCGACGGCGAAAGAACCGTCAAGGGTGAAACCACGCCAATCCAGATGACGTACCCCGAGCAGTTTGCCCTCGAGTGCCTGGCAGCAGCGGCCAAGGCCAGCAAGAAGCAGTCTTCGTAATCCAGCCTCAAGGAGCGACCATGGCGGCAACCGAACAGCAACACGAGCAAGCGCTGAAGAAGTTTCTCGATGAGCGCCCTGAACTGCGCGTCGAACTCGACAACCTCAACCCGCTGATGGCTCAGGCCAAGGGCGAGACCGCGGCGCAGTACCGCGACGAACGCTTGCATGAAGCCTTCGAAGCCGAGGCCGAGCGTCTGGGATTGTTTGCCTGGGAGCTGACGCTGCAACTGACCGCCGCGACGCCCGAGGACTATCAGGCACAGCGCCTGGAAGTGCACAAGGAAGTGGCCGAGATGGCCGGCATGGACTGGCGGGAGTATTGCGAGTTATATGGATTGAGTAAGTGACTATTCCAGTCGCTGCCTGAGGACGACCTTCGCTGATGTTGCCATCCCTCTCAACTGACCGCGCCAGCCCGGGCCACCTGCATACCCGCAAATGGCGTGGGCGCATTGGCATGTCGCTGGTGGCCAGCCTCTCGGTACTCGCGGGTATGACCGACGCCATCGGCTTCATGGCCAGCGGTGATTTCGTCTCGTTCATGAGCGGCAACACCACCCGCCTCGCCGTCGCCATCAGCGATGGCGACCTGGGCCTCATGTTGCGCCTGATGATCCTCGTCGGCACCTTCGTCGTCGGCAACGCCTTGGGCATTGTCGTCAGTCGCCTCGGCGGCCGTCGGGCGCTGCCCTTGCTGCTGTGCATCGCCACGCTGCTCTGCGGCGCCGCTGCCTGGCCTTACGACGAACAATTGCCGGCGCTTCTGGCGACGATCATCGCCATGGGCATGCTCAATGCCGCCGTGGAAGAAGTGAATGGACTGCCGGTCGGCCTGACCTACGTCACCGGCGCCCTGTCACGCTTCGGCCGCGGGCTGGGACGCTGGATGCTCGGCGAACGACGCAACGGCTGGCGCGTGCAACTGATCCCCTGGACCGGGATGTTTGCCGGCGCGGTAATCGGCGCCTTGCTGGAACATCACCTGGGGCTCAAGGCTTTGTTTGTCAGCGGTCTGCTGGCCGGCGCAGTCGGGTTGCTGTCGCTGAAAATCCCGCAGCGCTGGCAGTTGGGTTACATGCCGCGCTGATCGGCAGTTGATCGTTCCCACGCAGAGCGTGGGAACGATCGAATTGGGTGCACCTGACACACCATCTCGCGGCAAAGCCCTTCGCCGCCCCGGCGATAAAGCTTTATCATGGCCGCAGTTTTGCTGATCGAGTCCGTCATGAAATTCGCCATCGCGCTGTTTTCCGCCGCCCATGCGCCCTCCTCGCGCCGCGCCCTGCTGTTTGCCCAGGCTGCGCTGGCCGGTGGGCATGAGATTGTCCGGCTGTTTTTCTACCAGGACGGCGTCTACAACGCCTCCGGCAGCGTGGTCACGCCGCAGGATGAGCAGGACTTGCCCAAGCAATGGCGCAACTTCGTCACCGAGCATCAACTGGACGGCGTCGTGTGTATCGCGGCGGCCCTGCGTCGTGGCGTGCTGAATGAAGAAGAAGCCGGGCGCTATCAGCGTGAAGCCGTTGCAGTGGGCGCGCCGTGGGAATTGTCCGGCCTGGGCCAGTTGCATGACGCGGTGCAGGATGCTGACCGCCTGATCTGTTTCGGAGGCGCGTGAGATGGCTAAGTCCTTGCTGATTATCAGCCGTCAGGCGCCATGGTCCGGGCCGAGTGCGCGCGAAGCGCTGGACATCGTGCTGGCCGGCGGCGCCTTCGATCTGCCGATCGGCCTGCTGTTTCTCGATGACGGAGTGTTCCAGCTCGCCGCGAAACAGGACGCCAAGGCCCTCCAGCAGAAGGACCTCAGTGCCAATCTGCAAGCCTTGCCAATGTTCGGTGTCGACGAACTGTTTGTCTGTGCCGACAGCGTTGCGGAACGGGGTCTGAACCCGACTGGTTTGGCGCTGGAAGAAGCGCAGGTGCTGGCCGCCCACGAAATCACCGCACTTATTGACCGTTACGACCAGGTGATCACCCTCTGATGTCGACTTTGCATGTGTTGTCTCATTCCCCGTTCGGCGACGATCGCCTGACCAGTTGCCTGCGCTTGATGGGCGCTGACGATGCGCTGCTGCTGACTGGCGACGCGGTTTATGCGCTGCAGCCAGGCACCGCGCCGTTCAAAGCGCTGAACGCCCGCCACCCGAAACTGTTCGTACTGGCCGAAGACGCCCAGGCTCGCGCGCTGGAGATTCCTGACACGGCCAAGGCCATCGATTACCCGGCCTTCGTCGAGCTGTCGATTCACTACGACAAGGTCAACAGTTGGCTATGAAATCCCTGACGGTCGGCGCACGCGCCATCGAGTTGGACAAGGACGGTTTCCTGGTCGAACTGAGCGACTGGTCCTGCGAGGTAGCCAGCGCCCTGGCCGCCGCCGAAGACATCGAGTTGAGCCCCGAACACTGGGAAATCCTCGAACTGCTGCGCAGCTTCTACGCCGAATTCCAGCTGTCGCCGGCCACCCGTCCGCTGATCAAATACACAGCAACGAAGCTGGGCCCGGAAAAGGGCAACAGCCTGCACCTGAACCGACTGTTCAAAGGCACCCCTGCCAAACTCGCCGCGAAACTGGCGGGCCTGCCCAAACCGACGAATTGCTTATGACCGACTACCCTGCGCTGACCCTCGAAACACCCGCCGAACACCCGTTCGCCCAGTTTGTGCGCATTCTCGGCAAGGGCAAACGCGGCGCCCGCGACTTGACCCGCGAGGAAGCCCGCGAAGCCATGGGCATGGTGCTCGACCACAAGGTCGAAGACACCCAGCTTGGCGCGTTCCTGATGCTGTTGCGGCACAAGGAAGAAAGCGCCGAGGAAATGGCTGGGTTTACCGAAGCGTTGCGTGAACGGTTGAATCCACCGGCACTGGCCGTCGATCTGGACTGGCCGACATATGCCGGCAAGAAACGCCATCTGCCTTGGTACCTGCTAGCCGCCAAGTGTCTGGCGCAGAACGGCGTGCGCATCTTCATGCATGGCGGCGGCGCGCACACCGCGGGTCGGCTCTACAGCGAGCAACTGCTGGATGAATTGAAAATTCCGTTGTGCCGCGACTGGCAGCAGGTCGGCGACGCACTGGATAACGGCGGCCTGGCCTTCATGCCGCTGGTGGATTGGGCGCCGCAGCTGCAACGAATGATCGACCTGCGCAACACCTTGGGCCTGCGTTCGCCGATCCATTCCCTGACGCGGATTCTCAACCCGTTGAGTGCCCGCTGTGGCCTGCAAAGTATTTTCCACCCCGGTTACCAGGCGGTGCATCGAGATGCCAGCGGCTTGCTCGGCGATACCGCGATCGTGGTGAAAGGCGACGGCGGCGAAATCGAGATCAACCCAGACGCCGACAGTCACTTGTACGGCACCACTGGCGGCGAAAGCTGGGACGAGGAATGGCCGCAGTTGTCGGCACAACGCCACGTCAAACCGGCCACCCTCGATCCCGAGCACTTGAAAGCCGTGTGGCGTGGCGACGTAGTCGACAGCTATCCGCAAATGGCATTGATCTCGACCATGGCTCTGGCCTTGCGCGGCCTCGGCCAACCCCGTGAGCAGGCCTTCGAAACCGCCCAGCAGTATTGGGATGCGCGGGACAAATCGATATAACCGATCATAAGCGCCCAACCTTTGCGCTTTTTAATCGAACCTATGCGAATAGACTCCTCTCCAACGCTTATTGGTTGAGGAGTCTTGAACATGGGTTTGTTAGTTGAAGGTCGCTGGCATGACCAGTGGTACGAAAGCAGCAAGGATGGCGCGTTCCAGCGTGAACAAGCGCAGCGTCGTAACTGGCTGACCACCGACGGCAAACCTGGCCCGACAGGTATCGGTGGCTTTGCGGCCGAGGCCGGTCGTTATCACCTCTACGTGTCCCTCGCCTGTCCATGGGCTCACCGCACGCTGATCCTGCGCAAACTCAAAGGCCTCGAAAGCCTCATCGACGTCTCGGTGGTCAGTTGGTTGATGCTGGAAAACGGCTGGACCTTCGACCGGAACCTCGGATCGACCGGGGACAAGCTCGATCATTTCAATTTCATGCACCAGCGCTACACCGCCGATACCGCCGACTACACCGGTCGCGTCACCGTGCCGGTGCTCTGGGACAAACAGCAGAATCGCATCGTCAACAATGAATCGGCGGAGATCATCCGCATGTTCAATGGCGCCTTCGATGATTTGACGGGTAATGACCTGGATTTCTACCCGGCGCCGCTGCGGGGCGAGATCGACGCGCTGAACGAACGGATTTATCCGACGGTGAACAATGGCGTGTATCGCGCAGGATTTGCCACAGCGCAGAAGGCTTATGAAGAAGCGTTCGACGGGTTGTTCGAGGAGCTTGATCGGCTGGAACAGCTATTGGATGCCAATCGTTATCTGGCGGGTGAGTACCTGACCGAAGCGGATATTCGGCTGTTCACCACGTTGATTCGCTTTGACGCGGTGTATTACGGGCACTTCAAGTGCAACCTGCGGCGGATTGCCGATTATCCGAATCTGTCGAACTGGCTGCGGGAGATTTATCAGTGGCCGGGGATTGCCGAGACGGTGAACTTCGAGCACATCAAGAATCACTACTACGGCAGCCACAAGACCATCAATCCGACGGGAATCGTGCCTAAAGGGCCGGCGCAGGATTTCACAGCGACGCATGATCGCGAGCGGTTGAGCGGGAAAGGGGTTTGGCGCAGAGCCTGACAGACGATCGTTCCCACGCTCCGCGTGGGAATGCCGCCAGGGACGCTCCGCGTTCCGCTTCGGATGTGACGCAGAGCGTCACGGGATGCATTCCCACGCAGAGCGTGGGAACGATCAGTTACCGGATGTTCAGACCTGCGCCTGAGCGCCCTCGAACCACGCCAGTTTTTCGCGCAACTGCACCACTTCCCCAACGATCACCAGCGTCGGCGCATGCACTTCATGCTCCGCCACCAGGCTTGGCAGATCGGCCAGGGTACCGGTAAACACCCGTTGATTGATCGTGGTGCCCTGCTGGATCAACGCCGCTGGCGTATCCGCTGCGCGACCATGCTTGATCAACTGTTCGCAAATGATCGGCAACCCCACCAACCCCATGTAAAACACCAGGGTTTGCGCCGGCGCGACCAGGTCGGCCCACGGCAAATCAGTGGAACCGTCCTTCAGGTGCCCGGTGACAAAACGCACAGACTGCGCGTAATCACGGTGCGTCAGCGGAATCCCGGCATACGCCGCGCAACCGCTGGCCGCGGTGATACCCGGCACCACCTGGAACGGGATGCCATGGGCCGCCAGTTCTTCGATTTCTTCACCGCCGCGACCGAAGATGAACGGATCACCGCCCTTCAGCCTCACCACCCGCTTGCCTTGCTTGGCCAAATCCACCAATTGCTGATTGATCTGATCCTGAGGTACGGCGTGATCGGCGCGACGCTTGCCGACGTAAACCCGCTCGGCATCGCGACGGCACAAATCCAGAATCGCCGGCGCCACCAAGCGGTCATACAGCACCACATCGGCTTGCTGCATCAGCCGCAGGGCACGGAAGGTCAGCAGGTCGGGATCACCCGGGCCGGCGCCCACCAAATAGACTTCGCCCGTGGCATCCGGTGCTTCACCGGCAATTTTCGCCAGCATCAAGCGCTCGGCTTCGGCGCCCTGCCCGGCCAGTTGCCGGTCGGCAATCGGGCCCTGGAACACATCTTCCCAGAACGCCCGACGCTGCTGCACATCCGGGAACAGGTGTTTGACCTGGCTGCGAAAACGCGCGGCCAGGCCGGCCAGTTGACCGTAGGTGGAAGGAATCCAGGTTTCCAGTTTGGCGCGGATCAACCGCGCCAGCACCGGCGCATCGCCGCCGCTGGAGACCGCTACGATCAAAGGAGACCGGTCGACGATCGCCGGGAAGATCACGCTGCACAAGGCTGGCGCGTCCACCACGTTGACCGGCACGCAACGCCGATGGGCATCGGCGGAGACTTGCGCGTTCAGCGGTTCGTCGTCGGTGGCGGCGATGATCAGCCCGCAACCGTCCAGGTCCGATTCAACGTAGCCTCGCACCAGACATTCGCCACCGCTACCGGCAACCAGTTCGCGCAGTTGCGGTTCGATTTCAGGTGCGACCACCCGCAGCAGCGCACCGGCTTCGGCCAGCAGGCGGGATTTGCGCAAGGCAATCTCCCCCCCGCCGACGACCAAGACACGACTGCCGCGAAGGTTATGGAACAGCGGCAGATAGTCCATTTAGCCGATGACCTCGAGGCCACCCATGTACGGTTTCAGCACGTCCGGCACACGGATCGAACCGTCGGCTTGCTGATAGTTTTCCAGCACCGCCACCAGGGTACGACCGACCGCCAGGCCGGAACCGTTCAGGGTGTGAACCAGTTCAGGCTTGCCGGTTTCCGGGTTGCGGAAACGCGCTTGCATGCGACGGGCCTGGAAATCACCGCAGTTGGAGCACGACGAAATCTCGCGGTATTTGTCCTGGCTCGGGATCCACACTTCCAGGTCGTAGGTCTTGACCGCGCTGAAGCCCATGTCGCCGGTGCACAGCGCAATAGTGCGATAAGGCAGTTCGAGCAATTGCAGGACTTTTTCGGCGTTGGCGGTCAGGCCTTCCAGCGCTTCCATCGAGGTCGACGGCTCAACGATCTGGACCATTTCAACCTTGTCGAACTGGTGCTGACGGATCATGCCGCGCGTATCGCGACCCGAGGCACCGGCTTCACTGCGAAAGCATGGGGTGTGGGCGACGAACTTGATCGGCAGCCGTTTCGAATCGACGATTTCGCCAGCGACGATATTGGTCAGCGACACTTCGGCGGTCGGAATCAGGTACAGATCGGCTTCGCCTTCGCGAGTGATCTTGAACAGGTCTTCTTCGAACTTCGGCAGCTGACCTGTGCCTTGCAACGCTGGCGCTTGAACCAGATAAGGCGTGTAGGCCTCTTCGTAACCGTGTTCGCTGGTGTGCAGGTTGATCATGAACTGCGCCAGGGCGCGGTGCATACGCGCAATCGGGCCGCGCAAAAGGGCGAAACGGGCGCCGGACAGCTTGGCGGCGGTTTCGAAGTCCAGCCAGCCGAATTTCTCGCCCAGGGCGACGTGGTCCTGAACCGGGAAATCGAACGCGGTCGGGGTGCCCCAACGGCGCACTTCGACGTTGCCGTCTTCGTCATCACCGATCGGTACGGATTCGTGCGGCAGGTTCGGGATGCCGAGCAGGATCGAATCCAGATCGGTCTGGATCGCGTCCAGCTCGACTTTACCGGCGCTCAATTCATTCGCCATGCGCTCGACGTCCGCCATCAGCGGCGCGATGTCTTCGCCGCGCTGCTTGGCCTGGCCGATGGATTTGGAGCGCGCATTACGGTCAGCCTGCAGTGCTTCGGTGCGGGTCTGGACGGTCTTGCGCTGTTCTTCCAGCGCTTCGATGCGCGCAACATCCAGCGTGTAACCACGGGATGCCAGGCGGTCCGCTACGTCCTGAAGGTTGCTACGTAACAGTTTGGAATCGAGCATGTCGGTCTCTCGTTATCAAAGTTTGGTCAAGGACAGGCCAGCCCAGGTAGCGAGCAGCCCACCGAATACGCTGATGGCAGCATAGACAATAGCGAGCGGCATTTGCCCGGTTTCCAGCAGGCGCACCGTGTCCAGTGAAAAAGATGAAAAAGTCGTCAGCCCCCCGAGGAAGCCGACCATCAACCCGGCGCGCACCTCAATCGGCACCTCCGGGCGTATTAAAAACAGACCGTATAGAACGCCGATCAGCAAACAGCCGACGATATTAACGGCCAGCGTCGCGGTATAGAAGTGCCGCGGCCAATTAGCGTTGATCCAGTTACCCGTGGCAAAGCGCAAAAGCGTTCCGGCGATACCGCCCACAGAAACAGCAACGATCAAAGGGATCACTATTTTCTCCGCTGCCGGGGGCTGAGACGGTCAAGTTGCGCAAGGTGATTGAGCTTCTCGCCGATCTTCAGCTCCAGGCCACGCGGCACTGGCTGATAGAACGGTTGCGGCTCGAGCTCTTCCGGGAAATAGTCTTCGCCAGCGGCGTAAGCGTCCGGCTCATCGTGGGCGTAACGGTATTCGTCGCCATAACCCAGTTGTTTCATCAGCTTGGTCGGTGCGTTGCGCAGGTGCAGCGGTACTTCCAGCGAACCGTGTTCGGTGGCGCTGCGCATTGCGGCTTTGAAGCCCATGTACACCGCGTTGCTTTTCGGCGCACAGGCCAGATAAGTAATGGCCTGGGCCACCGCCAACTCGCCTTCGGGACTGCCGAGGCGCTCCTGCACTTCCCACGCCGCCAGACACAGGCTCAGGGCGCGGGGATCGGCGTTGCCGATGTCTTCGCTGGCCATGCGCACCACGCGCCGGGCCAGGTACAACGGATCGCAACCGCCGTCGATCATTCGTGCGAACCAGTACAGTGCGCCGTCGGGGTTGGAGCCGCGCACGGATTTATGCAGCGCGGAAATCTGGTCGTAAAACGCTTCTCCGCCCTTGTCGAAACGTCGGCGGGTATCACCGAGCAGGCTTTGCAGGAGATCGACGCCGATCTCGCTGTTGTCTTCAGCCAGGTCCGAGGCGTTTTCCAGCAGGTTGAGCAGACGCCGGCCATCGCCATCGGCGGCCGACAGCAACATCTGGAAGCCTTCATCGCTGAGGGTCAGTTGCCGCTTGCCCAGGCCACGCTCTTCCGTCAGCGCGCGATGCACCAGCTTGCGCAGGGCCGCTTCGTCGAGACTTTTGAGCACGTAGACGCGCGCCCGGGAGAGCAACGCGTTGTTGAGTTCAAATGAGGGGTTTTCCGTGGTGGCGCCGATAAAAATCAGCGTGCCGTCTTCAACGTACGGCAGGAAAGCGTCCTGCTGGGACTTGTTGAAGCGGTGCACTTCATCGACGAACAGGATGGTTCGCTTGCCGTACTGCCCAGCCTGCTGCTTGGCGACTTCCACCGCCTGACGGATTTCCTTCACGCCGGCCAGTACCGCCGAAACCGTTTCAAAGTGCGCATCCGAGACTTCCGCCAGCAGACGCGCCAGGGTGGTCTTGCCCACACCCGGCGGGCCCCAGAAAATCATCGAGTGCAAGGCACCCTGCTCCAGCGCCTCGCGCAAAGGCTTGCCGCGAGCGAGCAGGTGTTCCTGACCGACGTACTCGTCCAGATTGGCCGCACGCAGGCGTGCTGCCAAAGGTTGAGCTATCGGGGCACTGCGAAACAGGTCCATCACTACTTATGAAACCTCACTAACTATCAGCCAATCACTTGAACGCCGCCGGCCCCTGTGGGAGCGAGCCTGCTCGCGATGGCGGCATTACATTCAACATCAAAGTTGACTGACCCGACGCTATCGCGAGCAGGCTCGCTCCCACAGGTTTTGCGTCTTACTCTTGAATCACGTCCGCCCCTTTAGGGATGTCGAACTTGAATTTGGACGCCGGGATCGGCTCGTTGGCTTTCACCCCGGTGAACAGGATGTTGGTGCGCTGACCGACGCTGTCGATCATCTGCATGTCATTGACCAGGCCATTGCGGAACGACAGGCGCAGGCTGTCGAACAGGGTGTCCTTGGTTTTCGGCTTCAAGGTGAAGTCGATCACGCCACCGGCTTCCTTGGCGCTGATGTCGAAGCTCTGGCTGATCTTGGACACGTCACCGGACAGCAGCAACGCCGGGGTCTGGGTCAGGCGCTGATCGAGGTTCTTGATGGTGGCCTGTTCCAGGTCCGGATCCCACAACGTCACCTTCTTGCCGTCGGAGACCATGGTCTGTTCGGCCGGCGCGTTGGTGTGCCAGTAAAACAAGCCCGGACGCTGCAAGGACATTTCACCCACGGTTTCCTGCAATTGGGTACCGCTGCCGTCGAGGGTCAGCTGGGAGAAACGCGCGGTCAGGGTCTGGGATTTTTCCAGCAATTGGGTCAGACGCGCCACGTCCTTGTCATCGGCGTGGGCCGAGAGCGTGGTCAAAGCCAAAACCGGCAGCAACAGCATGCGGATAAGACGCATGGGAGTCCTCATAACATTCGTGGGGGTGCGATGGCGCGTCATTACGCCACCGCGTTTCAATCAATTCAGTCGCGTACCGGGCCCGGGGCCAGCACTTCACGCGAACCGTTGGTATTCATGGACGTCACGACCCCAGCCATTTCCATGGCCTCGATCATGCGCGCGGCGCGGTTGTAGCCGATTTTCAGCTTGCGCTGAACCGCAGAGATGGACGCACGACGGCTTTCCAGTACGAACTGCACTGCTTCGTCGTAGAGCGCGTCGGATTCACTGTCGTCGTCGCCACCGCTGCTGCCTTCAAAGCCACTACCCGGCTCTTCGACACCGGCGAGAATCTCGTCGTTGTATTCCGGCGCACCGCGCAGTTTCCAGGCTTCGACCACCCGGTGAACCTCATCATCGGAGACGAAAGCGCCGTGAACACGAATCGGCAGACTGGTGCCCGGTGGCATGTAGAGCATGTCACCGTGGCCCAACAGTTGCTCGGCGCCGCCCTGGTCGATGATGGTGCGCGAATCGATCTTGCTCGACACCTGGAACGCCATACGGGTCGGAATGTTGGCCTTGATCAGACCGGTGATCACGTCAACCGACGGACGCTGGGTCGCGAGGATCAAGTGGATACCGGCGGCACGGGCCTTCTGGGCGATACGGGCGATCAGTTCTTCAACCTTCTTGCCGACGATCATCATCATGTCGGCGAATTCGTCCACCACCACGACGATGGTCGGCAGCTTGGTCAACAGCGGCGCTTCGTCGTGAATGCTTTCGCGCTTGTACAACGGATCGGTCAACGGCTCACCGGCGTCCTGGGCTTCCTTGACCTTGGCATTGAAGCCCGACAGGTTACGCACGCCCATCTTCGCCATCAGTTTGTAGCGGCGCTCCATCTCCGCCACGCTCCAGCGCAGGGCGTTGGCGGCGTCCTTCATGTCGGTCACGACCGGGCACAACAGGTGCGGAATGCCTTCGTAGATCGACAGTTCAAGCATTTTCGGGTCGATCATGATCAGCTTGGCGTCTTCCGGACCGGACTTGAACAGGATCGACAGGATCATCGCGTTCACGCCCACCGATTTACCGGAACCGGTGGTACCGGCAACCAGCAAGTGAGGCATTTTCGCCAGGTCGGTGATGACCGGTTTGCCACCGATGTCGTGACCCAGGGCCAAAGTGACCGGCGACTTGAAGTTGTCGTACTCTGGGGTCGACAGCACTTCGGAGAAACGCACGATCTGGCGGTCTTCGTTAGGAATCTCGATACCGACGGTGGTCTTGCCCGGAATCACTTCCACCACACGCACGCTGGTCACGGCCAGAGAACGCGCGAGGTCTTTTGCCAGGTTGGAGATGCGGCTGACCTTGACGCCGGCCGCCGGCTGGATTTCGTAACGGGTAATCACCGGGCCAGGGTGAATCGAATCCACCGACACTTCGACGCCGAACTCCTTGAGCTTGATTTCCAGCAAGTGGCCAACCGCAGCCAGGGATTCAGGCGAATAATTGAGTTGTTTCTTTTCTGCCGGGTCGAGAATCGAGATCGGCGGCAAGGTGCCTTCGACGGCACTGTCGACGAACAAATGCGCCTGTTTCTCTTTTTCCACGCGTTTGCTCGGCGCCGCTGGCTTGGGCGGCGCAGGGGCAATCACCGGCGGCACCTGCTTCTCACGGTCGGACATGTGTTTGCTCAGGGCCTGCTCACGTTCGATCAGGCGCTCCTTGACCTTGGCTTGCTCGCGTTTGTCGGTGACGGTCGGCGCGACCACGTCATGCACGCGATCATCGACTTCACGCAGCTGCGCAACCAATTGTTTGCGCTCGACACGGGCCGCCCACCAGCGGTTGGCCGCGCCCTGAAACAGTTCGAACAGGTCGAGGGTAATCTTGCCGGTGAGGTCCATCACTTTGAACCACGACAGGTCGGTGAACACCGTCAGGCCAAACAGGAACAATGCGATGAACAACAGCGTACTGCCCTGGATATTCAGGGCGTTCCTGGCCAGATCACCGAGGCTTTCGCCCAAAGCACCGCCAGCGCCGGCCGGCAGACCGGTCGCGGCGTGAAAATGGATATGGGCCAGGGCCGCACCCGAGAGCACCAGAAACACCAGGCCGATCAGGCGCCAGGAAAACAGCCAGCCGCTCCACTCCCACTGCTCGTGGCGTTGACGGAAGATTTGATAAGCCTTGATCGCCAGCAACAGCGGGAAGATGTAGGCGAAATAACCCAACACCATGAAGAGGATATCGGCGCTGTAGGAGCCAACCGGCCCGCCGAAGTTCTGCACATCGTCGATCTTGCTGTTATGGCTCCAGCCCGGATCGTCCTTGCCGTAGGTCAACAAGGCCATCATCAGGAACAGGCACAAGCCGCCGATGGCGATCAATGCACCTTCCTTGAGCCGGTAGTGCAATTGCTGGCGCCAGAGCGGAACGACTGTTTTTGGTGCTGCGGTGGATTTCTTCAAAACGCTTCTTTTCCTGCGCCTATGGCGCGTCCATCTGTTGAATGACTATAAAAAACTGCCCAATCCAGGCAGGTAAAAAAGTTAACAGGCGTAACTGGGACTACTTTTAACACTACGCTCCGGTTTTTATAAACACGGCGCGCAACGCATATTTTATTACAAACGCTGTTACAGGCCGGCATTGTACGGGTTTGTTCGTCCGATGCCATGCTTGAAACCCAAGGTGTAGCATAGCCAACAGCACAGATCGCGCGGTTCAATTTGAGCATGCATTCTCTTTTGTGACAAAGGCTTATGAGGTGTTTTATGAGCGAAGCGAAGCATTCCCGCCTGATCATTCTGGGTTCGGGCCCCGCCGGTTACAGCGCTGCCGTTTATGCCGCCCGCGCCAACCTCAATCCCGTTGTCATTACCGGCATACAGGCAGGTGGCCAGCTCACCACCACCGTCGAAGTCGACAACTGGCCCGGTGATGTCGAAGGCCTCACCGGCCCGGTACTGATGGAACGCATGCAAAAACACGCCGAGCGTTTTCACACAGAGATCGTCTACGACCACATCCACACGGCCAAGTTGCAGCAGCGCCCCTTCGAACTCATCGGCGACAGCGGCACTTACACCTGTGACGCGCTGATTATCGCCACCGGCGCCTCGGCGCAATACCTGGGGTTGCCATCTGAAGAGACATTTGCCGGCAAAGGGGTCTCGGCCTGTGCGACGTGCGACGGTTTCTTCTACCGCAATCAGGTGGTCGCAGTCGTTGGCGGCGGCAACACGGCAGTTGAAGAAGCGCTGTACCTGTCGAACATCGCCAAGGAAGTTCACCTGATTCACCGCCGCGACAAGTTGCGTTCGGAGAAGATTCTTCAGGACAAACTCTTCGAAAAAGCCGCTAAAGGCAATATCCGTTTGCACTGGAACCAGAACCTGGATGAAGTGCTGGGCGATGCCAGCGGGGTGACCGGCGCGCGCCTGCGGGACAGCCACACTAACGAAACCAGTGAATTACCGCTGACCGGCGTGTTCATCGCTATTGGCCACAAACCCAACACCGACCTGTTCGAAGGCCAGCTGAAAATGCGTAACGGCTACCTGCTGGTCAAGGGCGGCAGCGAAGGCGATGCTACCAGCACCGAAATTCCGGGGGTGTTTGCCGCCGGTGACGTGGCCGATCACGTTTACCGCCAGGCCGTCACGTCTGCCGGGGCCGGTTGCATGGCCGCGCTGGACGCCGAGAAGTATCTCGACGACATTCCAGTCGTTTGACGGCACACTTGACGGTGGGCCCACCCGCCCACCACTGCCCTCCCCTTCTGCAAGCCCGGATGCCATGCTGACTTGGTTACAACGCAACACCCTGACCTTCCCGCCCCTGGAAAAAGCCATGCGCGATCCCAACGGGCTATTGGCTGCGGGCGGGGATCTGTCCGCCGATCGTCTGATTCAGGCCTATCGCCACGGCTGTTTTCCGTGGTTCTCGGAAGGCCAGCCGATTCTCTGGTGGTCGCCGGATCCGCGCACCGTACTGTTTCCCGACGAACTGCATGTCTCACGCAGCCTGAATAAATTGTTGCGCCAGCAACGCTATCAAGTGACCTTTGATCAGGATTTTGCCGCAGTGATCCGCGCTTGCGCCGCGCCTCGGGATTACGCCGATGGAACCTGGATCACAGAAGCCATGCAGAACGCCTACCTCGAGCTGCACAGGCGCGGCTACGCCCATTCGGTGGAAGTCTGGGACCAGGACGAACTGGTCGGCGGGCTCTACGGCCTGGCGATGGGTCAGCTGTTTTTCGGCGAGTCCATGTTCAGCCGTGCCGACAACGCCTCGAAATATGGCTTTGCCACGCTGGTCCGACATCTGAAAGACTCAGGCTTTGTACTGATCGACTGTCAGATGCCGACCGACCATCTGCACAGCCTCGGCGCCCGAGCGATTCCCCGTCGCGAGTTTGCCGACTACCTTGCGCGGCACCTGGACCAACCCAGCCGCGCAACCTGGGTTTGCTGAGCGACTTTTGCGCGTGTGGCTTACACTTAATTCAAAACCTTATTCCGAGGGTTGATCATGACCGAGTTGGCGCGTTTGAAGTTCTATGCCACTCAGCCCCACTCTTGCAGTTATCTGCCCGAGGAGCAGGCCACGACTCTGTTCCTCGACCCTAGTCAGCCCATGGATGTGCATGTCTATGCAGACCTGTCTGAAATGGGTTTCCGTCGTAGCGGCGATCATCTTTACCGGCCTCATTGCCAGAATTGCAATGCATGCGTACCGGCGCGCATCCCTGTGGCGCAGTTTTCGCCCAACCGCCAGCAAAAACGCATCTTCAAACGCAACGTCGACCTGCAGGTGCGCCCTGCCAGGCCGCAGTTCAGCGAAGAGTATTTCGACCTGTATCAGCGGTATATCGAGCAGCGTCACGCCGATGGCGATATGTACCCGCCGAGTCGCGATCAGTTTGCAACGTTCCTGGTACGAGACCTGCCGTTTTCGCGATTCTACGAATTCCGCCTCGAAGGACGACTGGTAGCGGTGGCCGTCACCGACTTGCTGCCGAATGGTCTCTCGGCGGTCTACACCTTCTACGAGCCCGCCGAAGAACGCCGCAGCCTGGGGCGTTATGCGATTCTCTGGCAAATCGCCGAGGCCCGACGACTGGGGCTGGAAGCGGTCTATCTGGGTTATTGGATCAAAAACTGCAAAAAGATGAGCTACAAGACTCAATATCGCCCTATCGAACTGCTGATTAATCAGCGCTGGGTCATCCTGAACTAGAGCAAGCCGTAAACCCCTTGGCGTAAACCCCATTTTTCGGGCACAATGCACGCCGCTTTTGCCTGGCGCAGTTGCACCGGGCCATTCATTGGACACCGAGGGCTTTACTGCATGTCGAAAGAAGACAGCTTCGAAATGGAAGGCACTGTCGTCGACACCCTGCCCAACACCATGTTTCGTGTGGAGTTGGAAAATGGGCACGTCGTAACCGCGCATATCTCCGGCAAGATGCGCAAGAATTACATTCGTATTCTTACCGGCGACAAAGTGCGCGTCGAGCTGACGCCCTATGACTTGAGCAAAGGGCGCATCACTTACCGCGCTCGCTAATCAAGTCAATACAAAACGCCCGGTTTATGCCGGGCGTTTTTGTGTGCCTGCGATTTAACGCCCCACACATAGTCAATGTGGGAGCGGCGCAGTATCAGCAGACAGCAAAAAGGCGCCTTTTCGGCGCCTTTTGCTTTGTTGCGGTTTAACGTCAGGCCATTTCAGCCGTGGTCTCGAAGTCGAAGGTCAGCTCGCCGTCCTTGAGATCGATGTGAACCACACCACCATGGTCGGCCAGTTCGCCAAAGAGGATCTCTTCCGCCAGTGGACGCTTGATCTTGTCCTGAATCAAACGCGCCATTGGTCGAGCACCCATTGCCGAGTCGTAGCCACCCGCTGCCAGCCAGCTGCGCGCCGCGTCCGTCACTTCCAGCTGTACGCGCTTGTCTTCCAGCTGCGCCTGAAGCTCGGTAAGGAACTTGTCCACCACGCTTTTGATGACCTCATGGCTGAGGCGACCAAACTGGATAATGGTGTCCAGACGGTTACGGAACTCTGGCGTGAAGCTCTTCTTGATCACTTCCATCGCATCGGACGAGTGGTCCTGATGGGTGAAACCGATCGAAGCGCGAGCCGCGGTTTCGGCACCGGCGTTGGTCGTCATGATGACGATCACGTTACGGAAGTCCGCCTTGCGCCCGTTGTTATCGGTCAGCGTACCGTGATCCATGACCTGCAGCAGCAGGTTGAAGACTTCCGGATGCGCCTTCTCGATCTCATCGAGCAACAGCACGCAGTGAGGCTGCTTGGTGATGGCTTCAGTCAGCAGACCGCCCTGATCGAACCCGACATAGCCTGGAGGCGCACCGATCAGACGCGATACGGTGTGGCGCTCCATGTACTCGGACATGTCGAAGCGAACCAGCTCGATGCCCAATGCCTTGGCCAACTGACGCGCCGCTTCGGTTTTACCGACACCGGTAGGCCCTGCGAACAGAAACGAACCGACAGGCTTGTCAGGCGACTTGAGGCCGGCACGGGACAGTTTGATCGCGGTCGACAGTGAGTCGATTGCGGCATCCTGGCCAAATACGGTCAGCTTCAGGTCACGCTCAAGGTTACGCAGCAGCTCTTTGTCGGAGCTGGTGACGTGCTTAGGCGGAATCCGCGCGATTTTCGCGACGATGTCCTCGACCTGAGGCACTTCGATGCGCTTCACTCGTTTCTCGATTGGCTGCAGACGCTGGTAGGCGCCCGCCTCGTCGATGACGTCGATGGCCTTGTCCGGCATGTGCCGGTCATTGATATAGCGTGAGGCCAGTTCCGCCGCCGCACGCAACGCTTCATCGCTGTATTCGATGTTGTGATGCGCTTCGAAACGACCTTTCAGGCCGCGCAGGATACCAATGGTGTCTTCCACCGAAGGTTCCGACACGTCGACCTTCTGGAAGCGCCGGGCCAACGCACGGTCCTTCTCGAAGATCCCGCGGAATTCCTGGAACGTGGTCGAGCCGATGCAACGGATATCACCCGACGACAGCAGCGGCTTGAGCAGGTTCGAGGCATCCATGACCCCACCGGACGCGGCACCCGCACCAATGATGGTGTGGATTTCGTCGATGAACAGGATCGCCTGAGGACGTTTTTTCAGCTCATTGAGCAACGCCTTGAAGCGCTTCTCGAAATCGCCGCGGTATTTGGTGCCGGCCAGCAAGGCCCCCAGATCGAGGGAATACACCACGCTGTTGGCCAGCAGGTCTGGCACCTGGTTGTCGACAATGCGTTTGGCCAGGCCTTCGGCAATCGCGGTTTTACCCACGCCCGCCTCGCCCACCAGCAGCGGATTGTTTTTGCGACGACGCGCCAGGATCTGCGCGACGCGCTCGACTTCCAGCTCGCGGCCTACCAATGGATCGATTCGACCCTGGCGCGCGAGTTCGTTGAGGTTGCTGGCATAAGCATCCAGAGGATTGCCTGAAGAAGAAGACTCACCGCCCTCGTCGTCCTGCATATCTTGCTCACCTTCAGAGTGATCGCCATGCCCCGGCACTTTGGAAATGCCGTGTGCGATGTAGTTGACGACATCGATGCGCGCAACGCTCTGCTGTTTCAGCAGGAACACTGCCTGACTCTCTTGCTCACTGAAGATCGCGACCAGTACGTTTGCGCCAGTCACTTCGCGTTTGCCCGAGCTCTGTACGTGAAAGACAGCACGTTGCAGAACACGCTGGAAGCCCAGGGTTGGCTGGGTCTCACGATCCTCGTCATGAACGGGGATCAATGGCGTGGTGGAGTCGATGAACTCCTGCAGATCGTGCTTGAGTTTGTCGAGGTTTGCGCCGCAGGCACGCAAAACGGTGGCGGCAGCCTCATTGTCCAATAGGGCCAGCAGGAGGTGTTCGACGGTCATGAACTCATGACGCTTCGAACGTGCCTCCTTGAAGGCAAGATTGAGGGTGACTTCGAGCTCGCGGTTTAACATAGCTTCACCTCATACCCAAGTGGTCGGCGATTAACCGTCCTTCTCGATTTCACAGAGTAGCGGATGCTGGCTTTCCCTGGCGTACTGGTTGACCTGCATGGCCTTAGTCTCGGCGATGTCGCGGGTAAACACTCCACATACTGCCCGTCCTTCTGTGTGGACGGCCAGCATGACCTTGGTCGCCAGCTCCCGATTCAGGTTAAAAAACACCTCGAGCACTTCGACGACGAAATCCATCGGTGTGTAGTCATCATTGAACAAAACCACCTTGTACATCGGCGGCGCCTGTAAAGCAGGCTTTGCCTCCTGAACAGCAATGCCTGCGGAATCGTCGTCGTGAGTCCCCGGGTGATCTTTTTGGAGAGCCGGGCGATCCTGATTGAATGTTAGTCGAATCTGGCTGATTGCATGCATGGAAAGAAAGGTTCGTCTGTTGTTCAAATACAGTGGTGGGGGCGGCTATGGACGATTTCAACTCCGACTGCCCGGTCACCTTGACTATCGGCAAAACGGTGTTACAACCAATAGAGCCCACAGTGGGTAAAAAAGGTCCGCGGAGTCAATCTTATTTCCAGGAAATGACTGCGGATGAACTGGATGATACTCCAGTGATGGAGTCTGTTGCAGAGGGATATGGGTATGTCAGTCGGCAAGGTGAAATGGTTCAACAATGCCAAGGGGTTCGGTTTCATTAACACCGATGCCAGAGAAGGTCGTGACGAAGACGGTCATCTTATTGATTTCTTTGCCCACTACTCGGCCATTGAGATGAACGGGTACAAGACGCTCAAGGCTGGGCAAGCTGTAAGTTTCGAGATTGTCCAGGGCCCCAAAGGGTTGCATGCCGTGAAGATTATGTCCGTCACGACCGAGAACGAGCAGGCCGCCCCTGCCCTCCAGCAAGAAACTGTATCGAGTTAATACAAACCGTCATCCAGTCATAAAAAAAACCGCCCGAAGGCGGTTTTTTTATACCTATTCGCTTACATGTGCGAAATCAGCGCATCACCAAACGCGGACGAAGACAGCAGTTTCGCGCCTTCCATCAGTCGTTCGAAGTCATAGGTCACGGTCTTGGCAGAGATCGCGCCGTTGGTGCCCTTGATGATCAGATCAGCGGCTTCGGTCCAGCCCATGTGACGCAGCATCATCTCTGCGGACAGGATCAGGGAACCCGGGTTGACCTGGTCCTTGCCAGCGTACTTCGGCGCAGTACCGTGGGTCGCTTCGAACATCGCAATGGTGTCAGACAGGTTGGCGCCCGGTGCGATACCGATACCACCCACTTCCGCCGCCAGGGCGTCGGAGAGGTAGTCGCCGTTCAGGTTCAGGGTCGCGATCACATCGTATTCGGCCGGGCGCAGCAGGATCTGCTGGAGCATGGCGTCGGCGATGGCATCCTTGACGATAACGTTCTTGCCGGTTTTCGGGTTTTTGAACTGCATCCACGGACCGCCATCGAGCAGGGTCGCGCCGAACTCTTCAGCCGCCACTTCGTAGGCCCATTCCTTGAAGGCACCTTCGGTGAACTTCATGATGTTGCCTTTGTGCACGATGGTCAGCGAGTCGCGGTCATTGTCGACCACATACTGCAGGGCCTTGCGTGCCAGACGCTTGGTGCCTTGCAGCGAGACCGGCTTGATGCCGATACCGCAGTTTTCGTCGAAACGGATCTTGGTGACGCCCATTTCATCTTTAAGGAACTTGATGACTTTGGTCGCTTCCGGCGAACCGGCTTTCCACTCGATACCGGCGTAGATGTCTTCCGAGTTCTCACGGAAGATCGTCATGTCGACGTCGCCTGGCTTCTTGACCGGGCTAGGCACGCCTTCGAACCAGCGCACTGGGCGCAGGCAGACATAAAGGTCGAGTTGCTGACGCAGGGCCACGTTCAGGGAACGGATGCCGCCACCGACCGGGGTGGTCAGAGGGCCCTTGATGGAAACCACGTAATCTTTGACTGCGTCCAGGGTTTCCTGGGGCAGCCAGGTGTCCTGATCGTAAACCTGAGTCGCTTTCTCCCCGGCGTAGACTTCCATCCAGGAAATTTTGCGCTCGCCGCCGTAAGCCTTCTTAACAGCAGCATCGACAACCTTGATCATTACCGGGCTGATATCAACGCCAATACCATCGCCTTCGATGAAGGGGATGATCGGGTTGTTAGGAACATTGAGAGAATGGTCTGCGTTGACGGTGATTTTGTCGCCGACTGCTGGAACCTGAATCTTCTTGTATCCCATGCTGAACTCCATTGTTTGGATTGAACATCTGGCTTCGTTCGAGCGTACCCCAGTTAAATCGGCACGCAAACCCTATGTTCCAACCATCTGCCGCAAAGCTGCACAGTTCGCGACGTACAAGTCTGAAAGCAAAGGGAAAAGCGCCAAACTCAAGCACGGTGCGAGACTCTACGCCCCCCTCGCCCCTGCGACCTTTAGACCAATGGACGATAATCGTTACCTATGAACCATCGGCAGATTGCCAGCTACCTATGTATAATGCCGCCCGCTGACCACAGAGTCACGACGGCCGACTGCTCTACGACGAGACCCACGGCCCGAAAAAGCAGGACTGTTACCGCAGTCCACCCGCTTGACGCTCGACTGATGCACCCAACATCACCGCGAAGAAATCTCGACATTCGGCTCATGGATGACTTTGAACGAACGCGCTTACCCGGCGCCCCTCGAGTTTTTCTGCGCACGCTTTAGCAAAGAAGAGAGAGTTAATCCGAATATGCCCACCCGCTCGAAGATCATCTATACCTTCACCGACGAAGCTCCCGCCCTCGCCACCTATTCACTGTTGCCTATCGTAGAGGCCTTCACCGCCTCCGCTGATATCGCCGTGGAAACCCGCGATATCTCTCTTGCAGGGCGCATCCTGGCCAGCTTCCCCGAGCAACTGGGTGACAAAGCCGTAGCCGACCACCTCGCCGAACTGGGCGACCTGGCCGTTACGCCTGAAGCCAACATCATCAAGCTGCCGAACATCAGCGCCTCGGTTCCGCAACTGCAAGCCGCGATCAAGGAACTGCAAGCCCAGGGCTTCGCACTGCCTGACTACCCGGAAACCGTGACCAGCGACGCCGACAAGCTCGCCAAGTCGCGTTACGACAAGATCAAGGGCAGCGCCGTGAACCCGGTTCTGCGCGAAGGCAACTCCGATCGTCGTGCACCGCTGTCGGTCAAGAACTACGCGCGCAAGCACCCGCACAAAATGGGCGCCTGGGCCAAAGACTCCAAGTCCCACGTTGCGCACATGAGCACCGGCGATTTCTACGGTAGCGAAAAAGCTGCCCTGATCGACGCCGCTGATGCCGTCAAAATCGAACTGATCGCTCAAGACGGCACCACCACCGTCCTGAAAGAAAAAACCACCGTGCAAGCCGGTGAGATCCTCGATTGTGCCGTTCTGAGCAAAAAAGCGCTGCGCAGCTTCATCGCAGCCGAGATCGAAGACGCCAAAGCCAAAGGCGTGTTGCTGTCGGTTCACCTGAAAGCCACCATGATGAAGGTCTCCGACCCAATCATGTTCGGCCAGATCGTTGCCGAGTTCTATAAGGACGCACTGGCCAAGCACGCTGACGTGCTGGCGCAGATCGGCTTCAACCTGAACAACGGCATCGGCGACCTGTACGCTCGCATCAAAGCCCTGCCGGCCGAGCAACAAGCGCAGATCGAAGCGGACATCCAGGCGGTCTACGCCGTTCGTCCGTCGTTGGCCATGGTCAACTCCGACAAAGGCATTACCAACTTGCACGTGCCGAGCGACGTGATCGTCGACGCCTCGATGCCAGCGATGATCCGTGACTCCGGCAAAATGTGGGGCACCGACGGCCAACTGCACGACACCAAGGCTGTGATCCCGGATCGCTGCTACGCCACCATCTACCAGGCGGTAATCGAAGACTGCAAGCTGCACGGCGCTTTCGATCCAACCACCATGGGCAGCGTGCCAAACGTTGGTCTGATGGCGAAAAAAGCCGAAGAGTACGGCTCGCACGACAAGACGTTCCAGATCAAGGCCAACGGTGTTGTCCGCGTGACCGACAGCAAAGGTGGCCTGCTGCTGGAGCAACCGGTTGAAGCCGGCGACATCTTCCGCATGTGCCAGACCAAAGACGCGCCGATCCAGGACTGGGTCAAACTGGCCGTCAACCGTGCTCGCGCAAGCGCCACTCCAGCGATCTTCTGGCTGGACCCGATGCGCGCCCACGACGGTGTAGTGATCGAGAAAGTTCAGGCCTACCTGAAGGATCACGACACCTCGGGCCTGGACATCCGCATCATGTCGCCAGTCGACGCGATGAAGTTCACCCTGGACCGCACTCGCGAAGGCAAGGACACCATCTCGGTGACCGGCAACGTATTGCGCGACTACCTGACTGACCTGTTCCCGATCATGGAACTGGGCACCAGCGCCAAGATGCTGTCGATCGTTCCGCTGATGAACGGCGGTGGCCTGTTCGAAACCGGCGCCGGCGGTTCGGCACCGAAGCACGTTCAGCAGCTGCTGGAAGAGAACTTCCTGCGCTGGGATTCCCTGGGTGAGTTCCTGGCCCTGGCCGCTTCCCTTGAGCACCTGGGTGTTACCTACAACAACCCTAAAGCGCTGGTGCTGGCCAAGACCCTGGACCAGGCCACCGGCCAGTTCCTGGACAACAACAAGTCGCCATCGCGCAAAGTCGGCAACATCGACAACCGCGGCAGCCACTTCTACCTGGCGCTGTACTGGGCACAAGCCCTGGCCGCCCAAACCGAAGACACTGCACTGCAAGCGCAGTTCGGCGAATTGGCCAAGACCCTGACCGAGAACGAAGCAACCATCGTTGCCGAGCTCAACGCCGTCCAGGGCAAGCCAGTGGACATCGGCGGTTACTACCACGCCAATGCCGAGCTGATCAGCAAGGCCATGCGTCCGAGCAACACTTTCAACGCCGCGATCGCTGCGCTGGTTTAAGGTTGTAAGGATGCAAGGAAGCCCCGGCCCAGTGCCGGGGTTTCTGTTTGTGGCGCTCGCAGGTCATAACCCGAACCCCTGTGGGAGCGAGACCGGCTGCCGGCGATGTCGGTATATCATTCAACATTGATGTCGACTGACCCACCGTCATCGCGAGCAGGCTCACTCCTACATTTGATCGTATTTACACCTTGGAAATTGAGGAAGGTTAATGGACTGGCTACCCCACATCACCGTAGCGACCATCGTCGAAGACAACGGCCGCTTCCTGATGGTCGAAGAATCCAAGCACGGACGAACGGTGCTCAACCAGCCCGCCGGCCACCTCGACCCGGACGAAACCCTGATCGAAGCTGCCGTGCGCGAAACCCTCGAGGAAACCGGCTGGGACGTCGAGCCGACTGGCGTAGTGGGCATTTACCTCTACACCGCTCCGAGCAACGGCGTGACTTATCAGCGGGTCTGCTTCACCGCAAAACCGCTCAAACATCACCCCGACTATCAGCTGGACGACGGAATCGTCGGTGCAAAATGGCTGACGCGTGACGAACTGCTGGCACAGCGCGCAAACTGGCGCAGTGAGCTGATCATCCGCTGTATCGATGATTATCTGGACGGCCAACACTTCGGTCTCGAACTGATCCGCCCTTCTCTTTAGCCTTGCGGGCTTCGGCCTGTTAGAATCGCGTCCTTTTTCAAGACACTCATTGAATCCCTATGCGTGATCCAGCCCCTTCTGACACACAAAAGAAGCGCGTCATTGTCGGCATGTCCGGCGGCGTGGACTCTTCCGTTTCCGCTCTCCTGCTGATCGAGCAGGGTTATGAGGTGGAAGGCCTGTTCATGAAGAACTGGGAAGAAGACGATGGAACGGAATACTGCACCGCCATGGATGACCTGGCGGACGCTCAGGCCGTGTGCGACAAGATTGGCATCAAGCTGCACACCGCCAACTTCGCCGCCGAGTACTGGGACAACGTGTTCGAGCACTTCCTGGCCGAATACAAGGCCGGCCGCACGCCGAACCCGGACATCCTGTGCAACCGCGAGATCAAGTTCAAGGCGTTCCTCGACTACGCCATGATGCTTGGTGCCGACCTGATTGCCACTGGCCACTACGTGCGACGCCGCGATATCGATGGCCGTACCGAGCTGCTCAAGGGCCTGGACCCGAACAAGGACCAGAGCTACTTCCTGCACGCCGTGGGCGGCGAACAGATCGCCAAGACCCTGTTCCCGGTCGGCGAGCTGGAAAAACCCGAAGTGCGCGCAATTGCCGAGAAGCATGAACTCGCCACCGCGAAGAAAAAGGATTCCACCGGAATCTGCTTTATCGGCGAACGTCGCTTCAGCGATTTCCTCAAGCAATACCTGCCGGCCCAGCCAGGCGAGATCAAGACCACCGAAGGTGAAGTCATCGGCCGTCACCACGGCTTGATGTACCACACCATAGGCCAGCGTCAGGGCCTGGGCATTGGCGGCCTGAAAGACGCCAGTGACGAGCCGTGGTACGTGCTGATCAAAGACCTGGAGCACAACGAGCTGATCGTCGGCCAAGGCAATGATCACCCCTACTTGTTCTCCCGCGCCCTGCTCGCTTCAGACATCTATTGGGTCAACCCGATCGACCTGAGCGAGCCGCGCCGGCTGACCGCCAAAGTCCGCTATCGCCAAAGCGACCAGCCCTGCACGCTGGAAAAAACCGCCACCGGCTACCGCGCGACCTTCGATGACCCGCAACGCGCGGTCACCCCAGGCCAGTCCGTGGTGTTCTACGACGGTGAAATCTGCCTCGGCGGTGGCGTGATCGAAGTCGCGGAGCCGTGGACCAGCAAAGGCACTCCTCAAGGCGAGCAGCAATGAGCCCCACTCAGGAGCAACTGACGGCACTGGGCGGCGTGTTCCTCGCTGCGGTGCTGGTCGACAAGATCGCCAAGACTGGCCAGACCACCGAAGCCGGCCTGACCTGCATGCTCGGCAGCCTGCTGATTCGCGACCCCAAGGACACCCTGGAAGTCTATGGCGGCGACGACCTCAATCTGCGTGAAGGTTACCGCGCATTGATTGGTGCCCTGGAACGCGACCCGAGCACCCTTCAGCGCGAACCGCTGCGCTATGCGCTGGCGATGCTCGGCCTGGAGCGTCAGCTGGCCAAGCGCAACGACATGCTGGACGAGATCGGCAAGCGTCTGCCGCAGATTCAATCCCAGGTCGAGCATTTCGGCCCGGCTCACGAAAACGTCATCGCAGCGTGCGGCGCCCTGTATCAGGACACCCTGAGCACCTTGCGCCAACGCATTCAGGTCCACGGCGACATGC
The DNA here is from genome assembly GCF_058788075.1 of Pseudomonas sp. FW305-20. NCBI lineage: Bacteria > Pseudomonadati > Pseudomonadota > Gammaproteobacteria > Pseudomonadales > Pseudomonadaceae > Pseudomonas > Pseudomonas sp. FW305-20. The sequence goes on along the minus strand of NZ_JBYTAJ010000008.1, from coordinate 116,462 downwards.
GTAACCTGCAGCAACCGAGCAACGCTTCGAAAATCCGCGCCCTGTTGCTGGCCGGGATTCGATCGGCGCGCCTGTGGCGGCAGTTGGGCGGTCATCGCTGGCAGCTGGTGATCAGCCGTCGCAAGTTGCTGAAAGAGCTTTACCCGCTGATGCGCAACAGCTGAACCGCGCCCGCAAGACCTTTTGTAATTTGTAACGCGTAAGACGCTGGTCAGTTGGCAACGGACCGGCGGATTTTTTCATGTATGATACGCGCCCCATTTCGTTGCCCGACTGTCCGAGAACACCCCATGCAGCTTTCTTCGCTCACTGCGGTTTCCCCTGTTGACGGCCGCTACGCCGGCAAAACCCAGGCCCTGCGCCCAATTTTCAGCGAATACGGCCTGATCCGTGCTCGCGTTCTGGTTGAAGTGCGCTGGCTCCAGCGCCTGGCCGCTCACCCAGGCATCAGCGAAGTGCCGGCGTTCTCCGCCGAAGCCAACGCTGTGCTGAACACCTTGGCGGAAAACTTCGCTCTGGAGCACGCCGAGCGTGTCAAAGAGATCGAGCGCACCACCAACCACGACGTCAAAGCCATTGAGTACCTGCTCAAAGAGCAAGCGGCCAAGCTGCCGGAACTGGCTGCTGTCAGCGAATTCATCCACTTCGCCTGCACCAGCGAGGACATCAACAACCTGTCCCACGCCCTGATGCTGCGCGAAGGCCGTGATGACGTGATGCTGCCGCTGATGCGCCAGACTGCCGAAGCCATCCGCGAACTGGCCATCCGTTTCGCTGACGTGCCAATGCTGTCGCGCACCCACGGTCAACCGGCCTCGCCGACCACCCTGGGCAAAGAGCTGGCGAACGTGGTTTACCGCCTGGAGCGTCAAATCGCTCAAGTCGCGGCCGTTCCGCTGCTGGGCAAGATCAACGGTGCTGTCGGCAACTACAACGCTCACCTGTCGGCCTACCCTGAGATCGACTGGGAAGAGAACGCCCGCGCCTTCATCGAAGACGAGCTGGGCCTGGACTTCAACCCGTACACCACGCAGATCGAACCGCACGACTACATTGCCGAGCTGTTCGACGCGATCGCGCGCTTCAACACCATCCTGATCGACTTCGACCGCGACATCTGGGGCTACATCTCCCTGGGGTATTTCAAGCAGCGCACCATCGCTGGCGAAATCGGTTCGTCGACCATGCCGCACAAGGTCAACCCGATCGACTTCGAAAACTCCGAAGGCAACCTGGGCATCGCCAACGCACTGTTCCAGCACCTGGCGAGCAAGCTGCCGATCTCCCGCTGGCAGCGCGACCTGACCGACTCCACCGTACTGCGCAACCTCGGTGTCGGCTTCGCCCACAGCGTGATCGCGTACGAAGCCAGCCTCAAGGGCATCAGCAAGCTCGAGCTCAACGCTCAGAAGATTGCTGCCGACCTGGACGCGTGCTGGGAAGTATTGGCCGAGCCGATCCAGACCGTGATGCGTCGCTACAACATCGAAAACCCGTACGAAAAACTGAAAGAGTTGACCCGTGGCAAGGGCATCAGCCCTGAAGCACTGCAAACTTTCATCGACGGCCTGGACATGCCAGCCGCCGCCAAGGCTGAGCTGAAATTGCTCACCCCGGCGAACTACATCGGTAACGCTGTAGAGCAAGCCAAACGCATCTGATCGACCGCTTGACCCTTTTGAGACGCCCGGCAGCGCCGGGCGTTTTTATTCCCGTCTGAAAAGTGCTTTTTTTCAATAGGTTACACATGAATCCTGATATTCCTCTTCAACTTCTGGGCGGCATCACGGCGCGTGAATTCCTGCGTGACTACTGGCAGAAAAAACCCCTGCTGATCCGCCAGGCGATTCCTGACTTCGAAAGCCCGATCGACCCAGACGAACTGGCCGGCCTGGCGCTGGAAGAAGAAGTTGAATCGCGCCTGGTGATCGAGCACGGCGAGCGCCCTTGGGAAATGCGTCGTGGCCCGTTTGCCGAAGACGAATTCAGCAAGTTGCCGGAAACCGAATGGACCCTGCTGGTGCAAGCGGTCGACCAATTCGTACCAGAAGTCAGCGAGCTGCTGGAAAACTTTCGCTTCCTGCCGAGCTGGCGCGTCGACGACGTGATGATCAGCTTCGCCGCCCCGGGTGGCAGCGTCGGTCCGCATTTCGATAACTACGATGTGTTCCTGCTGCAAGGTCACGGCAAGCGCAACTGGAAGATCGGCCAGATGTGCGACTCCGAGAGCAAGCTGCTGCCACACGCAGACCTACGCATCCTCGCCGACTTCGAAGCCACCGATGAGTGGGTTCTGGAACCGGGCGACATGCTCTACCTGCCGCCGCGCCTGGCCCATTGCGGCGTTGCGGTGGATGACTGCATGACTTACTCGGTCGGCTTCCGCGCCCCGAGCGCCTCTGAAGTCCTGACTCACTTCACCGACTTCCTCAGCCAGTTCCTGACCGATGAAGAGCGCTACACCGATGCCGACGCCCTGCCGGCGGTCGATCCACACCAGATTCAGCACGACGCCCTTGATCGCCTGAAAGCTTTGCTGGCCGAGCACATGAGCGACGAGCGCCTGCTGCTGACCTGGTTCGGCCAGTACATGACCGAGCCGCGCTACCCGGAATTGGTCGTCGGCCCGGAAGAAGTCGAAGAAGAAGACTTTATCGCCAGCCTGGAACAAGGCGCTGTGCTGATCCGCAACCCGAGCGCGCGCATGGCCTGGTCCGAAGTCGATGACGACCTGCTGCTGTTCGCCAGCGGCCAGAGCCGTTACCTGCCGGGCAAACTGCGCGAACTGCTGAAATTGATCTGCGCTGCCGACGCCCTGCACACCGATAACCTCGGTGACTGGCTGAGCGACGAAGACGGCCGCGGCCTGCTGTGCGAGCTGGTCAAGCAAGGAAGCCTGGGGTTTGCTGATGAATAAAATTCACGTACGTGTCGCAGACTGGCAAAAGGACAACGCCGAGATCCGGCGCATTCGTGAGACGGTGTTCATCGCCGAGCAATCTGTTCCACCTGAGCTGGAATGGGATGCTGATGACGCAACGGCGGTGCATTTTCTGGCATTTGAAGGCGACTTTCCGATTGGCACCGCCCGCCTGCTGCCTGACGGCCACGTCGGCCGGGTGTCGGTGCTGAAAGACTGGCGCGGCTTGAAAGTCGGCGATGCGCTGATGCAAGCGGTGATCGGTGAAGCCGAAAAGCGCGGACTGAAGCAGCAAATGTTGAGCGCACAGGTACAGGCCACGGCGTTCTATGAGCGCCTGGGCTTCAGCCTGGTCAGCGAGGAATTCCTGGAAGCCGGGATTCCGCATGTGGACATGGTGCGGCATTCGGTCTGACACCCTGCCACCGATCGTTCCCACGCTCCGCGTGGGAATGCCTCTCGGGACGCTCCGCGTCCCATCGCGGCTAGTGACGCGGAGCGTCACAGGCTGCATTCCCACGCGGAGCGTGGGAACGATCACGCCCCGTCATTCTCGGATGCCGGGGCGTTTTGCTGTCTACGATTCAACTTGCCCCACTCCAGGCCGACAAACTGGCAATATCACCACTTCAAGATGTCGGAGATAACGGATATGTCCCTACGCACCCTGCTCACCACGCTGCTGATGGCCTGCAGTTTTTCGGCCATGGCGGCCACCGAGATCGTGCCACTGAACTACCGCACCAGTGCCGACATGCTGCCGATGGCCCAGGATTTCATTGGCAAGGATGGCCAGGTCAGCGCCTACGGCAACCAACTGATCGTCAATGCCGATCAGCGCAAGATCGACGAACTTAAGGCCCTTATCGCGCAACTCGACACCCAACCCAAGCGCCTGCTGATCACCGTCGACACCAACGAAAACAACTTCCAGGGCGATCAGGGTTACTCGGTCAATGGCGCCAAACCGAGCCAGACTCGCATTATCAATCACAGTACCGACAGCCGTGACGGCGGGATTCAGCAGGTCCAGGCCAGCGAAGGGACGCCGGCACTGATCCAGGTCGGCCAGAGCGTTCCGCTCACCAGCACACAGACCGATTCCTACGGCGATCTGCGCAGCCAGACCGAATACCGCAACGTCACTCAAGGTTTCTATGTCACTGCCAGCGTCACCGGCGACATCGTTCACCTGGCGATCAGCACCAATCGTGACCGAATGAGCCAGGAACGTCCCGATGTAGTGAATGTGCAAAGTACCGACACCACTGTCACGGGACGACTAGGTGAATGGATCACCCTGGCCGGTGTGAACCGCCAGACTCAAGCCGATAAACAGGGTCAGACCCGCAGCTACTCGACTCAGGGCCGGGATGACATGACCCTGCGGGTGAAAGTCGATACTTTGGACTAATTCACCGAAAACTGACTGATTAGTCGTATTAGACCAAAGATGTAGTGCCATAAAAAAAGCACTACAAAACGTTTGACGATACAAAAAAGCAAAGGCATGATGGCCTCGCTCCCGCTAATCAGGGGCCCTGGCAAGGGCCTTCGAAGCGCCGTTCGCACCTACCCCGCGAGCCGCTTCGTGTCTGTACCGCCCACAAGGTGTGTTTGACGAGGTTGCCGACTGGAACGAAGTTGTCCCGAGGGACGGAAGCGTAATTAGGTAACCCGGCTCCACACTGAAGTTCGCACCAAGGCCCACGACGCCCGAATGCGCTCGCCAGTTCGCCCTTACCTGCTCACTTCCCCTCGAGCCCATCGTTCATCCCGTCGCCATCCCCGCCGAATCCGACTTGAATACCTAAGCTTCTGGTCAGCGAGCAGCCCCTTACGCCCCTGATGCGTATTTGGCAGGAGCAGGAATTTTCCACCCAGACCTATGCGACGAGGTTTATCTCCATGGCACTGACACGCGAACAGCAAATTGCAGCCCTCGAAAAAGATTGGGCTGAAAACCCACGCTGGAAAGGCGTGACACGCGCTTACTCCGCTGCTGACGTCGTCCGCCTGCGTGGCTCGGTTCAACCTGAGCACACCTTTGCAAAATTGGGCGCCGAGAAGCTTTGGAACCTGGTAACCCAGGGCGCCAAGCCGTCCTTCCGTCCTGAGAAAGATTTCGTCAACTGCATGGGCGCCCTGACCGGCGGCCAGGCTGTACAACAAGTTAAAGCCGGTATCCAGGCGATCTACCTGTCGGGCTGGCAAGTCGCTGCGGACAACAACTCCGCCGAATCGATGTACCCGGATCAGTCGCTGTACCCGGTGGATTCGGTTCCAACCGTGGTCAAGCGCATCAACAACTCGTTCCGTCGTGCTGACCAGATCCAGTGGAAAGCCGGCAAAGGCCCGGGCGACGAAGGCTACATCGACTACTTCGCGCCGATCGTGGCTGATGCTGAAGCCGGTTTCGGCGGCGTACTGAACGCTTACGAGCTGATGAAGAGCATGATCGAAGCAGGCGCCGCTGGCGTTCACTTCGAAGACCAACTGGCTTCCGTGAAAAAATGCGGCCACATGGGCGGCAAGGTACTGGTTCCTACCCAGGAAGCTGTACAGAAGCTGACCGCTGCCCGTCTGGCGGCTGACGTTGCTGGTACTCCGACCATCATCCTGGCTCGTACCGACGCTAACGCGGCTGACCTGCTGACTTCCGACTGCGATCCGTACGACCAGCCGTTCGTAACTGGCGAACGTACCCAGGAAGGCTTCTACAAAGTGCGCGCCGGTCTCGACCAGGCCATCGCTCGCGGCCTGGCTTACGCGCCGTACGCCGACCTGATCTGGTGCGAAACCGCCAAGCCGGATCTGGACGAAGCTCGTCGCTTCGCCGAAGCGATCAAAAAGGAATACCCGGACCAACTGCTGTCCTACAACTGCTCGCCTTCCTTCAACTGGAAGAAAAACCTGGACGACGCGACCATCGCCAAGTTCCAGCGCGAACTGTCCGCCATGGGTTACAAGCACCAGTTCATCACCCTGGCCGGCATTCACAACATGTGGCACAGCATGTTCAACCTGGCGCACGACTACGCCCGTAACGACATGACTGCCTACGTGAAGCTGCAAGAGCAAGAGTTCGCTGACGCCGCCAAAGGCTACACCTTTGTGGCTCACCAGCAGGAAGTGGGCACCGGCTACTTCGACGACATGACCACTGTAATTCAAGGTGGCTCGTCTTCGGTAACCGCGCTGACCGGTTCGACTGAAGAAGAACAGTTCCACTGATCTGCTTCACCTGAGCAAACGGCCGTTGCGGACCGAATAGAAAGCTAACCGCATCGCCGCACATCTGACGCCCCGACTGGTTCGGGGCGTTTTTTTTGCCTCGGATTTAGCGAGCGGACTCGCTCGTGAAAGCTGTCGACCGGCACCTCCTCGGTAACCGCGCTTTGTTTCCGGTTCGCCAGTTCAATAGTTCAGACGATGAAGTTCACCAGCCGGTTGGGCACCACAATCATCCTGCCAGCCCCTTTCAGGTGGTTGCGCAACCCTGCTTCGGATGACGCCCTGCACCGAATGGCGTCATGCTCGGCATCAGCCTCGATCATAATGTGCCCGCGCAACTTGCCATTTATCTGCACCATCATTTTTACTTCGTCCTGTTTCAAGGCTTCGCCGTCCGGCATGGGCCACGGACTGTCGTAAATATCCCCCTCGAACCCAACCTCCGTCCAAAGGACCTGAGTGATGTGCGGCGTCACTGGGTGCAAAACCTGTAACAGGAAGACCATGGCCTCGCGGCGAATCGGCTGACTGGCCCCCCTGCCCCCCTCCAGCACCTTGAGCATTTTCATTGCGCCCGAAACGACGGTGTTGTATTGCAATCGTTCGTAATCGTTGTTGATCTGCTGCAGCAAACGATGCGTCTCAAAGCGCACGCGTTTCGATTCAGCCGTGTCTTCAACCCGATCATCTGCCCAGCACCGAGACTGCTCGTCGTGGAAGAAACTCCAGAGCCGGCGCAGAAAGCGATAGGCTCCTTCAACGCCGCTATCGCTCCAGATCGTGTCCTGATCAGGAGGCCCTGCAAAGATCGTGAAAAGTCGGGCGGTGTCAGCGCCGAACTTGTTAATGATGTCTTTCGGCTCGACGACGTTATTCTTCGATTTGGACATTTTTTCCACGCCACCGATGATGACGGGCAAACCGTCCTCAAGCGCCGTAGCCCTCAAAGGACGGTTTTTTTCGTCATATTCGACCACCACCTGCGCGGGGTAAAACCACTGCAGGCTACCGTCGTCGGCTTTTCGGAAATAGCTTTCACGCAAGAGCATGCCTTGGGTAAACAGGTTCTTGAACGGCTCGCTGAAATCCACCAGCCCTTCGTCACGCATGGCTCGTGCCCAGAACCTCGCATAGAGCAAGTGCAACACCGCATGCTCGATACCACCGATGTATTGATCGATTGGCATCCAGTAACGACTGCCGGAGCCAACCATCGAGGTATCGCTATCAGGATCGCAATAACGCATGAAATACCAGCTCGAATCGACGAAGGTATCCATGGTGTCTGTTTCTCTCTGCGCTGCCGCTCCGCAGCGTGGGCAATCCACATGAAGAAACGACTTATGCGCCAGCAACGGGTTGCCGCTTCCATCCGGCACACAGTCAGTAGGCAATACGACCGGCAAGTCCGAATAAGGCACCGGCACGTCACCACATTGCTCACACTGGATGACAGGAATCGGCGTCCCCCAGTAACGTTGCCGTGAGATCCCCCAGTCGCGCAGGCGCCAAGTCGTAGTCTTCTCTCCCATTCGGCGATCAATCAGCGCAGCGGTTATCGCTTGGGCCGCCTCTGCAACAGAGAGGCCATCGTAGACACCTGAGTTGATGAGGTGCCCCTCTCGACGAGTGCAGTTGTCGGACCAGAACTTCGGGTCGAATACGTGATCGTCCCAGGCAATGACTGGGCGGACGGCCAAGCCATATTGATTGGCAAATTCAAAGTCGCGCTCATCGTGCGCAGGCACCCCCATCAGGGCTCCGTCACCATACTCGCCGAGCACATAATTGGTTATCCACAGCTCAACAGGCTCACCGGTCAACGGATGCTCCACATGCAAGCCACAGTGGACGCCAAACTTGCTCTGACTGCCGGACGGGCCGGAATCCGCCGTTTGTCGGCAGGTTTGCACCTGTGGCTCCAACCCAGGGTTGAGCTCCAGGGCGTACTTGGCCAGTGTATGTTCAGGGGATATGGCACAGAAGGTGACGCCCATGAGCGTATCGATACGGGTGGTAAATACCCAGAGTTTGCCTTCGTCGATCACTTGTCCAGCAGCGTCCTGAATTCGGTGGGCAAATGCCAAACGCACTCCTGCGACCTTCCCTATCCAGTTGCGCTGCATGGTGCGGACCCTATCCGGCCAACCATCCAGAGTGTCGATTGCCGAGAGCAATTCCTCGGCATACTGGGTTATACGCAGGTAGTAACCCGGTATCTGCCGCCTTTCGACGAGAGCCCCCGAACGCCAACCTCGACCGTCGATCACTTGCTCATTGGCCAGCACCGTTTGATCGACAGGGTCCCAATTGACTACCTGGGTTTTCTTGTAGGCCACGCCCTTTTCCAGCAATTTGAGGAAAAACCACTGACTCCACTTGTAGTATTCAGGGTCGCAAGTGGCAATCTCCCGGGACCAATCGAAGGCAAGCCCCAAAGGCTGCATTTGCGATTTCATGTCCGCGATATTCAATAGCGTCCACTGCGCTGGCGAAACACCCGATTTCATAGCTGCGTTTTCTGCAGGCAAGCCAAAGGCATCCCATCCCATAGGCATCAGGACATTGAATCCTTTCATGCGCATATGGCGAGCCAACATGTCGTTGATCGTATAGTTGCGTACATGCCCCATGTGCAACTTTCCCGATGGATAGGGAAGCATCGAGCAGGCATAGAATTTAGGCCGGCAAGTATCTTCAATCGCCCTGAATACATCATTTTCAAGCCATTGGGCCTGAGCCGTACTTTCAACAGAGGCCGCGTCGTACTGTGCTCGCATAGAGTGTTCCTCACCTGTGCTGGAGCTGAGCGACAAGACTCGATCAACCCACAATTCCTTTGTTAGTTCTCGATCGGTGTTTCGGATGCAGCCCTTAGTCGAGCGATGTGGTGCGGGGTAATACAACTGCCCTGTGTCCGACAAAAAAACAGATGCCTCCAAATGCGATGCCCAGAACCCCATAGAGGCTCCAACTCAACGGGAAACCAACGCCAGCGATCAGCAAGGCTCCCAGCCCCACGGACACCATCCTCGCCCCCGCCAGTACGACAGGAACAAGAGAAAAGAGCGTAGGTTGCGTTTGCAATGGAGCTTTTTGCGAGATGAGCGCGGTGACGTAGGTAACGCTGAGAATCTCACCTAGCGTCCAGAAAAAAACAAAAAAAAGAATCAGCACCGTATGTTCGAAAAAGGCATAGGCGCCGAATCCAACACTGTAGAAAATCGCGGCAAAAGCCAAATTGGTGAGCGGCTCGAAACGCGACGTCAATGCAATCAGCGACTGCGTCAACAGTATCACCAGCAGCGCATTGACGATTCCTACTGCACCGAACAGGCTGGCAGCCTTCCCTGCCGTTACCACATCAAGCCACAACGGCAGATGGTACTCACGCTGTGCATCCAGCACCGCCAACGCAAAGAACATGACGCCCGCAGCAATCACGACATGCGGTATGCCAGCCATCATGCCAATTGAAGTTTCCCTTGTTGCAGGTTTGCTGCCGTGGCTTTCCGGCAGAGACAGACAGGCACTTGAGAACAGGCACAACACACTGGTGACTAGCGCAAAAAACATTAGGTAGACGCTATCGAGGGCCAGTAAATATCCGCCAATGACAAACAACAGAGCCGCTCCCAGATTGCTGGCCAGATGCAAATAGCCAAAAAAGGCGACGCGGTTACTATCGTTAGCCGTCAAGGACGTCAAGATACTGAACACAGGTGTGACCAGCCCCGCGCAGAACATGAACAGCAAAACCATGGCAATGGATGCGACCGGCGCACTGAACAAAATCCCGCACAACAAGCATACAAATGAACATACAGAAGAGCAGACCAACAGTGTCCTGAACGTATAGCGTCCGACCAACGCTCCTCCCAACACGTTACCCACGAGAAAAAACGCCGACATCAGCGTAATCACCAATGCCACCCCGGCACTATCGAGCCGGTAATGACGCTGGAAAAACAAAGCGGCGAAGGGACCCAAGGCATTCGTCATGACGAACAGCAATCGGAGCAGCACGATATTGCGCATCCCAGTGCCCAAACCGCTCATTATCAGCAATGGCTTCACTACTGAACTGCTTCCTTCACATCGCTCTTGCTGCCCTCATTGCCGCTTCCCTGCATTACCGCCATCAGGAATGTTTTCAGATCCGAAGACGCCGGCACGACTACACGCAGAATGTTTTCAAGTAACCCGAAACTGTGAGGATATTGGGAACAGTCGCTTACGCGAATGTTTGCCCGTGCGAACGCCTTGGCCAAACGGCCGTCGCTATGGTCTTCCAATAGTAGAAAGTTCGTTTCGCTATCGAAAACGACGATTCCGTAAACCCGGCAAAACTCGATTATCTCGTTTTTGACCTGCGCCAGTTCATGGTGGGCTTGCTCTAGTGCTTTACGGTTATTCAAACAGAACAGGGCAGCTTTCACCGCTACGTGGTTGACATCCCAAGGCCCTCGCACCTTCAACAACTCGCGAATTGATTCCGGATGCGTGACGACATACCCCAAACGCAATCCGGCAAGGCCGAAATACTTGGAGAATGAGCGAATGACGAACAATTGCCTGACTGAGCTGAACGCGTCCAGGCAGGTCTGCTGCAAATATTCAAAGTAGCTCTCATCAACAATTACTGGCTTGTTCAGTCTCACACAAGCCTCGACCAGAACCTTCAATTGTTCAGCGTCGATTCGCGCGCCCAACGGATTATTGGGATTGCACAGAATCAGCCCGTGGCTCGCCTGCAAGGCTTCGAGTATGGCTTTGGTCGGGAGAGTGAAATGCTGTGTTTGCTTCTCGAATCCCACAATCACCGGTTCTACACCATTCACACTGAGCATCTGGTAATAGAAGGAAAATACCGGAGACGGAATGACCACCCGATCCCCTGGTGAAAACAGCAAGCGCACTACCAAGTCGATTGCCTGATCCGCACCATTGGTCAGCAGCAGGCTGTCGGTCGAAACCTTGCAGTAGTTTGCCAGCTCGGCCAGCAGCGGCTGATAGTTAGGGTAGGTAAACAGATCCCGGGCCTGTAACTCGGTGGCAATGAATCTCAGCAGAAAATCGTTTAAAAACTGATTTTCGTTCAAATCCAGCAACACCGACGAGAGGTCGCGTTCAGGTACCTTCCATAACCCGGAACGCTTGATATGCTCATGAACCTTCATCTGTGCATACCCCCGTAGATCACCTGCTCACCCGATTCGTACATGTGCTGCACCTGTTCATCGCTCGCGTACACGACCGACTTGCCAGTGGCTGCCGACAAACACTGGCTGGTGATCAGCCGACTGATTTCCGCAGTGAATGCCACAGCACGATGAAACGCCTCAGACAGGTCACGGCCGAAACTGGTGATGCCATGACCGGGCATGACAATACAGTTGGTGTCATGCGCGCATTGTCCAATGGCGCTGACGTCCAGTTCGATGTTCACACCTTCGCGAAGAATGCACGGTGGCTTGCCCATCACCAGCGCGGTGTCATTGGACACATACGCCATCTCACGCCACTGCATGACAGCAAAAAAAGAAATGACTTCATTGGGATGAAGATGCACGGTGGCATTAACGTCAGAGCGACACCGCATGATTTCCCGGTGCATTTGATGTCCTGCACTAGGGCGAAAACGACCATGCAGCAGCTCATTGGATTGCATATCCAGCACCGCCAGATGCTCAAGACCGCACTCTTCCAGCGACACGCCTCGGTGCTTGGTGTAGATCACTTCTCGCCGCCAGTACGGGCAATGGTTGCGTATCGCAATATTACCCAAGGTATTGACCAGTAATTGCCGCGCCGCCAACCGCTGACCGTATTGAAGAATACTGTTGCCGATCGCCAGGTCGAACCAGGCCGGCAATCCAGGCTTCGAAGTCTCAGGACCTGCAAGTTTCAACTCAGGCATATCCCTTCGCCTCCATCCGTGCGCAATCAGGATTGACGACGGTATCCACCCTTTCCCCTCGCAGCAAACTCAGCATCGCTCCCAAAGCACGGGCCTTCAACTGACCCAGCGATCGCTCGCTGTAAAACGCGGCATGGGGTGTCAGCAATACACGTTCATGATCGATTAATGCCTGTGGGGGGGTCGGCTCTTCCTGCAGCACGTCCAGGAATGCCATGGACACAAGCCCGGACTGCAAGGCCCGCTGCAACGCGTCGGTATCGACAATTGCGCCCCGCGCAGTATTGACCAGAGTTGCACCCCGCTTCATGCGTGAAAAACACCGGTCGTTCAGCAGGTGTCGCGTATCGGGGGTGAGGGGCAGATGCAGCGATATGACATCTGCCCTAGCGAACAAAGACTCCAGTGACCCGCCCTCTGCAATGCCTTCAACACATTTCTCAACGCAAGGATCGTAATAGCAGATCTGATAACCCATGGCAGCCGCCCTGCGCGCCAATGCCTGCCCCGTTGCCCCATAGCCGATCAGCCCCAGAACCGTGTCGCGGCACGCTTTAACTTCACCGGAATGCGCTCTCCAACTCCAACCGCCTCGCCTGGTATGCGCGGCGTAATCGAGAAGCTTTCGCTGGGCGGACAATATGAGCGCCATGGCGTGCTCCGCGACTTCCTCTACCCCCACCGAACCAATATTGGAGAGCAGAATGCCCTTCGTGCTCAAGGCCTCGACATCGACATCATCAAGACCGATGGTCGCCTTCACCAACGCCCGGCAACGATGCATTTTGGCAACTAACGGCTCATCGATGACGACCGAATGAAAGGCAATAATGCCGTCGGCCCGGGCGAGTTGCTCATCCGATGGATTGGACGTCACCTCAACTGCATACGGCTGCTGCTCTGGCCCACAGCAGTACTCCCCCGGCTCGACATAATTCACTCGCAACGAATCGATCATCAGAATATTCATGAATGCTCCTCTTTCCCTGTCGGCAACATTGATTGCTGTTTCAAACGTCCCGGTTTAACTACCCTCAAGTACTTAGATAGTTGCAGCTCATGCCGATGTGCTTTTCCTTGGCCAAGGCATAGATACAGGTAGCAGTCACCATATCTTGACTGGCATGCCCGACGCTGCGGAAGTAACTCAGACCACGCTTCAGCATTGCCGGCGGAGAATGATCGGCAACCAATGCACTCATCTCACGGATGTCCTTTTCGCCGATTATCGATAACGCTAAAGCCTGAGAAATTTCTCCCGACTCACATCGAGCGGAACCCAGATGGTCAACATGAACCTGAGCATCAGCCAACATTGCAGGGTCGATCTCACACGCCAGCAGCGAACTGCCACCAATGGCGTTTACATGGGCGGATGGTTTCAGTTGGTGCGCCATAATCAGCGGTTGCGCACGATCATGGGACGTTGTCGTGCAGACGATGTCAGCATCGGCCAGCGCCTCATCCATACTTCGCACCGCAGTGATCGGCAGCGACAGTTCATTGGAAAGACGTTCGGCCAAAGCGACACTTTGATTAAATCGACGCGAATACACCTTGATCCACCCCAACTCCCGGATGGTGGTCATCGCTCTTATATGCGCCGCAGCTTGGGTACCGGCACCGATGACGGCCAAATTAAGCCACTCATGCGGGCAAAGCTTGTCCGTCGCCAAGGCACTCATGGCACTGGTACGGAGGGCAGTAAGGGTCGCCCCGTCGAGTATCGCCAGTAACTGCCCGGTTTCGATATCCATTAATAAAACCGCGCCATTGACTGACGATAACCCCCGCTCTGCGTTGCCTGGATGAAATGACGACACCTTAATCCCCAGTGTCTGGCTCTGGGGTATAAATGCCGGCATGAACAGTGAGAAAGCTCTTTGTCGCTCATGTGTAATGATCAAACGTTGTGGGACCACCGGGGACGCCAACGCAAACCCTCTATGAGCCTCCTCCAGTGCCAGGACAAGCCTTGGAAAATTGATACACCGCTCAATGTCTTCACTGTTCAGAAGCAGCATGGCAATTCCTTGTTCCATTGATGCTGTTCGAAAGGGCCTGTCATTCCTGGAGCTGCGGTTGGTCACCGCCAGCCAGGTCTGCGACCAGAATCTCGGAATGGCGCTGCCTTATCCGACGGGGTAGTCCTGCGACATACCGTTCCGGGGAACTAGGAATGTACGCAAGTAAGTGATCACCGGTGTTCCATCCTGCTTGCGTCCAATGACCTTGATGGTGACGATGCCTTGCCCTGGACGCGACCGGGATTCGCGCTTGGAAACCACCTCACTCTCAGCGTACAAGGTGTCACCAACATAGACCGGGTTCGGCAATCGAATCTCGTCCCAGCCCAGATTTGCGATCGCACGCGCACTCATGGTTGCCACTGTCATTCCGCTGACAATGGACAGTGTCACCGAACTGTTGACCAACAACTTCTTGAATTCGGTTTGCTGTGCATACGCAAGATCGATATGCGCAGGATGGTTATTCATATTGATAAATGACTGCCAGATGTTATCCAACTCCGTTACGGTACGGCCGGGCCGGTGCTCGAAAATATCACCCACCACAAACTGTTCGTAATGCAGGCCATAGGACTCGCGATATCGATTTTCACCGATCCGCTCGTGGGCCAGAATCATCGGTTCCATTGCCTTCTCCTCACCGACCCAACTCTTGAGCGCGCTGGATCAATTTTCTTGCTTGTTTTACAAACGGAGGCCCCACCATCAGGTTCTTCAATTTCGTAATTTTTTCGCCGCTGTTTTCCGAAGCCTGCACAATTGCCAATGCATGCTCATATTCAGCAACGGACGGAGTGAAGACTTCATTGATAGTGGATATTTGCTTTGGATGAATGGCCGTCTTGCCACTGAAACCCAACTCCCGGACGTCACGGCACTCTTGCAGAAGTCCCATCTCATCATCGAGTTTGAAGTAGGCGGTGTCGAACACAGGGATCCTCGCCGCACTGCCAGCCGAGACGATGCTCGCGCGAGCATGCAGCATATTGGCCCAACCTCCGATAGTGACACCCAGGCTGGCCGCATAGTCGGCGGAGCCGAAGATCAGTCCATCAGCACTGGACGCGATGGTGTGAATATCACGTAGACAGGCTGGCGTCTCAACCGTAACCAGAATCTTTGGGCTCTCTCCGTCGCGGCTCAAATTGGCCCGTACAATATCTATTTCAGCAGCCGCCTCGGTCATCGCCATGACGATGAACTCGGGTCGCTGATCAAGCGATTGCACCAGCAGCAGATCAAGCAATCCCTGATTATCGCGCAGAGGGTTAATTCGCAGCGCCGTGCGCTGCGAGACATGGCCACGGTAGAACTGCTCGACACACAACCGTGCTTGAACCTTCTGTGGGAGTGGCACGCCATCCTCCAGGTCAATCACCATTACATCAGTCAGATTATTCTTAGCGTATTGCCCGGGGTACAAAGCAGAGCAGTACAGTAAGCTTCTTGGTGTGGGATTGATCATCATGTCCTCTCAATACTGGGCTGGTTTCAAGCTCAGACGAACCCTTTCGATCTCCGCCTTAACTGCGGAGCAGAACCCCAGAACATCGCCTTGGGACATGTCTGCACGCATCATCACGCGCAAACCGGATTTATTCCTGGCCACAATCGGGAAGAAGACTGCCGAGGTGTAATACCCACGCTTGAATACCCCCTCGGAAACGCCAATCGCCATATCCGGACTGTCCAAGGGAATAACCCGAATAGGCAAACCCGATCCCGCGTGTTCCGTCACAAACAAGCTGTCGAACAGGCGGATATTGGAATTGAGTTTCTCCTGCAAAACGGCCAGTTCACTGGTCTTGTGAATATCCAGGGAAGCCATGGCCGCGCCAACAGTGGCGGGGTTTACATATTGCGAATAGGACATCGGCCCGCCAAAACGGCGGAAAACCTCGTGATAATTGGACTTTTCCGACATATATATACCGCCACCATTGGCACCAAACGCCTTGGCCAATGAATAAACCAGTATGGTTCGCGGATTAAGCTCAGGCATGAAAGTACGAATATAGCCCTCTCCCTTCTCGCCATAGGCACTTAATGAATGAGAATCATCGAAGTATAGAAATAGCCCATATTTGTCCTGCAAAGCCAACAGTCGCTCAACAGGCGCACTTCCCCCCATACTGTAAGCACCGTCAGCAACATACGCGACCAAAGGATGGCGCTTACACATATCCTCAATAAAGTCGACATCATTATGATTGCAAGTGACAACTTGCGTTTCATCACCACAGATGGCCTTTACCTGATTCAGAGCAAAGTGGGCATGCTTATCAAAAATCAAAACAGGGCGCTGGCCATCAGTAAACATCCCGGCTGCCAGTAAGGGTAAAGACGCGACAATGCCCGCGCTGCAGGAAGTCGCGGTGAACGCTCGACAAGCAAAATGTGCCGATAAGGCTTCTTCAAGTTCATCGAGTTCTTTCAGCCTTATTCTGATACGTGAGGTGGGCAAATTCACAGTACCGCAACTCAACACATAATCTGCGGCACGTCGAGCCAGACGCTCATCGACTTCAAGACCCAAATATGAACACGAGCACATATTCATGAATAAATGACCATTCTGGTCCTGCATACGTCCCTGCTGAGCATGCTTGATACTCAAATCGGTCAGCCCCGAATTTTGCGCAAGCGCCCAAGAGGGATTACCGATCTCTACCGACCTGGCGGTGTTTATAAACTTATTTATTTGCTCAGACATACATGACCTCTCTCTATGGACTTAAGAGTCAGACCAATACTGATTTCAATGCCATCTATCTAGCCATCTAATTTACCTAATGGCAGCGTACTATCAATCTCATAAAATCAAATTCCACCAATGCTTAGGAAAGTTCGCTCATTGAAAAGTGAATGATCCGTAGGAATTTTCTGAGAATTTCCGCTCATATTCAAAACACAACAGATAACCGCGTCCGCCCCCCACAAACTTGGAATAAAAACCCCAACCCAGAACCGCAACACGAGGCAACAAACGAAGACACTACTATTAGAATTCACGCTAGCAAAAAGCGACGCACCGTCTACATTCAAGTATCACGCCATATTCATACGTTATGCACACGACCAGCAAACTCTCTGCGGAGTATTAACTCATCATGAATGGAAGACTAAGAGGCAAGCGAGCGCTTATAACAGGTGCATCGGCAGGCATTGGAAGAGCTATAGCCGAAACCTACATTGCCCAGGGCGCCGATGTTTTCATTACCGCCCGCACTGACGAGGCTGGGGCTCGTGCAGTAATTGCATTAGCTGAACAAGTTGGCCAGCGGGCCGGCTTCACCCTTATGGATGCCGCAAGCACCAGCATTGATGCACTCTTTGAAGAAGCGCAAGCAGCCGTTGGTCCCTTGGATATACTCGTCAACAATCCGGCATTCATAACCCGTACTCCGTTTCTTGAGCTGAGCGAAGACGAGTACGAACGCACCCTTGCGGTCAACCTCCGCTTTCCATTTTTTATGGCTCAACGCTTTGCAAAAGACTGCATCGCTCGCAAACAGGGCGGCAGCATCATTAACATTTCATCGGTCAGTGCCTTCAAGGCGGTCAGTCGAATGTCAGCTTATCAGGCAAGCAAAGCAGCACTGTCGATGCTTACTCGAAGCTGCGCGGTAGAACTGGCACCCTATGGCATCAGAGTCAACACGATTTCACCGGGGCTGACCGCGACCAGTGGTAACGCCAATCAGTGGCGGGACTCCCCAGAGATTTGGCAAAACAGGAAAAAGGAGATTCCCATGCAGCGTGCTGGAATGCCTGCAGATATGGCAGGCGCTGCCATCCTGCTGGCATCTGATGAGTCATCTTGGATGACCGGTGCGGATCTGGTAATCGATGGGGGACACAGCTGCACATAAAGAACCCGGAAAGTCGCGGGGCACGCTGATCGCCGCACCGCCGGCTGCCACAGGGAATGCGAGAAGCCGCAAACGGTGCGGAAAACCTTGATCCGGAGCATTTTCTCGATCAGGAAAAGAAGGTAAAACGACCCCGGCCACTACTTGTAGTAACGCGCATATAAGACAACTTTCCGACCCTCACCCCATTAGACAGTTTGAAAACCGGCACAAACAGTATTGATTATCATTTAGCTGTCGCTATATTCGTTACATTCCCAACAAAACAATATTGATGAAATTCCGGCTAATGCCCGAACCGCATGGGCTGCGGAGCTTTGGAGGTACGCTATGTCCTTATTCCTGTAAATAATTTCGCTATCTGAATTTTACTTGCACGGTGTTGTGCCATAAAATCAGCGGGATTGATTGCTGCGACATATCGTCACTGCTTTATTTCTTTTCAAGCTCAGAGACCTTTGCTCTCTGTTAAGGATTACCAGCATGCCCGAAGCGACAGGACTCATGGCCCACAACTGGGGCTTTGCCATTTTCCTTCTGGGCGTTGTCGGCCTTTGTGCCTTCATGCTCGGCGTTTCCAGCCTCCTTGGGTCAAAAGCCTGGGGCCGCAGCAAAAACGAACCGTTCGAATCCGGCATGCTGCCTACAGGTGGCGCCCGTCTGCGGCTCTCTGCAAAATTCTATCTGGTCGCGATGCTCTTCGTGATCTTCGATATCGAAGCCCTTTTTCTCTTTGCCTGGTCTGTGTCCGTCCGCGAAAGCGGCTGGACCGGATTCGTCGAAGCTCTCGTTTTCATAGCAATTCTGTTGGCAGGTCTTGTCTACCTATTTCGAGTGGGCGCCCTTGACTGGGCTCCGGCAGCTCGTCTTAAGCGGCAAGCGAAGCTGAAACAATGAGGCTTTGGCAATGCAATACAATCTCACCAGGATCGACCCCGATGCTCCTAACGAGCAGTATCCGATTGGCGAACGGGAAACCGTTTCCGATCCGTTAGAAGATCAAGTCCACAAAAACATTTTCATGGGCAAGCTCGAAGACGTGCTTAACGGCACGATCAACTGGGGGCGCAAGAACTCCCTGTGGCCGTACAACTTCGGTCTTTCGTGCTGCTACGTGGAAATGACCACCGCCTTCACGGCGCCCCACGACATCGCGCGCTTTGGCGCCGAGGTTATCCGGGCATCGCCGCGTCAGGCGGATTTCATGGTTATCGCCGGTACCTGCTTCATCAAGATGGCGCCGATCATCCAGCGTCTCTACGAGCAAATGCTCGAACCTAAATGGGTTATCTCCATGGGTTCGTGCGCCAACTCCGGTGGCATGTACGACATCTACTCCGTCGTTCAAGGGGTGGACAAGTTCCTGCCCGTGGACGTCTACGTGCCTGGCTGCCCGCCCCGCCCAGAAGCTTTTTTGCAAGGCTTGATGCTCTTGCAGGAGTCGATTGGACAGGAGCGTCGTCCGCTTTCCTGGGTCGTCGGCGATCAAGGCGTGTACCGCGCCGAGATGCCTTCGCAAAAGGAACAGCGCCGCGAACAGCGAATCGCAGTCACCAACCTGCGCAGCCCCGACGAAGTCTGATCCAGACCTGCTTCTTTTATAGAACGAGAACCTGGCTTCATTCTTTACGTTGACCGAAAGCGATAAATAACCATGACTACAGGCAGTGCTCTGTACATCCCGCCTTATAAGGCAGACGACCAGGATGTGGTCGTCGAACTGAACAACCGTTTTGGCCCCGAGGCGTTCACCGCCCAGCCTACTCGCACCGGCATGCCGGTGCTTTGGGTTGCCCGCGCCAAACTCGTCGAAGTCCTGACCTTCCTGCGCAACCTGCCCAAGCCGTACGTCATGCTTTATGACCTGCACGGCGTGGACGAGCGTCTGCGCACCAAGCGTCAAGGGCTGCCAAGCGGCGCCGACTTCACTGTGTTCTATCACTTGATGTCGATCGAGCGTAATAGTGACGTAATGATCAAGGTCGCCTTGTCCGAGAGCGACCTCAGCGTGCCGACCGTGACCGGCATCTGGCCGAACGCCAACTGGTACGAGCGTGAAGTGTGGGACATGTACGGCATCAACTTTGCCGGTCACCCGCACCTGACCCGCATCATGATGCCGCCGACCTGGGAAGGTCACCCGTTGCGCAAGGACTTCCCGGCACGTGCCACCGAGTTCGACCCGTTCAGCCTGACCCTGGCCAAGCAACAGCTTGAGGAAGAGGCCGCGCGCTTCAAGCCTGAAGACTGGGGCATGAAGCGTTCCGGTGCGAACGAGGACTACATGTTCCTCAACCTCGGTCCTAACCACCCTTCCGCGCACGGTGCGTTCCGCATCATTCTGCAGCTGGACGGTGAAGAGATCGTCGACTGCGTGCCGGACGTCGGTTACCACCACCGTGGTGCCGAGAAGATGGCCGAGCGTCAGTCCTGGCACAGCTTCATTCCGTACACCGACCGTATCGACTACCTCGGCGGCGTGATGAACAACCTGCCGTACGTGCTCTCGGTCGAGAAGCTGGCCGGCATCAAGGTGCCTGAGAAGGTCGACGTCATCCGCATCATGATGGCCGAGTTCTTCCGGATCACCAGCCACCTGCTGTTCCTGGGGACTTACATCCAGGACGTCGGCGCCATGACCCCGGTGTTCTTCACGTTCACCGACCGTCAGAAGGCGTACACGGTGATCGAAGCCATTACCGGTTTCCGTCTGCACCCGGCCTGGTACCGCATCGGTGGCGTCGCTCACGACCTGCCGCGTGGCTGGGAAAAACTGGTGAAAGACTTCATCGACTGGATGCCAAAGCGTCTGGACGAATACCAGAAAGCCGCACTGGACAACAGCATCCTGCGTGGCCGGACCATCGGCGTCGCCGCCTACAACACCAAAGAAGCCCTGGAATGGGGCGTCACCGGTTCCGGCCTGCGTTCGACCGGTTGCGATTTCGACCTGCGCAAGGCTCGCCCGTACTCCGGTTACGAGAACTTCGAATTCGAAGTACCGCTGGCGGCCAATGGCGATGCCTACGACCGTTGCATCGTGCGTGTCGAAGAAATGCGCCAGAGCCTGAAGATCATCGAGCAGTGCATGCGCAACATGCCGGAAGGCCCGTACAAGGCGGATCACCCGCTGACCACGCCGCCACCGAAAGAGCGCACCCTGCAGCACATCGAGACCCTGATCACGCACTTCCTGCAAGTTTCGTGGGGCCCGGTCATGCCGGCCAACGAATCCTTCCAGATGATTGAAGCGACCAAGGGCATCAACAGTTATTACCTGACGAGCGATGGCGGCACCATGAGCTACCGCACCCGGATTCGCACCCCAAGCTTCCCGCACCTGCAGCAGATCCCTTCGGTGATCAAAGGCAGCATGGTCGCGGACTTGATTGCGTACCTGGGTAGTATCGATTTCGTTATGGCCGACGTGGACCGCTAAGCATGAACAGCACGCTTATCCAGACAGACCGTTTCGCCCTGAGCGAAACCGAGCGCTCGGCCATCGAGCACGAGCTGCATCACTACGAAGACCCGCGCGCGGCGTCGATCGAAGCCTTGAAGATCGTCCAGAAGGAACGTGGCTGGGTGCCTGATGGCGCGCTCTACGCCATCGGCGAGATCCTCGGCATCCCGGCCAGCGACGTTGAAGGCGTGGCGACGTTCTATAGCCAGATCTTCCGTCAGCCGGTCGGCCGTCACATCATTCGCGTCTGCGACAGCATGGTCTGCTACATCGGCGGCCATGAATCGGTAGTCAGCGAAATCCAGAGCAATCTGGGCATCGGCTTGGGTCAGACCACCGCCGACGGTCGTTTCACCCTGCTGCCGGTCTGCTGCCTCGGCAACTGCGACAAGGCGCCGGCGTTGATGATCGACGACGACACATTCGGTGATGTGCAGCCTGCCGGCGTTGCCAAATTGCTCGAGGGCTACGTATGACCCTGACTTCCTTCGGTCCAGCCAACCGCATCAAGCGGTCGGCCGAGACTCACCCGCTCACCTGGCGTCTGCGTGACGACGGCGAAGCCGTTTGGCTCGACGAGTACCAGGCCAAGAACGGTTACGCCGCTGCGCGCAAGGCCTTCGCCGACATGGCTCAGGACGACATCGTCCAGACCGTGAAGGACTCCGGTCTTAAAGGTCGCGGCGGTGCAGGCTTCCCCACAGGCGTGAAGTGGGGCCTGATGCCCAAGGACGAATCCATCAACATCCGCTACCTGCTGTGCAACGCGGACGAGATGGAACCGAACACCTGGAAAGACCGCATGCTGATGGAGCAACTGCCCCATCTGCTGATCGAAGGCATGCTGATCAGTGCTCGCGCGCTGAAAACCTACCGTGGCTACATCTTCCTGCGTGGCGAATACACCACCGCCGCCAAGCACCTGAACCGTGCCGTCGAAGAAGCCAAGGCAGCGGGCCTGCTGGGCAAGAACATCCTGGGCAGCGGCTTCGATTTCGAGCTGTTCGTCCACACCGGCGCCGGGCGTTACATCTGCGGTGAAGAAACCGCACTGATCAACTCCCTCGAAGGCCGCCGCGCCAACCCGCGCTCCAAGCCGCCCTTCCCTGCCGCCGTGGGCGTGTGGGGCAAGCCGACTTGCGTGAACAACGTTGAAACCCTGTGCAACGTGCCGGCGATCATTGCCGACGGCGTGGACTGGTACAAATCGTTGGCCCGCGAAGGCAGTGAAGACATGGGCACCAAGCTCATGGGCTTCTCCGGCAAGGTCAAGAACCCGGGCCTGTGGGAATTGCCGTTCGGCGTCACCGGTCGCGAGTTGTTCGAAGACTACGCCGGCGGCATGCGCGACGGTTACAAGCTCAAGTGCTGGCAGCCTGGTGGCGCCGGTACCGGTTTCCTGTTGCCGGAACACCTGGACGCGCAAATGTACGCCGGCGGCATCGCCAAAGTGGGCACCCGTATGGGTACCGGCCTGGCCATGGCGGTGGACGACAGCGTCAACATGGTTTCCCTGCTGCGCAACATGGAAGAGTTCTTCTCCCGCGAATCCTGCGGTTTCTGCACCCCGTGCCGTGACGGTTTGCCGTGGAGCGTCAAGCTGCTGCGCGCGATCGAGAACGGTGAAGGGCAAGCCGGCGATATCGAGACCCTGCTGGGTCTGGTCGGTTTCCTCGGCCCAGGCAAGACCTTCTGTGCTCACGCACCGGGCGCCGTGGAGCCGTTGGGCAGCGCAATCAAATACTTCCGCCATGAGTTCGAAGCCGGCATCGCGCCTACCAGCGCCGTCGTCCCGCCTCTGGCAAGGCCGATCGTAGTCGGCGCGTAAACGCTTAAAGAAGCGAAGGGTCCGTGCCCTTCGCTTTGTCGTGTGATGACGCCTTGAACGGCTGTGTTGATTCACGCGAACAACAAGATTCCATTAGCCACGCCCGCTGACACCGGGCCAACGAAGAACTTTGAACCATGGCCACTATCCACGTAGACGGCAAAGAGCTCGAAGTCGATGGGGCAGACAACCTGTTACAGGCATGTCTGTCGCTAGGCCTCGATATCCCTTATTTCTGCTGGCACCCAGCCCTTGGCAGCGTTGGCGCTTGCCGCCAGTGCGCGGTCAAGCAGTACACCGACGAAAACGACAAGCGTGGTCGGATCGTCATGTCGTGCATGACCCCCGCCACCGACGGCAGCTGGATCTCCATCGATGACGAAGAAGCGAAAGTGTTTCGCGCCAGCGTCGTTGAATGGCTGATGACCAACCACCCTCACGACTGCCCGGTCTGTGAGGAAGGCGGTCACTGCCATCTGCAAGACATGACAGTGATGACCGGCCACAACGAGCGCCGTTATCGCTTCACCAAGCGTACTCACCAGAACCAGCAACTGGGCCCGTTCATTTCCCACGAAATGAACCGCTGCATCGCTTGCTACCGCTGCGTGCGCTTCTATAAAGACTACGCTGGCGGCACCGACCTCGGCGTATTCGGCGCCCACGACAACGTGTACTTCGGTCGCGTTGAAGACGGCACCCTCGAAAGCGAGTTCTCCGGCAACCTCACCGAGGTCTGCCCGACCGGTGTGTTCACCGACAAGACTCACTCCGAACGCTACAACCGCAAGTGGGACATGCAGTTCTCGCCGAGCATCTGTCATGGCTGCTCCAGCGGTTGCAACATTTCCCCGGGCGAGCGCTACGGTGAACTGCGTCGTATCGAAAACCGTTTCAACGGTTCGGTAAACCAGTACTTCCTGTGCGACCGTGGCCGTTTCGGCTACGGCTACGTCAACCGCGAAGACCGCCCGCGTCAGCCAAAGCTGGCCAACGGCGCCAAGCTGACCCTCGATGAAGCGCTGGATAAAGCCGCCGATCTGCTGCGCGGTCGCAACATCGTCGGTATCGGTTCGCCGCGTGCCAGCCTCGAAAGCAACTACGCGTTGCGCGAACTGGTCGGCGCCGAGCACTTCTACTCCGGTATCGAAGCCGGCGAGCTGGAACGCATTCGTCTGGTCATGCAGGTGCTCAAAGACAGCCCGCTGCCGATCCCGAACATGCGCGACATCGAAGACCACGACGCGATCTTCGTCCTCGGCGAAGACCTGACCCAGACCGCTGCGCGCATGGCCCTGTCCCTGCGTCAATCGGTCAAAGGCAAAGCCGAAGACATGGCCGACGCCATGCGCGTTCAGCCTTGGCTCGACGCTGCCGTGAAGAACATCGGTCAGAACGCGCTGAACCCGCTGTTCATCGCCAGCCTGGCTGAAACCAAGCTCGACGACATCGCTGAAGAATGCGTTCACGCTGCGCCAGACGACCTGGCCCGCATCGGTTTCGCCGTGGCTCACGCCCTCGATGCCAGCGCGCCTGCCGTAGAAGGCCTGGACGCTGAAGCTCTCGAGTTGGCCAAGCGCATTGCCGACGCCCTGCTCGCCGCCAAGCGTCCGCTGATCATTGCCGGCACCTCGTTGGGTTCCAAGGCGCTGATCGAAGCCGCGGCGAACATCGCCAAGGCCCTGAAGCTGCGCGAGAAGAACGGTTCCATCAGCCTGATCGTGCCGGAGGCCAACAGCCTCGGCCTGGCCATGCTCGGTGGCGACTCGGTCGATGCCGCGCTGCAAGCGGTGATCGACGGCAAGGCCGACGCCATCGTCGTGCTGGAAAACGATCTGTACACCCGTACCGACAAAGCCCGTGTCGATGCTGCCCTGAACGCCGCGAAAGTGGTAATCGTGGCGGACCATCAGAAGACCGCTACCAGCGATCGTGCGCACCTGGTTCTGCCAGCTGCCAGCTTCGCTGAAGGCGACGGTACGCTGGTCAGCCAGGAAGGCCGCGCCCAGCGCTTCTTCCAGGTCTTCGACCCGACTTACCTCGACGCAAGCATCATGGTTCACGAAGGCTGGCGCTGGCTGCATGCCCTGCGCGCTACCCTGTTGAGCCAGCCGATCGACTGGACCCAACTGGACCACGTCACCGCTGCCTGTGCCGCAAGCACTCCGCAACTGGCCGGCATCGTCAGCGCCGCACCGTCCGCCGCGTTCCGTATCAAAGGCCTGAAACTGGCTCGCGAACCGCTGCGTTACTCCGGTCGTACTGCCATGCGCGCCGATATCAGCGTGCACGAACCGCGCACTTCCCAAGATAACGACACCGCGTTCTCGTTCTCCATGGAAGGTTACTCGGGCTCGGCCGAACCGCGTCAGCAAGTGCCATTCGCCTGGTCTCCGGGCTGGAACTCGCCGCAAGCCTGGAACAAGTTCCAGGACGAAGTCGGTGGTCATATCCGCGCTGGCGACCCGGGCACCCGCCTGATCGAAAGCACCGGTGATTCGCTGAACTGGTTCGCCAGTGTTCCTCGCGCGTTCAACCCGGCGCCGGGCACCTGGCAGGTCGTGCCGTTCTTCCACCTGTTCGGCAGCGAAGAGAACTCTTCCAAAGCCGCGCCGGTTCAGGAACGCATCCCGGCCGCTTACGTGTCGCTGGCCAAATCAGAAGCCGACCGCCTGGGTGTCAATGACGGTGCCTTGCTGAGCTTGAGCGTTGCTGGCCAGACCCTGCGTCTGCCACTGCGCATCAACGAAGAGCTGGGTGCCGGCTTGGTCGCATTGCCGGCCGGTATCGCCGGCATTCCGCCAGCGATCTTTGGCAAATCCGTTGACGGTCTGCAGGAGGCAGCTCAATGACCTGGTTCACGCCTGAAGTGATTGACGTGATCATCGCGGTCCTCAAGGCCATCGTGATTCTGCTCGCCGTGGTGGTGTGCGGCGCGCTGCTGAGCTGGGTCGAGCGTCGTCTGCTCGCCCTCTGGCAGGACCGTTACGGTCCGAACCGCGTCGGCCCGTTCGGCGCGTTCCAGATTGCGGCCGACATGATCAAGATGTTCTTCAAGGAAGACTGGACCCCGCCGTTCGCCGACAAGGTGATCTTCACCTTGGCGCCGGTCGTGGCCATGAGCGCCTTGCTGATTGCCTTCGCGATCATCCCGATCACCCCGACCTGGGGTGTGGCGGACATCAACATCGGCATCCTGTTCTTCTTCGCCATGGCTGGTCTGTCGGTCTACGCGGTGCTGTTCGCCGGCTGGTCGAGCAACAACAAGTTCGCCCTGTTGGGCAGCTTGCGGGCCTCGGCACAAACCGTGTCGTACGAAGTGTTCATGGGCCTGTCGCTGATGGGCATCGTGATCCAGGTCGGCTCGTTCAACATGCGCGACATCGTTGAATACCAGGCGCAGAACATGTGGTTCATCATTCCGCAGATCTTCGGTTTCCTGACCTTCTTCATTGCCGGCGTCGCTGTGACTCACCGTCACCCGTTCGACCAGCCGGAAGCGGAGCAGGAACTGGCCGACGGTTACCACATTGAATACGCCGGCATGAAATGGGGCATGTTCTTCGTCGGTGAGTACATCGGCATCGTGCTGATTTCGGCGCTGCTGGTGACCCTGTTCTTCGGTGGCTGGCACGGTCCGTTCGGCATTCTGCCGCAGATCCCGTTCATCTGGTTCGCACTGAAAACCGCGTTCTTCATCATGTTCTTCATCCTGCTGCGCGCTTCGATTCCGCGCCCACGGTATGACCAAGTGATGGATTTCAGCTGGAAGTTCTGCCTGCCGCTGACCCTCGTCAACATGCTGGTGACCGCTGCGATCGTGTTGCTCAACACGCCCGCTGTCGCGGCTCAGTGAGGATAGAGAATCATGAAGTACATATTTGACATCGTGCATGGCTTCTTCACCCAGCTTCGCAGCCTGGTGATGATCTTCGGCCACGCCTTCCGCAAGCGCGACACGCTGCAATACCCGGAAGAGGCGGTTTACCTGCCGCCGCGCTTCCGTGGCCGCATCGTGCTGACCCGCGACCCCGACGGCGAAGAGCGCTGTGTAGCCTGCAACCTGTGCGCCGTGGCGTGCCCGGTTGGCTGCATCTCGCTGCAGAAAGCTGAAACCGATGACGGTCGCTGGTACCCGGAATTTTTCCGTATCAACTTCTCGCGCTGCATTTTCTGCGGCCTCTGCGAGGAAGCCTGCCCGACCACCGCGATCCAGCTGACACCGGATTTCGAGATGGCCGAGTTCAAACGTCAGGACCTGGTGTACGAGAAAGAAGATCTGCTGATCTCCGGCCCCGGCAAAAACCCTGATTACAACTTCTATCGTGTTGCAGGTATGGCGATTGCCGGTAAGCCAAAAGGCTCCGCGCAAAATGAAGCCGAACCGATCAACGTGAAGAGCTTGCTGCCTTAAGGAAGAAAGATGGAATTCGCTTTCTATTTCGCATCGGGTATCGCTGTTGTGTCCACGCTTCGCGTGATCACCAACACCAACCCCGTGCACGCCCTGCTCTACCTGATCATTTCGCTGATTGCCGTGGCGATGACGTTTTTCGCCCTCGGCGCACCGTTTGCCGGTGTGCTCGAAGTGATCGCCTACGCTGGCGCCATCATGGTGCTGTTCGTGTTCGTGGTGATGATGCTGAACCTGGGCCCGGCCTCGGTTCAGCAAGAGCGCGTCTGGCTCAAGCCCGGCATCTGGCTCGGCCCGGTCGCGCTCGGGACCCTGCTGCTGGTTGAACTGCTGTACGTGCTGTTCAGCGACGCCAGCGGCCAGGCCATCGGCCACACCACCGTAGACGCCAAGGCCGTGGGCATCAGCCTGTTCGGTCCTTATCTGCTGGTGGTCGAACTCGCCTCGATGCTGCTGCTCGCCGCAGCCGTCACGGCGTTCCACTTGGGCCGCAACGAAGCCAAGGAGCAATGACGATGCCTGCTATCCCTATGGAGCATGGTCTGGCGGTCGCCGGCATCCTGTTCTGCCTCGGTCTGGTCGGCCTGATGGTCCGGCGCAACATTCTTTTCGTGCTGATGAGCCTGGAGGTCATGATGAATGCCTCCGCACTGGCCTTCATCGTTGCCGGTAGCCGCTGGGCGCAGCCGGATGGACAGATCATGTTCATCCTGGTGATCAGCCTGGCAGCCGCCGAGGCCAGTATTGGCCTGGCGATTCTGTTGCAGCTGTATCGCCGCTTCCACACTCTCGATATCGACGCTGCCAGCGAGATGCGCGGATGAATCTTCTCTATCTGACTTTCGTATTCCCTCTCATAGGTTTCCTGCTGCTGGCGTTCTCACGCGGCCGTTTTTCGGAAAACCTGTCGGCGCTGATCGGCGTCGGTTCCATCGGCTTGTCGGCCATCGTCACGGCTTATGTGATCTGGCAATTCAACGTCGCGCCACCTGAAGGCGGTCACTACACCATGGTGTTGTGGCAGTGGATGGCGGTGGAAGGCTTTACGCCTAACTTCGCGCTGTACCTGGATGGTCTGTCCCTGACCATGCTTGGTGTGGTGGTCGGCGTCGGCTTCCTGATCCACCTGTTCGCGTCCTGGTACATGCGCGGTGAAGCCGGTTACTCGCGCTTCTTCGCCTACACCAACCTGTTTATCGCCAGCATGCTGTTCCTGGTCCTGGGCGATAACCTGTTGTTCCTGTACTTCGGCTGGGAAGGTGTGGGCCTGTGCTCGTATCTGTTGATCGGTTTCTACTACAGCAACCGCAACAACGGTAACGCGGCACTCAAAGCCTTCATCGTGACCCGGATCGGCGACGTGTTCATGGCCATCGGCCTGTTCATCCTGTTCGCGCAACTGGGCACGCTGAACATCCAGGAACTGCTGGTGCTGGCACCGCAGAAATTCCAGGCCGGCGACTTCTGGATGGTCATGGCGACCCTGATGCTGCTGGGCGGCGCTGTCGGTAAATCGGCGCAACTGCCGCTGCAAACCTGGCTGGCGGATGCGATGGCCGGTCCTACTCCGGTTTCGGCACTGATCCACGCCGCGACCATGGTAACTGCCGGTGTCTACCTGATCGCCCGTACTCACGGCCTGTTCACCCTGGCGCCGGAGATCCTGCACCTGGTTGGCGTTGTCGGCGGTGTGACCCTGGTACTCGCCGGTTTTGCCGCACTGGTCCAGACCGACATCAAACGTATCCTCGCCTACTCGACCATGAGCCAGATCGGCTACATGTTCCTGGCATTGGGCGTTGGTGCCTGGGATGGCGCGATCTTCCACCTGATGACCCACGCCTTCTTCAAGGCGCTGCTGTTCCTTGCGTCCGGTGCGGTGATCGTTGCCTGCCACCACGAGCAGAACATCTTCAAGATGGGCGGCCTGTGGAAGAAACTGCCACTGGCCTACGCCAGCTTCATCGTCGGCGGCGCGGCTCTGGCGGCGTTGCCACTGGTGACCGCGGGCTTCTACTCCAAGGACGAAATCCTCTGGGAAGCGTTCGCCAGCGGCAACAACGGTCTGCTCTATGCAGGTCTGGTCGGCGCGTTCATGACCTCGCTGTACACCTTCCGCCTGATCTTCATCGCGTTCCACGGTGAATTGAAGACCGAAGCGCACGCCGGTCACGGCATCGCTCACTGGCTGCCGCTGTCGGTGCTGATCGTATTGTCGACCGCCATTGGCGCGATGATCGTTCCGCCGCTGCACGGTGTGCTGCCAGAAAGCGTCGGCCATGCCGGCGGCGACGCCAAGCACAGCCTGGAAATCGCCTCGGGCGCTATCGCCCTGGCCGGGATCCTGCTGGCCGCCTTGCTGTTCCTCGGCAAGCGTCGTTTCGTCACTGCTATCGCCAACAGCGGCATCGGCCGCTTCCTTTCGGCCTGGTGGTTCGCTGCCTGGGGCTTCGACTGGATCTACGACAAACTGTTCGTCAAGCCATACCTTGCGCTCAGCCACGCACTGCGCAGAGACCCGCTCGACCAGACCATCGGTCTGATCCCGCGTATGGCCAAAGGCGGTCACACCGCCCTGAGTCGTACCGAAACCGGTCAACTGCGTTGGTACGCGGCATCGATGGCAGCCGGCTCCGTGCTGGTCATCGGCGCCATCGTGCTGGTAGCGGTCTGAATATGAACCTTGCGAACTTGCGAAAGGAATTGAGCCCGTCATGATTCTGCCTTGGCTAATCCTGATCCCCTTCATCGGCGGCCTGCTGTGCTGGATGGGTGAGCGCTTCGGCGCTACCCTCCCCCGCTGGATTGCGCTGTTGACCATGACCCTGGAACTCGCACTCGGCCTCTGGCTGTGGGCCCACGGTGATTATTCATTTGCTCCGGCGCCTGGCGCCGATCCGACCTGGGTGCTCGAGTTCAAGCACATCTGGATCGAGCGCTTCGGCATCAGCGTGCACCTGGCCCTCGACGGCCTGTCGCTGTTGATGATCCTGCTGACCGGCCTGCTGGGTATCCTCTCGGTACTTTGCTCGTGGAAAGAGATCCAGCGTCACGTTGGTTTCTTCCACTTGAACCTGATGTGGATCCTGGGCGGTGTCGTCGGCGTGTTCCTCGCCCTCGACCTGTTCATGTTCTTCTTCTTCTGGGAAATGATGCTGGTGCCGATGTACTTCCTCATCGCGCTCTGGGGTCACAGTTCTTCGGACGGCAAGAAAACCCGGATCTACGCGGCGACCAAGTTCTTCATCTTCACCCAGGCTTCCGGCCTGATCATGTTGGTGGCGATCCTGGGCCTGGTCCTGGTCAACTTCGACGAAACCGGCGTGATTACCTTCAACTACGCCGACCTGTTGAAAACCAAGATGTCGTTGACCACCGAGTACATCCTGATGCTCGGCTTCTTCATCGCCTTCGCGGTGAAGCTGCCAGTGGTGCCGTTCCACTCCTGGTTGCCTGACGCTCACGCCCAGGCGCCAACAGCGGGTTCGGTCGACCTGGCCGGTATCTTGCTGAAAACCGCTGCTTACGGTCTGCTGCGTTTCGCCCTGCCGCTGTTCCCGAATGCCTCGGCCGAGTTTGCGCCGATCGCCATGACCCTGGGTCTGATCGGGATCTTCTACGGTGCGTTCCTGGCCTTCGCCCAAACCGACATCAAGCGCCTGATCGCCTACTCCTCCGTTTCCCACATGGGTTTCGTGTTGATCGGCATCTACTCCGGCAGCCAACTGGCCCTGCAGGGCGCGGTGATGCAGATGCTGGCGCACGGTCTGTCGGCGGCGGCACTCTTTATCCTCAGTGGTCAACTGTACGAGCGCACTCATACCCGCGACATGCGTGAGATGGGCGGCCTGTGGTCGAAGATCGCTTACCTGCCAGCCATCAGCCTGTTCTTCGCAGCCGCGTCGCTGGGCTTGCCGGGTACCGGTAACTTTGTGGGTGAGTTCCTGATCCTGATCGGCACGTTCCCGGCCGCCCCATGGATCACGATCATCGCGACGTCCGGCCTGGTGTTCGGTTCGGTCTACTCGCTGATCATGATCCACCGTGCCTACTTCGGCCCGTCCAAGTCGGACGCGGTGCTGCATGGCATGGATGGTCGCGAACTGATCATGGTGGTTGGGCTTGCGGCGCTGCTGATTTACATCGGCGTGTACCCGCAACCGTTCCTCGATACCTCTGCTGCGACGATGCATGGCGTGCAGCAATGGCTCGGTACCGCCTTCACTCAACTCGCTTCGGCCCGGTAAGAGCGCTATGGAATTCACGACTCAACACTTTATCGCGCTTGCGCCGTTGTTGATCACCAGCGCCACGATCATCGTGGTGATGCTGGCGATCGCCTGGCGCCGCAACCACTCGCAGACCTTCCTGATTTCCGTGGCGGGCCTGAACCTGGCATTGCTGTCGATCCTGCCAGCCCTGAAAGTCGCGCCTCTGGCCGTGACGCCATTGCTGCAGATCGACACCTTCGCTTGTCTGTACATGGCGCTGATCCTGGTCGCCACCCTCGCTTGTGTGACCCTCGCCCACGCCTACCTCGGCGATGGCGGTTCGGGTTACCCGGGCAACCGTGAAGAACTTTACCTGCTGATCCTGATGGCCGCTGCCGGTGGCCTGGTTCTGGTCAGCGCGCAGCACCTGGCCGGGTTGTTCATCGGTCTGGAACTGCTCTCGGTACCGGTCTACGGTCTGGTGGCGTATGCCTTCTTCAACAAGCGTTCGCTGGAAGCCGGCATCAAGTACATGGTGCTGTCGGCCGCCGGTTCCGCGTTCCTGTTGTTCGGCATGGCCCTGCTGTATGCCGACTCCGGCAGCCTGAGCTTCGTCGGTATCGGCCAGGCCCTCGCAGCCACCGGCCTGCCAAGCTCGCTGGCGCAACTGGGCCTGGGCATGATGCTGATCGGTCTGGCGTTCAAGCTGTCGCTGGTACCGTTCCACCTCTGGACCCCGGACGTTTACGAAGGTGCTCCGGCACCGGTGGCCGCGTTCCTGGCCACCGCGTCCAAAGTCGCTGTGTTCGCAGTGATGGTGCGTCTGTTCCAGATCTCGCCGGCTGCAAGCAGCGGTGTCCTGAGCGACGTGCTGACCATCATCGCCATCGCGTCGATCCTGTTCGGTAACCTGCTGGCACTGACCCAGAGCAACCTCAAGCGTCTTCTGGGTTACTCGTCCATCGCTCACTTCGGTTACCTGCTGATCGCCCTGGTGGCGAGCAAAGGCCTGGCCGTGGAAGCCATCGGCGTGTACCTGGTCACCTACGTGATCACCAGCCTCGGCGCGTTCGGCGTGATCACCCTGATGTCCTCGCCGTACAACGGCCGTGACGCGG
Organism: Pseudomonas sp. FW305-20; assembly: GCF_058788075.1. Classification (NCBI taxonomy): domain Bacteria; kingdom Pseudomonadati; phylum Pseudomonadota; class Gammaproteobacteria; order Pseudomonadales; family Pseudomonadaceae; genus Pseudomonas; species Pseudomonas sp. FW305-20. The sequence continues at coordinate 83,452 of NZ_JBYTAJ010000008.1, read as the reverse complement.
ATGCGCTGTACGAATACCGCGGCCTGTTCTGGCGCCGTCCGTACCTGACCGCCGTACTGACCGTGATGATGCTGTCCCTGGCCGGTATCCCGCTGACCGCGGGCTTCATCGGCAAGTTCTACATCATCGCTACCGGTGTCGAGTCGCACCAATGGTGGCTGGTCGGTTCCCTGGTTCTGGGCAGCGCCATCGGCGTCTTCTACTACCTGCGCGTGATGGTCACCCTGTACCTGATCGAACCGAACCTGCGTCGCCACGATGCACAACTGCACTGGGAACAACGTGCAGGCGGCGTGATGCTGCTGGCGATCGCCGCACTGGCGTTCTTCCTCGGTCTGTATCCGCAACCGTTGCTGGTGCTGGTTCAGCAGGCGGGGTTGGCGGGTTGATCGCTTAAGCGACACTTGGTAGAAAACAGAAACGGCACCTTCGGGTGCCGTTTTTGCGTTTGTGGGATTTGTTACTGCTGCCCTGCCCTCCTTCTCTAATCCCAGAAAGCTCTCGCGGAATCGTCAGGTTCGTCCTACAGCCAGAATTGGGGTAGTGCCTCTATCTTGAGTGCCTGCCGGACAGACAAACCGAAGCGAGGACGAGCAATGAAACGCGACATCTTTTATGAACTGGTAGACGGATCTGACGCTTTGGCCACTGGACGTCGGAACGAAGCTTCACCTGAGCGCTACGACATCAAACCGACCCTTTTGCCATTCGTCTGTGCTGACGTCTTGCGCAATTTTGCAGCTCCACAAAATTCTGGCTATATTTGTCCAGAATATAGGGAGGGGCGAATCATGATCATTGTTCCGTTAGCAGAAGCAAAAAACAATTTATCCAAACTCGTCGATGACGCAGCCGCCGGACAAGTCATCACGATCGCCAAACACGGCCGTCCCCTTGCCCGCCTGGTTCCAGTGGAAAGACCGCGCGGACAGCGAATTGGAGCGATGAAAGGCAAACTCATCCTTACCGACGGCTTCGACGCCGCTTTGCCAGACGACCTGCTGGATGCATTTGAAGGGCAGCAACCATGAGGGTGTTGCTCGATACCCATGTACTGCTCTGGACACTCGCCGACGATCAGAAATTATCTGGCAAAGCCCGACAACTCATTAATAACGCCACTGAAGTTTATGTCAGCGCCGCGACCTTCTGGGAAATGGCTATCAAGGTCGGTCTAGGAAAGCTAAGCGTTGATCTGGAGGAAATCCGCCAATACTGCATCCAAAGCGGATTTATTGAACTACCTGTTTCATCCGAACACGCCATTGCGGTGAAAGATCTGGAACCTCACCATCGTGATCCGTTCGACCGCCTCATCGTGGCCACTGCAATGACAGAACCGATGAAACTTCTTACTGCGGATCCAATGGTAGCCAAGTACACATCGTTGGCCATTTTGATTTGAGGCTGCTGGTCCCTAGGCAACGCAATAAAAAACGGGGCCTTCGGATTGTGTTGTTCCTTAACTGATTGCAAGGTTCAACTACCAAAAGCTGATGCTGATCACTGCTTCGGCAGAGATCGATCAGCTCGCAACCCTGACCTGAATGCTTAGGGCTTTTACTCCACCCACATAACGAAATTGTAATTCCCGCATCACCTTGGCGTTATCCGCAGCTTGCAACGATGTCACCCGGCGACCATGCCGGCGGGCCTTCTCCGCCGAACAATAAAAACCCACGCCGAAGCACGTTCCCGTTCTGCCGAACCCAAGGAGTGATTGATGGTTAACAATACAAAAATGTCGATGGCCGCTTTAGCGGTGGTGGTCGGCTCCGGACCGTCCATGGTGATGGCGGATGATAAAGCCGAAGGGTTTATCGAGGGCAGCAGCCTGACGGTGCTCAACCGTAACTTCTACTTCAACCGTGATCACCGCAACGGCCAGTCCAGCCCCACCGGCAATGGTTATTCCGAAGCCTGGGCCCAAGCGGTGATCAGCAAGTTCGAATCCGGGTTTACCCAAGGCACCGTCGGCGTCGGTGTCGATGCGTTTGCGATGATCGGTTTGAGGCTCGACACCGGTGACGGGCGCAACGGTGGCCGTAGTTCGTTTGATGTGCTGCCAGTCAACAATGATGGCGAGGCGCGCAATGAGTACACGAAGATGGGTGGCGCCGCCAAAGTGCGAGCCTTCGATACGGTGGTCAAGGTCGGTGACGTGTTCCCGGCCAACCCGGTGGTGGCGGCCGGTGACTCGCGCTTGCTGCCGGAGAGCTTTCGCGGCGTGACGGCGACCAACACCAGCATCGAAGGCCTGTCGATTCAGGGCGGTCGGTTGCATGCGATGAGCCAACCCGTGTCCAGCGACATGCGCGAGAACTTCGCCACGTTTTATGCCGGCCCGGTCAATTCGCCGTGGATCGCTTACGGCGGCGGCGACTATGCGCTGAACAAGAACCTCAGTTTCAGCCTGTACTCCAGCCGCCTCAAGGATGCCTGGAATCAGTACTACGCCGGCACTGCCTGGACCTATCCGCTATCGGATGACCTGTCGCTGTTTGGCGGCCTGAACTATTACAAGGCTGTCGACGAAGGCAAACAATTGCTCGGCAAGTTCGATAACAACATCTGGAGCGGCCGGGTCGGCGTGAAACTCGGCGCGCACTCCGTTGCGCTTTCGCACCAGCGCAACAACGGCAATGACGACTTCGATTACCTGCGTCAATCCGACTCGATCTTCCTCGACAACTCCATCCAGTACAGCGACTTCAACTCGCCCAAGGAACGTTCGTGGATGGTGCGCTACGACCTCGACATGACCACTTACGGTGTGCCGGGGCTATCGTTCATGACTCGTTACGCCCGAGGCACCGACGCCGATTACTCCAACGCCAACGCCGTGTACATGCGCCGCGATGCTGACGGCAATCCACTGACCGACCAGAAGCGCTGGGAGCGCGATGTCGAAGTCAAATACGTGGTGCAGAGCGGTTCGATGAAAGACCTGTCGCTGCGTTTGCGCCAGGCCACGACTCGCGCCACGGCGTTTGAATCGGATCTGGATGAAGTGCGGGTGATTGTCGAGTACCCGTTGGCGATTCTCTGATTGAGCGGTTGATACACATTCACCTTTAGAAGCTCCTTGCTCCTTTGGTAAGAGGTGAATCTTTGGCGTCCTTCGGGGCGCCTTTTTTATGTGCGCCTGAATAAAACCCGAAGGAGCTGCCGAAGATTCGGCAGCGCCTTCGGAGAATCCGGTCCTGGCCATCAAGGCGGTGTCAGCCGCCGCGATTGCGGCAATCCCCCGCCACGGTGTATTTGATGGTGTTGAGTTGGCCCTTGGAGTCTTCGTAGGTCATGGCGGTGGGGACTACGGCGCAGGCAGCTGGCGGGCGCACAACGCTCACCACTTTCACCACGTCCAGCTTCATTCCGTATTCGTAGTCCTTGACCACCGGCGCCGGTTTGCCCTGGTTGGCCGCGTACTGCTGCATGGCTTTGGTATTGGCACTCAGCGCCCGCTCGAACGTCCGGTCACCACCACCCTCGGCGAACACATTCAGGGACATCGCCAGCACGCTGGCGAACGTCATTGACTTAAGCACTTTCATATCCATTTCCTTCCAATCCTGGCCCATAAAAAAGCCCGGCATCGAGACTCGATGTCGGGCTTGTTCAAGTGCGATGCGCTTACAAGTCTTTGGTGTTGTCGTCTTTCTTTTCATTGACGACGACGGGGTCGCGAGCTTGTTCCTTGGCGACGAACAGTTCTACGGAGCGGTCATTGGCGGTCATCATTTTTTCGAAGGTCCGATCGCCGCCGCCTTCGGCCAAGGCCAGAGAAGACATCGCCAACGCTGCTGCAAAGGCACTGATTTGTGCGAATTTCATGTTTGATTCCTCGTTTAGTAGCTGACGGGATCAAGGTAACAATCCGAACCTTTCATAACGGTGGCGCACAAATTACATATCCGTCATGTGCCAAAAAAACTGTGGGAGCGAGCCTGCTCGCGAAAGCGATGGATCAATCAACATCAGTGTCGACTGACAGATTTGCTATCGCTAGCAGGCTAGCTCCCACAGGTAGATCACCTACTCTGTTGGAGCTGTGTCTTCTTCTCGGCGATGGGCGAGCTGATACAGCGCCGGCAAGATCAGCAGCGTCAGGAGGGTCGAGGACAGGATCCCGCCAATCACCACCGTCGCCAATGGTCGCTGCACTTCCGCGCCAGTACCGGTCGCCAGCGCCATCGGAATAAAGCCCAGGGACGCCACCAGCGCCGTCATCAACACCGGGCGCAGACGTGTCAGCGCACCTACATTGATCGCATCAGACAGCGAACGCCCCTCCTCCCGCAGGTTGCGGATGAACGCAATCATCACCAGCCCGTTGAGCACCGCTACCCCCGACAGCGCGATAAAGCCCACGCCTGCCGAGATCGACAGCGGAATGTCCCGCAACCACAGCGCCATGACCCCGCCGGTCAACGCAAACGGAATCCCGGTGAACACCAGCAAGCCATCCTTGAGGTTGTTGAACATCATGAACAACAACCCGAACACCAGCAGCAACGCCACCGGCACCACGATCTGCAGGCGCTTGGCCGCCGATTGCAGTTGCTCGAACTGCCCGCCCCAACTTATCCAGTAACCCGCAGGCACCTGCACCTCTCGCTCGATCACCTCGCCCGCGTCTTCGACGAACGACCCGATATCGCGCCCGCGCACGTTGGCGCTGACGATCACCAGGCGCTTGCCATTTTCGCGGCTGACCTGATTCGGCCCCAGCACCAGATCAAGGCTGGCGACTTCTTTCAAGGCAATAAAACCAATCTGATCAGCCGCGCCATTGAGCAGTGCCGGCACCGGAATCAACAGCGCCGACAGACCTTCGATGTCCTTGCGCATGGCATCGGACAACCGCACCACCATGTCGAAACGTCGGTCGCCTTCATACAACGTGCCGGCCTGACGCCCACCCACCGCGACGGCAATGGTGTCCTGCACATCGCCGACGTTGAGCCCGTAACGCGCCGCCTTGTCGCGGTCGATGTTGATGGTCAGCACCGGAAGGCCGGTGGTTTGTTCGACTTTGACTTCAGAGGCGCCATTGACCTTCTGCATGGCGGCGGCAATCTTCGCCGCGGTGGCGTTGAGCACGGCCATGTCATCGCCGAACACCTTGACCGCGACGTCGCTGCGCACGCCGGAGATCAGTTCGTTGAAGCGCAACTGAATCGGCTGCGACAGTTCGTAGTTACTGCCCGGCAACGTCGCGGCGGCCTGTTGCAGTTCCGCCATCAGGGTTTCGCGAGACTTGTCCGGGTCCGGCCATTGCTCTTTTGGCTTGAGCATCACGTAGCTGTCGGAGATGTTCGGCGGCATCGGGTCGGAGGCGATTTCCGCAGTGCCTGTGCGGGCGAACACGCGCTCGACTTCCGGTACTTTGCCCAGGATCAGGGTTTCCAGACGCTGCTGCATGTCCACCGATTGCGTGAGGCTGGTGCCCGGCACGCGCAAGGCTTGCAGGGCAAAATCGCCCTCGCTGAGGCTCGGCACGAACTCGCTGCCCATGCGGCTGGTCAGCACGCCGCTGAGCACAATCACGCCCAACGCCGCGCCCACCGCCACGGCGCGATGGTTCATCACCCACGCCAGCGCCGGCGCATACACCCGGCGCGCACCGCGCATCACCATGCCCTCTTCTTCCTTGACCTTGCCGGTGACGAACAGCGCAATCGCGGCCGGCACAAAGGTCACCGACAGCAGCATGGCGCCGAGCAAGGCGATGACCACGGTGAACGCCATCGGGTGGAACATTTTCCCTTCGACGCCGCTCAGGGCAAAGATCGGCAGGTACACGACCATGATGATCAACTGGCCGAAAATCAGCGGTCGCCGAGCCTCTTTGGCCGCCGCAAACACTTCACGCAAACGCTCGGAGCGGGTCAGCAAACGCCCGTGATGCTGCTGCGCATGGGCCAGCCGTCGCAGGGTGTTTTCGACGATCACCACCGCGCCGTCGACGATGATGCCGAAGTCGAGGGCGCCCAGGCTCATCAGGTTGGCGCTGACCCTGTTGCTGTACATACCGGTGAAGGTGAATAGCATCGACAACGGAATCACCATCGCGGTAATCAATGCCGCGCGGATGTTGCCGAGAAACAGGAACAGAATCGCGATCACCAGAATCGCGCCTTCGATCAGGTTCTTTTTCACCGTGGCAATGGCCTTGTCCACCAGGTGCGTGCGGTCGTACACCGGCACCGCGATCACGCCTTTGGGCAGCGAACGGTTGATCTGCTCCAGCTTGCTGGCGACGGCCTGGGACACGGTTCGGCTGTTTTCGCCGATCAGCATGAACACGGTGCCGAGCACCACTTCACGGCCGTTTTCCGTGGCCGCGCCGCTGCGCAGTTCGCGGCCGATGTCCACGGTGGCGACGTTCTTCACCCGGATCGGCGTGCCATCGACGTTGGCCATGACGATATTGGCAATGTCCTCGATGCTCGCCACCTGTCCCGGCGCCCGAATCAGCAACTGCTCGCCGCTGCGCTCGATGTACCCGGCGCCGACGTTGGCGTTGTTGCGCTCAAGCGCCGTGATCAGGTCGGTGAGGGTCAACTTGTAGGCTGCCAGCCGTTTCGGATCGGGGGCGATCTGGTATTCCTTGGCAAAGCCGCCGATGGTGTTGATCTCGGCCACACCAGGGACGTTGCGCAGTTGCGGCTTGATGATCCAGTCCTGAATCACCCGCAAATCCGTCGGCGTGTAGGCACTTGCATCGTCCTTGAGCGCACCTTCCCTGGCTTCCACGGTCCACAGGAAGATCTCGCCGAGGCCGGTGGAAATCGGCCCCATCACCGCGTTGGTGCCCTCGGGCAATTGCTCCTTGGCGATCTGTAACCGCTCGTTGACCAATTGCCGGGCGAAGAACAGGTCGGTGCCGTCCTTGAAAATCACCGTAACCTGCGACAGCCCCGAACGCGACAGCGAACGGGTCTGCTCCAGCGCCGGCAGACCGGCCATGGCGGTTTCAATCGGGAAGGTGATGCGCTGCTCGGTTTCCAGTGGCGAGAACCCGGCGGCGCCGGTATTGATTTGCACCTGGACGTTGGTGATGTCGGGCACGGCGTCGATCGGCAGTTTTTGATAACTGGCGATCCCGAGGCCGGCCATGAGCAGAACGGCGAGCAGCACGATGATGCGCTGCTCGATGGCAAACTGGATCAGGCGTTCGAACATGAGAACCTTCTCGTCGAGGGGGCGAATCGATGGGCGTCTTTAGGGGGAGTCTTCAATGAGAGTGCTCGGCCGAGGCCTTGCCCAGTTCCGATTTGAGAACGAAGCTGCCGGCCGCAGCGACTTGCGCACCGGCCTCCAGCCCCTGCGTAACTTCCACCTGCCCCGCTGCACGACTGCCCAGCTCCACGGCCCGCGCCTCGAAGCCGTCATCGGTGCGCACGAACACCGTGGGTTTGTCCTCGACGGTCTGGATCGCAGCTTCCGGCACCGCCACGTTGGCCTGACGGCTGTCGGTAGCGACCAGTGCGGTGACAAACAATCCGGGACGCCACGAACCTTGAGGGTTTTCCAAGGTGACGCGAACGGTGGCGGTACGGGTCTGTTCGCCGAGTAAACTGCCGACGTAAGCCACCGTGCCGGCGACTTGCGCATTGAGTTCCGGGGCGCTGACAGTGACCGCTTTGCCCACCTGCACCTTGTTCAGATCCTTGGACGAAACGCCGAAGGTCACCCACACTCGCGACAGGTCCGAGAGCGTGAACGCCGCCGTGGTTTCGTCGACCACCTCCCCTGACGTCAGATGCTTTTCCACTACCACCCCGTCGAACGGCGCGCGCAGTTCATAACGATTGCCGCCGGTGGCAACCACGCTGCCACTGAGTACGCTGATCTTTTGCCGGGCGTTGTTCACGGCGATTTCGGCTTCTTCCAGCGCCTGGCGCGCCTGCAGCAAATCCTGCTCGGCGGAAATCTTGTCCTGCCACAACTGCTTCTCGCGCTCGTAGGTGGTGCGCGCCAAGGCCAAGCGCCGTTGCGCCGCAGCCTGTTCGCTACGCTGATCGGAGATCTGCTGACTGGCGATCACCGCCAGCAGCTGGCCCTTCTTCACCCACTGCCCGAGATTGACCGACACCGACTCGACTACCCCTGGCACCCGCGGTACGACGTGGGCGGTGCGGTCTTCGTCCAGGCGCACTTCGCCGGGGAACGACAAACCGAGGCTGATGCTTTGCGCCCGCGCTTCGGTCAGTTGAATGCCCGCCGCCACGATCTGCTCGGCACTCAACGTCAGATGCCCCTCTTCACCTTCGGCTGCAACGCCTTTTTCGTCGTGGTCCGCATGCTCCGCCGCTTCATCGGCGTGGGCCTCGATGGACCCGTTGCCCGCCCACATCGAGCCAATACCAATGCCCAGCGCCAACGTTGCCACCGCGACAACGATCAGTTTTTTATCCATGGAAACTCCTCTGCGCCATGCCATCGCGCAGTGATCTGAAAGGTGAAATTCAAGGGCTGACGGCGAGTGCGCCGAGGTCGCCGAAAATGCGTTCGATGCGCACCCGCGCGTCCGTCGCCTCGGCAACGGCCTGGATGTATTGGGTGCGGGCGCTGATCAGGGTGCGCTGGGCGTCGAGCACGTCGAGGAAACCGAACTTGCCCATTTCGAAGCCGCGCGTGGCGCTGTCCACTGCACGTTGTGCGGCGGGCAGGATGGTCTGGTTGAACGCCTGGACTTCGCCGTTGGCGGTCTGCCATTGCTCAAGGGTGGTCTGGATTTCGGTGCGCAAGCGCAGCTCGGTGGCGTTGCGCAGATCCCGCGCCTGATCGGTACGGCGCGCTGCCGCCAGCACGTTGCCCTGATTGCGGTTGAACAGCGGAATCGGCATCGACAGCCCGACCACGTTGACCCGCTCGCGCTCCTGTTCGCTGTACTGACTGCCGATGCTCACGGTCAGGTCGGGAATCCGTTGCGCCTTCTCCAGTCCCAACGATGCCTCGCGCTGATCGATCTGCAACGTGGCCAGCTGCAGCTCGGCGGTCTCGTTCAGGCGCTCCAGCAAGCGGGTCGGCGGCGGCACGGCGGGCATGCTTTGCGTGGCCGTCTGCACGGTGGTCGAAGTCGGTAACGGTGCGCCCATGACCTGCGCCAGTTGCTGATAGGCGTTGGCCTGATCCCGTTCGGCGCGGCTCAGTTCCAGTCGCACTTCGGAGCGTTGCACTTGCGCCCGTGTGCCTTCGACTGGCGACGACTTGCCCGCCTCGATCCGCCCCAGCGCCACGCGCAATCCGTGCTCGGCCAGTTGCAGCGACTGGCGAGACAACTGCACGCGTTGCTGCGCAGTCTGGGCGCTGGTGAACGCCTGAACCACATCGGCGCGCAAGACATTGCGCTTGCGCTGCAGTTCGATCCCGGCGGCGTCCTGGGCGCGGCTGGCGACATCGATCCGCGCGCCGCGCTTGCCGCCCAGTTCAATCGGCTGGCTGAGCATCACTGTGGTGGTGCGCGAATCGCGGCGGGTGTCCTCGGCTTCCCACGACACTTCGGGGTTGGGGATCAGACCGGCCTGCTGGCGGTCACCCTCGGCGATGCCGATTTCCCATTGCGCCGCTGCCAGATCCGGGTTGCCGGCGAATGCGGTTTGCAGGGCCTGATCGAGGGTCAGGGTCGATGCATTGGCAAAAGGCGCGCCGGCCAGCAACAAACCGCCGCTGACCATGACCATCCACGCCGTTTTTTTCAGGCGTGACCGCGCCGTCAGTTCTCTTAAACCGGGCAATGGAATACTTCCTTTAATCAAGAATCTTCGATGCCGCCACGGTAGGGTTTTGAACTTATCGACAAGGTGACTGAAACATTACAAATCCGTTATCCACGGTTGCGCCAAGTTGTTTTGCTCTAGCATGCAAAGCGCAAATACCTAACTAGCAATACATAGAAACAAATGATGTGCCGGCATCCGTCGAACAGTACTTGTCTCAATTCACCTCTCATGAGGCAGATGGATTTTTGTTCCCGCCTGCTGCGACAGGCTGTCGCAGACTGTGGTTTTAAAGCCTCAACACCGAGTAATCGGTTGACTCTGTAGTCACTACAGCCTTTACCTTGCACGCCTGCAAACGGAGAAAGTGCTGTAGAAAAATAGTGAGTCGTTATTCAAACCCGTCCGGAAGCCCTTACAAAAACAACAACTTTCCCGGCCACCTTAATTAAATATCCATTCAATGAAAGTGGTGATTGATCATGCGAATCCTTGTCGTCGAGGACGAGCTTAAAGCTGCCGAATACTTACATCAGGGACTGACGGAAAGTGGTTATATCGTTGACCACGCCGCCAATGGCGCCGATGGATTGCATCTGGCGCAACAACAGGTTTATGACCTGATCATTCTGGATGTGAATCTGCCGGAACTGGACGGCTGGGGCGTGCTGGAACAACTGCGTCGCACTCACTCCACGCGGGTGATGATGCTCACCGCGCGCGGTCGCCTGGCTGACAAGATTCGTGGCCTCGATCTGGGCGCCGACGATTATCTGCTCAAGCCGTTCGAGTTTCCGGAATTGCTGGCACGGGTGCGCTCTCTGATGCGTCGCAGCGAGAACATCCCGGTGCCGCAGGTACTGAAAGTCGCCGACCTGGAACTCGACCCTGGCCGTCATCGTGCGTTTCGTGGCGAACAGCGTATCGACCTGACCACCAAGGAGTTCGCCCTGCTGCATCTGTTGATGCGCCAGTCCGGCGAAGTGCTGACCCGCACCCAGATCATTTCGCTGGTGTGGGACATGAACTTCGACTGCGACACCAACGTGGTCGAAGTGTCGATCAGGCGGTTGCGGGCGAAGATCGATGACCCGTTCGACAACAAGTTGATCCACACCCTGCGCGGTGTCGGCTACGTGCTGGAGTCGCGGGAATGAAGCCGGCCAGCCTGTCGATGCGGCTGGGGCTGACGGTCAGTATTCTCGGCGCGCTGCTCGTGGTGTTCCTGGCGATCCTGGCGTATTTCGCCCTGACCCATGAGCTGAACGGGTTATCCAGGGACAGTCTGGAAAAGAAGATGGAGCAGGTTGAACACAGCCTGTCGCTGTACACTGACCCCGGAGAAATCAGGGCGAAACCGCACATCCTGCTTGATCAGGTCATGGGCCATGACAACCTCACGCTAACCATTTACGACCGCAACAACCTGCGCACGCAACTGCTCAAATCCGGCACCGGCATGGCCGATCCGCGACTTGAATTGAAGGCGGTGCGGGCCGTCAGCGACGAGTTGGCCTACACCACCAACACCGACGCCAAGGGGGCGAAATTCCTCACAGCGTCCAGGCTGATCAGCCTCAAGGACGGCACCCGCGTCCCGGTGCTGTTATCGATGGACAACGCCCACGATGAGGCCTTGCTCAGCGCCTACCTGCGCTCGACCCTGATTGCCTTGCCGTTGCTGCTGATCTTTATCGGACTGAGTGCCTGGGGCGCGGTGCAGCGCGGTCTGGCGCCGATGCGTGAATTTCGCAAAGTGGCGGCGATGGTCTCGACCCAGGATCTGGATCATCGGCTGTCGGTGGTGAACATGCCCCAGGAGCTGAGCGAACTGGCGCAGGGCATCAACTTCATGCTGCATCGTCTCGACGCCGGTGTGCAGCAGCTGTCGCAGTTCTCTGATGATTTGGCGCATGAGCTACGTACGCCGATCAACAATTTGATGGGCAAGGCGCAGGTGACGTTGTCCCGCGAACGCAGCGTGAATGAGTACAAGGATGTCCTGGTTTGCTGCACTGAAGAGCTGGAGCGCGTGGCGCGGATTGTCTCGGACATGCTGTTTCTGGCACAGGTCAGTCACCCGTCGGCGCTCGCGCCGTTCGAGTCGGTTGCCCTGGAAGAAGAAGCCTGGAAAGTCGCCGAGATGTTTTCCCTGTCGGCGCAGGACAAGCAGGTCCATCTGAACGTGGTCGGCAGTGCGCAGGTGATGGGTGACCGGTTGATGATTCAACGGGCGATCTCGAATTTGCTGTCCAACGCACTACGCCACTGCCCGCCCGGGAAAACCGTAACGCTGCTGATTGAGCGCGGCGCGACCCAGGTTTCGTTGCTGGTCAGCAACCCGGGCGCTGGGATTGAGGCGCAGCATCTGCCGCACCTGTTTGATCGGTTCTACCGGGTCGACAGCAGCCGCTCGCGTTCACAGGGCAGCACCGGGTTGGGGTTGGCGATTGTGCGGTCGATCATGAGCCTGCATCAGGGTGTGGCCGAGGTGAAGAGCTTGCCGGGGGCGATGACGGTGTTTCGGTTGGGATTTCCTGCGGTTGAGCGGGTGGCGCGCTGAGGTGTCCGGCTCCCGACTTCCAATATCCGGGCCGGCCACTTCGCGGGCAAGCCCGGCTCCCACAGTGATCGGGGGTGGCCACAGAATCTGTAGACATCACTGAAACCTGCGGGAACGGGCTTGCCTGCGAAGGCGCCCGGTCAGTCAACACCTTTGTTGCCTGACATTCCGCTATCGCGAGCAGGCTCACTCCTACAGGTGTTGTGCCGGTCACAAATGCTGTGAACACCGCAGATCATTGTAGGAGTGAGCCTGCTCGCGATTGCAATGGATCAGGCGCCAAAGAAAACGGCACCTCACGGTGCCGTTTGCGTTTCACATTACAGACGCTTACTTACGCGCCGCCTCCCACGATTTCAGCAGTTCGGCATAGCTCACGGTTTCACCTTTAGGCTTCTCGTTCGCCAGTTTCGGCTTCGGTGCACCCGGTTGGTCCAACCAGTACTGCGCGTCACGTTCGGGGTTCATTTTCGGTGCGCAGGTGGCTTGCGCCTTCGAGCGTTCCAGACGGGTCAAGATCGCGTCCTGATCCTTGGCCAGACCATCCAGCGCCTGTTGCGGGGTTTTCTCGCCGCTGGCCGCTTCGGCGATGTGGCTCCACCACAGTTGTGCCAAACGCGGATAGTCCGGCACGTTGGTCCCGGTCGGGGTCCATTGCACACGGGCCGGGCTGCGATAGAACTCGACCAGACCACCGAGTTTCGGCGCCAGGTCGGTCATGGCTTGCGAGTTGATGTCCGACTCGCGGATGGGCGTCAGGCCGACGATGGTTTTCTTCAGGGATACGGTTTTCGAGGTCACGAACTGCGCGTACAGCCAGGCCGCGAGTTTTTGCTTCTCAGGCGTGGACTTGAGGAAGGTCCAGGAACCGGCGTCCTGATAACCGAGTTTCATGCCCTCTTCCCAGTACGGACCTTTCGGCGACGGTGCCATCCGCCATTTCGGCGTGCCGTCGGCGTTCATCACCGGCAAGCCCGGTTTGGTCATGTCGGCGGTAAACGCGGTGTACCAGAAGATCTGCTGCGCGATGTTGCCCTGGGACGGCACCGGACCGGATTCCGAGAAGGTCATGCCCGCCGCTTCCGGTGGCGCGTATTTCTTCAGCCAGTCGACGTATTTGGTGGTGGCATAGACCGCCGCCGGGCCGTTGGTGTCGCCGCCGCGGGTCACGCTGGAGCCCACCGGATGGCAGTCCTCGACGCGGATGCCCCACTCGTCCACCGGCAAGCCATTGGGAATGCCTTTGTCGCCAGCGCCGGCCATCGAGAACCAGGCATCGGTGAAGCGCCAGCCCAGGGACGGATCTTTCTTGCCGTAGTCCATGTGACCGTAGACGCGCTTGCCGTCGATTTCCTTGATGTCTTCACTGAAGAATTTGGCGATGTCTTCATAGGCCGACCAGTTCACCGGCACGCCCAGTTCATAACCGTATTTTTCCTTGAATTTTGCTTTCAGGTCCGCCCGCTCGAACCAGTCGGCGCGAAACCAGTAAAGGTTGGCGAACTGCTGGTCGGGTAGCTGATAGATCTTGCCGTCCGGCGCGGTGGTGAACGAGATGCCGATGAAGTCTTTGATGTCCAGGGTCGGCGAGGTGTAAGCCTTGCCTTCGTTGGCCATCAGGTCGGTGATCGATTCGGTTTTGCCGTAGCGAAAGTGCGTGCCGATCAGGTCCGAATCGTTGACCCAGCCGTCATAGATGTTCTTGTCCGATTGCATCTGGGTCTGCAGCTTTTCCACCACGTCGCCTTCTTGCAGCAAGTCGTGGGTCAGCTTGATCCCGGTGATTTCGGTAAAGGCTTTGGCCAGGGTTTTGGATTCATATTCGTGGGTCGCGATGGTTTCCGAAACCACCTTGATGCTCATCCCGCGAAACGGCTCGGACGCCTTGATGAACCACTTCAACTCTTCGAGCTGCTGTTCCGGGGTGAGGGTGGACGGTTTGAATTCGCTGCCAATCCATTTCTTGGCGGCGTCTTCATAGGCATCGGCCCAGGCTGCAGCGCTCAACCCGCTGAGTGCCAGCATGGCTGCCAATGAAACGCTATGTCGCAGCTTATTGTTTTTGTCGAACATAGAGACCTCCTTATAGGGTTTCGGAGCAACTTTGCCGAGCGATTCGACTAGCCCCAACGCATCACAGCCAACAGCCACACCAGGGACAACGCGAACGCCACCCAGATGCTCCAGTCGGTGACGCCGATTACCAGCAAATGCAGGTAGGCGCTGCCGAGAAGACCGATAAACAACCGATCGCCACGGGTGGTGGCAATCGGCAACAAACCACGGCGAAGAATGCTCGGCGAACGCAGTTCCCAGGTCGTCATGCCCACCAGGATCAAGGCAATGACGCTGAAGAATGCCGCCGTAGGGCCGGTCCAACTCATCCATTCCATCATCAGCTCCTCAGACCCGGCCCAGGGCAAAGCCCTTGGCCACGTGGTTGCGAACAAACCAGATCACCAGCATGCCTGGCAGGATAGTCAACACCCCCGCCGCCGCCAGCACGCCCCAGTCGATGCCGGACGCCGAGACCGTGCGCGTCATCACCGCCGCAATCGGTTTGGCGTTGACCGAGGTCAGCGTCCGCGCCAGCAGCAGCTCGACCCAGGAAAACATGAAGCAGAAAAACGCCGTCACACCGATCCCGGAGCCGATCAGCGGAACGAAGATCTTCACGAAGAACTTGGGAAAACTGTAGCCATCAATGTAGGCGGTTTCGTCGATTTCCTTCGGCACGCCGGACATGAAGCCCTCAAGGATCCACACCGCCAATGGCACGTTGAACAGGCAATGAGCCAACGCAACCGCGATGTGGGTGTCGAACAAACCAATCGAGGAATACAGCTGGAAGAACGGCAGCAAAAACACCGCTGGCGGCGCCATGCGATTGGTCAGGAGCCAGAAAAACAGGTGTTTGTCTCCGAGGAACCGATAGCGCGAGAACGCATACGCGGCCGGCAAGGCCACGCTCAGGGAAATCACCGTGTTCAGGCTCACGTAGTACAGCGAGTTGAGATAACCGGTGTACCAGGCCGGATCGGTGAAAATCACCTTGTAGTTGGCGAAGGTGAAATCCTGCGGAAACAACGTCAGGCCGCTGAGGATTTCGGTGTTGCTCTTGAAGGACATGTTCAGCAACCAGTAGATCGGTACCAGCAGGAACAGGATGTAAATCAGCAACGGAATGAGCTTTCTTTTACTCATGGCAGACCTCAGCGGTTGGCGTCAGAGTGAGTCATGGCCGTGTAGAACAGCCAGGACACCAACAGGATGATCAGGAAGTACACCAGCGAGAAAGCCGCCGCCGGGCCGAGGTCGAACTGCCCGATCGCCATTTGCGTCAGGGTCTGGCTCAGGAAGGTCGTGGCATTCCCCGGACCGCCACCGGTCAGCACAAACGGCTCGGTGTAGATCATGAAACTGTCCATGAACCGCAGCATCACCGCGATCAGCAATACGCTCTTGAGCTTGGGCAGCTGGATGTGTCGGAACACCGCCCAGGCCGATGCCCGATCAATCCGTGCCGCCTGGTAATACACGTCCGGAATCGCCCGCAAACCGGAGAAACACAACAGCGCCACCAACGACGTCCAGTGCCAGACGTCCATCACCAGCACCGTGACCCAGGCGTCCATGGTGTTGGCCGCATAGTTGTAGTTGATGCCCATGGCCTTGAGGCTGGCGCCGAGCAGGCCAATGTCCGCCCGACCGAAGATCTGCCAGATCGTCCCCACCACGTTCCACGGAATCAGCAACGGAATCGCCAGGATGATCAGCACCAGCGACGACCAGCGGCCCTTGGTCGGCATGGTCAGGGCGATGGCGATGCCCAGCGGGATTTCGATCAGCAGCACACAGCCGGAATAGATGAACTGACGCAGTAATGAGTCGTGCAAGCGCGGATCGAGCAGCACTTGCCTGTACCAGTCGGCGCCGACGAAGTAGCGGCTGGACTGATCGAAAATGTCCTGCACCGAGTAGTTGACCACGGTCATCATCGGGATCACCGCACTGAACGCCACCAGCAAAAACACCGGCAACACCAGCCACCAGGCCTTGTTGTTCTGCACCTTGTTCATGGCTACGTCTCCAGGAGGTATTCGTCGGCATACACCATCAACCATTGAGCCGGGAAGCTGATGTAGGCGGTTCCCTCAGGCACTGGCTTGTCTTCGGCCAGGCGCACTTTCAAAGGGGCGCCGTCGAGGTTCAGGGTCATGATCTTGTAGGTGCCAAGGTCTTCGACGTGTACGACCTGTGCCTGCATCGCCTCATCAAACGGCTCATCCCACACGTGCACGAACTCCGGACGGATACCGACCTTCAGGGTTTTCCACTCGGACTCGGCGACGCGTTTCTGCTGAGCATCGGAAAGCGGCAAATGCGTCGAGGCGAAACCGACACCGCCAGGCTGCGGCTGAACCTCGATCAGGTTCATCCCCGGACTGCCGATGAAATAGCCGACAAAGGTGTGGCTCGGCCGCTCGAACAGTTCTCGCGGCGTACCGAATTGCACAATCTGCCCGCCGTACATCACCGCGATCTTGTCAGCGAAGGTCGAGGCTTCGAGCTGATCGTGGGTGACGTAGACCATGGTGATGTTGAACTGCTCGTGGATCTGCTTGAGCTTGCGCCGCAGCTTCCACTTCAGGTGCGGGTCGATCACGGTCAGCGGTTCATCGAACAGAATCGCCGACACGTCATCGCGCACCAGCCCTCGGCCCATGGAGACTTTCTGCTTTTCATCGGCGGTGAGGTTGCGCGCCTTCTTGCCCAGCAACGCCTGGAGGTCCAGGACTTCAGCGATTTCCTGCACCTTGCTGTGAATTTTCGCCTCGGCCATGCCCTGATTACGCAGGGGGAAGGCCAGGTTATCGAACACGGTCATGGTGTCGTAGACCACCGGGAACTGGAAAACCTGGGCGATGTTGCGCTTCTCGGGGGTCAGGTCGTTGACCACTTTGCTGTCGAACAGCACCTGGCCCTGGGACGGACTGAGCAATCCGGAAATGATGTTGAGCAAGGTCGATTTACCGCAGCCCGAAGGCCCGAGCAGTGCGTAAGCCCCCCCCTGCTCCCAGACGTGGTCCATCTCGCGAATCGCGTAATCCTCGGGGCCGGTCGGCGTGCGGCTGTAACTGTGGGCAAGGTGCTGCAAACGAATCTCGGCCATCAGGCAACCCTCGCGATACGGCGACCGGGCGCCTGGACCAGCCGCCCCTGCGTATCGAAGACAAACAGTTTATGGGTCGGGATATAGATCCGAATCGGCGCATCGACGTCGTATTCGTGGACGCCGGGCAAGTGCAGCACCAGCAGGAAATGTTCGTTGCGCACGTGCAGGAAAGTTTCCGACCCGCTGATCTCGGCCACCTCAACGGTCACCGCCAGTTCCAGGTCATCGTCGTTGCTTGGTACCAGCGAAATATGGCTGGGCCGTACGCCAAAGCGGAACTCGCCCTCGCCCACTGGCCGCAGATCGACGTTGAGCGGGAAGTGCACGAAATTGGCGAAGCTGACTTCGTTGCCGGCGATACGCCCCGGCATCAGGTTGATCGGCGGCTCGGAGAACAGCTCCGCCGCCAGCACGGTTTGCGGCTGGTGATAAACCTCGGAAGACTTGCCGCTTTGAATCACCCGGCCTTCATGAAGAATGGTGGTGGTGCCGCCCAGCGCCAGGGCTTCGTTGGGTTCGGTGGTGGCGTAGATGGCGATGGTGTGGTGAGCCTTGAACAGCTCGCGCATTTCCTGACGCAATTCTTCGCGCAGTTTGTAGTCGAGGTTCACCAGCGGCTCATCGAACAGGATCAGCTCGGCATCCTTGACCAGCGCCCGGGCCATTGCCGTGCGCTGTTGCTGACCGCCGGAGAGTTCAAGCGGATGGCGCTGGAGGAATTTCTCGATGCGCAACATCTTTGCGGTTTCCAGCACTTTGCTCTGGATCAGCTCATTGGAAACGCCGCCCTGGCGCAAGGGCGAGGCGATGTTCTCGAACACCGTCATGGTTGGGTAGTTGATGAACTGCTGATAAACCATCGACACGTTGCGCAATCGCACCGGGCGCTGGGTAACGTCGACGCCGTTCATCAGGATGCGCCCGCTGTCGGGCTTGTCCAGACCGGCCATCAGGCGCATGAGACTGGTTTTGCCGGACAGCGTGCGCCCGAGCAAAACGTTGAAGGATCCGGCTTCGAAACTAAGGCACGCATCGTCGATCCAGGTCTGGCCCTCGACGGTGCGGCTGACGTGCTCCAGGGTTAATGACATGGCTCGGCCTTTTTATTATTGGAGTCAAGCGACCTGAGCAACAGAGCGACATTCGTGCCAGAAACTGCAAGCCGTTGATCCGGCTTGGGAATCCTGAAAATGGAAGAAAAACCGGGTTCGTTGCTGAACAGAAATGAACAACCGCGACTGAACAATTGAACAATCCGGCGGTTGACAATGAACAATAGTGAACAACACTCTACGGATGCTTTTACTGCGGGAAATTCTGAATCGCACACGCCCTTGTAGCAGGGATCGCGTTACTCATAACAAAAATAATAATGCTCAGAGATCGACTGCCATGGCCGCACCCGCCCTGCCGCTCTCCCATGACGCCATCATCCAGGACTCCTGGTCCCGATGCCGCGCGTTCGGCCTCAATCATCAGAGCGCACCGGCGTTCGATCAGTTGCCGGCCGAGGGCATTGCGCAATTGCTGGAGAGCCAGCACTCACTGGTGCAAACCACTCACCAGGAAGTCCTGCCGTATTACGAGAACATCCTCAGTAACTCCAACTGCCTGATCATGCTCGCTGACAATCAGGGCCAGGTGCTGACGTCCTGGGGCACCCAGCGTTTTATCGAGCCGAGCCTGACCCGCGGTTTCAGCGCCGGCGCCAGTTGGATGGAACGCTGCAGCGGCACCAATGCGATCGGCACCGCGCTGGCCTGCGAGCAGGCAGTGCACATCGAGCACGATGAACATTTCCTCAAGGCCAACCGTTTCATGACCGGTTCCGCCGCACCGATTTTCGATGCCGAACGCAAGGTCATCGCGGTGCTGGATGTGTCCAGCGACAGCTACCTGCCGCCGTCCCACACGCTCGGCATGGTCAAAATGATGAGTCAGACTGTGGAAAACCGGCTGATCCTCAACCTGTTCCATGGCCAGCATTTTCAACTGACCTTCAACACCGGGCTGAACAACCTCGACAGCCAATGGGCCGGGTTGCTGATCTTCGATGAAACCGGTCAGGTGCTGTCGGCCAACCGCCGGGCCGACAATCTGCTGGGCATCAGTCTGTCGCGGGTCAGCGTCGAAAGCCTGTTCAAGGTGTCCTTGCTGGAACTGCTGAACCAGCCCGATGGCCTGCCCTTCGCCCTGCAAGCCTCCGGGCGCAATCGCTTTCAATGCCTGTTGAAGCGGCCGAAACAGGTGCCGATTCAGGCGCGAGTGTTCACCGAATCGGCGGTGACAACTCCAGCAGCGATCAGCCTCAATACCCTTCATTTCGGCGACAGTCGCGTGGAAAAAGCCGTGCGCCAGGCGGAGCGGCTGCTGGAAAAAGACATTCCGTTGCTGATCCACGGCGAAACCGGGGTCGGGAAGGAAGTCTTCGTCAAAGCCCTGCATCAAGCCGGCTCCCGGAGTAAAAAACCGTTCATTGCCGTCAACTGTGCAGCGATCCCCGCCGAACTGGTGGAGTCAGAGCTGTTTGGCTACGAGAAAGGTGCGTTCACCGGTGCCAACCAGAAAGGCAGCATCGGGCTGATCCGCAAGGCCGACAAAGGCACCCTGTTCCTTGATGAAATCGGCGATATGCCGTTGCCGACTCAGGCTCGACTGCTGCGAGTGTTGCAGGAGCGTTGTGTGCAACCGGTGGGCAGCAGCGAGTTGTTCCCGGTGGATATACGGATTATTTCGGCAACCAACCGCTCGTTGCGCGAACAGGTACAGTTGGGGCGCTTCCGCGAGGATTTGTATTACCGGATTGGTGGTTTGACCCTGGAACTGCCGCCGTTAAGAGAACGCAGTGATAAAGAGGCCTTGTTCAAACGCCTGTGGGAACAACACCGCGAGCCATCGCAGTGGGCCGGGCTGAGCCGAGAGGTATTGGAGTTGTTCGGGCGCCACCCGTGGCCGGGGAATTTACGCCAGGTCAGCAGCGTGATGCAGGTAGCGCTGGCCATGGCCGAGGAACAACCGGTGCGGCCGGAGCATTTGCCGGATGATTTTTTTGTTGATTTGGAGATGGAGCCGGTGGATTTGCCGGAGCCGGTAGCGGTTGACTTGAATGATGCCGAGGAATTGAATCGGCAGTTGCAGGCGGCTGGGGGGAATATCTCCCATTTGGCCCGCAGGTTGGGGGTTAGCCGGAATACGCTTTACAAGCGGTTGCGGCAGATTGGAGATTGAGTGAGGCGTTCTCCCCAGCCCTCTCCCCCAGGAGAGGGAGCCGACCGGGGTGTCTGGCGCTATACATCGACCTGAACGACCGAGTTGATTATGGATTCAAAGCATGAATTCCGAGTTGCCGAGCATCTTGAGCATCCCCCAATCAGTCCCCGCTCCTGGGGGAGAGGGCTTGGGTTAGGGCGAAATTCCGGACAGTGCCAATTATTGAAAGGCTGGCTCAACATTCGCAGCTGAGACCGCACTCAATGTGCGCAACCCAACCAGCACGACTACTACCATCACGACCCCGGCGCCAATGGCCACCCCGAATCCTGCCCGCGCGCCATAAGAATCGATAACCAGACCCGAAAGCATGCCACCGAGCGCTACGCCGATGCTGATGCCGGTGGTCATCCACGTCAGGCCTTCGGTAATCCTAGATGGCGGAACAATGATCGTACCCAGGTGCATCACCATCACCATGGTTGGCGCAAATGACATGCCAGCGATAAACAGCATCCCTGAAAGGATATAAACGTCCGCTGAAAAAATCGGTAAAACACTTGTGAGTGCCGTGACCAATATCCCGATAAAGAACTGTTTTTCTATCGACAGAGAAATCCTCAACGCACCAAATGTCAGACCCGCAATCATCGAGCCGAGCGCATAGGCTGCGAGGATGAATGTGGCGGACTCTGGCCAGCCTTGTGCGTTGGCGAAGGCCACGACTGCCACGTCGATCGATCCGCCAATCATCCCCATCGCCAGCAGCGCGAGGACGATGGTGCGTACGCCGGGAATAAGCAACGTGGAGCTGGTGCGGCTGATGTTGCCCACGACCACTTTCGGTTCTGTCTGGCGCTGCATAAGAAAAGCCGTCACCCCGACCGCCAGCATCACAACGGCAACCAGCGGCCCGGCTTCGGCGAAAAAACTCACGCTCAAACCAATCGCCAGGGGTGGGCCGATGATGTAGGCGAGTTCAGTCAGCACGGTGTCCAGAGAGAACGCCGTGTGCAATTGCGGTTTGCCACGGAACAGCTGCGACCAGCGTGCTCTGATCATCGAGGGCATGCTCGGCATCGTCCCCGCGAGTGCCGCCAGAACAAACAGCAGCGCGACCGGCGCCCGCAGGTACACAGCGATGATCAGCGCCAGCAACATGCCAATGCTGAAAGCGGTGACGACGGGCAGCACGCGACTCTGGCCACGCTGATCAACCAGTTTCGAGATATGCGGGCCGATCAGCGCATTGGCCAAGGTAAACGTACCGGCGACTGCGCCGGCCAGCCAGTAAACACCGGTTTGCTGCACCAGCATGGTGATAATGCCAATGCCGATCATTGCCTGCGGCAACCGCGCAATAGAACTCGCGAGCACTAACCCCGTGGCACCGGGGGTCGTTAGAAGCTCGCTATAGTGATTAGCCATGATGCCTCCATTCCATAATCGTCGCCGATCAGCATCCCGCTGCATGCGCCGCCGCCAAGTTTGGCCGCGTCAGACATCAAGACCTACGCGCACGGCAAAAGCAACCACAGGCTTTGGTTTTGATGACTGCGTTTACCGTGCAGCCGACGCAAAGCGTTGCCCTCACCCCAGCCCTCCCGGAGGTAGAGGGGGCCGACCGAGGTGTCTGGCGTTGTACATCGACCTGAAACATCGAGTTGATTATGGATTCGCTAAAAATCGTTCAGATCGGCGTATCTCTTGAACATCCCCCAATCGGTCACCTCTCGCTTTGGGAGAGGGTTAGGGTCTCTTTTCGCGCCCAAACAAAAACCCGCACAAGGCGGGTTTTGTTTGGAGCAAACGCAGCAATCAGTCAGCCAGACGCCAGGTCGTCCCGCCCTTGCCGTCTTCCAGCACCACACCCATCGCGGTGAGCTGGTCGCGGATACGGTCGGATTCAGCCCAGTCTTTACCAGCACGTGCCGCCAGACGCGCAGCAATCAGCGCATCAACCTCAGCCGCATCGACCCGCCCTTCGGCGCCGGCCTGCAAGAAGTCGTCAGCCTCAAGCTGCAACACCCCCAGCACGCTCGCCAACTCCTTCAAACGAGCCGCCAGACCGGCCGCGGCATTGAGATCGCTCTCGCGCAGACGGTTGATCTCGCGAACCATCTCGAACAGCACCGCACAGGCTTCCGGCGTGCCGAAGTCGTCGTTCATCACCTGGGTGAAACGCTCGACGAAGGCTTCGCCGCCAGCCGGCGCGACGTTCGGCAGGCCTTTCAACGCGTGGTAGAAACGCTCGAGCGCGCCCTTGGCGTCCTTGAGGTTGTCTTCCGAGTAGTTGATCGCGCTGCGGTAGTGGCTCGACACCAGCAGGTAACGCACGACTTCCGGGTGGTACTTTTCCAGCACGTCGCGAATGGTGAAGAAGTTGTTCAAGGACTTGGACATCTTCTCGCCATTGATGCGAATCATGCCGCAATGCATCCACGCGTTGGCGTAGGTCTTGCCGGTGGCCGCTTCGCTCTGGGCGATTTCGTTTTCGTGGTGCGGGAACTCGAGGTCGCTGCCGCCGCCATGAATGTCGAAGGTCTCACCCAGGCAGCAGGTGGACATCACCGAGCACTCGATGTGCCAGCCCGGACGACCCTCGCCCCACGGCGAAGGCCAGCTCGGCTCACCCGGTTTGGTGGCTTTCCACAGCACAAAGTCCAGCGGGTCCTGTTTCGACTCGTCGACTTCGATCCGCGCGCCGATGCGCAGGTCTTCGATCTTCTTGCGCGACAGCTTGCCGTAGCCCATGAACTTGGCGACGCGGTAGTACACGTCGCCATTGCCCGGGGCGTAGGCGTAACCCTTGTCGATCAGCGTCTGGATCATGCTCAGCATGCCCGGAATGTGATCGGTGGCCCGCGGTTCCATGTCTGGCTTGAGGATATTGAGGCGGGCCTCGTCCTCGTGCATCGCGGTGATCATGCGTTCGGTCAGCGCGTCGAACGGCTCGCCGTTCTCCTTGGCCCGATTGATGATCTTGTCTTCAATGTCGGTGATGTTGCGCACATAGGTCAGGTTATAACCGCTGAACCGCAACCAGCGGGTCACCAGGTCGAACGCGACCATGCTGCGGCCGTGGCCAATGTGGCAGTAGTCGTACACGGTCATCCCGCAGACGTACATGCGCACATTGTTGCCATCCAGCGGCTTGAAGACTTCTTTGCTCTTGGAGAGCGTGTTGTAGATCGTAAGCACTTTAGGTTGCCTATTTATCAAGGCCGGTCAGGCCTGTAATCACTGGCCCCACGAATCACGCAAGGTCACGGTACGGTTGAATACCGGAGCGCCCGGTTTCGAGTCCTTGATATCCGCGACGAAGTAACCTTCGCGCTCGAACTGGAAACGGTCTTCCGGCTGTGCATTGCCCAGCGAAGGCTCGGCACGACAACCGGTGAGGACTTGCAGCGAGTCAGGGTTGATGTTGTCCAGGAAACTGGCGCTGTCTTCGGCCTTCTCAGGGTTGGCCGAACGGAACAGGCGATCGTACAGGCGCACTTCGCATTCGACGCTGGCCGCAGCCGGCACCCAGTGCACCACGCCTTTGACCTTGCGGCCTTCAGGGTTCTTGCCCAGGGTTTCCGGGTCGTAGGAGCAACGCAGTTCGACGATGTTGCCATCGGCGTCCTTGATCGCTTCGTCGGCGCGGATCACGTAGCTGCCGCGCAGACGCACTTCGCCAGCAGGTTCCAGGCGCTTGTAGCCTTTTGGCGGCTCTTCCATGAAGTCTTCACGGTCGATGTAGAGCTCACGGGCGAACGGCAGGACGCGCACGCCCATGTCTTCTTTCGGGTGGCACGCCAGTTCGAGGTTCTCGACCTGGCCTTCCGGGTAGTTGGTGATCACGACTTTCAGCGGACGCAGCACGCACATGGCACGCGGGGCGCTGTGGTCGAGGTCGTCACGGATGCTGAATTCCAGCATGCCGAAATCGACCACGCCGTCGGAGCGGTTGGTGCCGATCATTTCGCAGAAGTTGCGGATCGATTTGGGCGTGTAACCACGACGGCGGAAGCCGGACAGCGTGGACATGCGCGGATCGTCCCAGCCATGAACGTGCTTTTCATCGACCAGTTGCTTGAGCTTGCGCTTGCTGGTGATCGTGTAGTTCAAGTTCAGGCGGCTGAACTCGTACTGACGCGGCTGCGCCGGCACGGGCAGGTTCTCGAGGAACCACTCGTACAGCGGACGATGGCTTTCGAACTCCAGGGTGCAAATCGAGTGGGTGATGCCTTCGATGGCGTCCGACTGACCGTGGGTGAAGTCGTAGTTCGGGTAGATGCACCACTTGTCACCGGTCTGGTGGTGATGCGCGTGACGGATGCGATACATGATCGGGTCGCGCAGGTTCATGTTCGGCGAAGCCATGTCGATCTTGGCCCGCAGCACGCGTGCGCCGTCCTTGAACTCACCGGCCTTCATGCGGGCGAACCAGTCGAGGTTTTCTTCGACGCTGCGATCACGGAACGGGCTGTTTTTGCCCGGTTCGATCAGCGTGCCGCGATATTCCTTGGCCTGTTCAGGGCTCAGGTCATCGACGTAGGCCTTGCCGGCCTTGATCAGCTCAACGGCCCAATCGTGCAACTGGTCGAAATACTGCGAGGCGTAGCGCACTTCACCGGACCATTCGAAGCCCAGCCATTTGACGTCGCTTTCGATCGCGTCGATGTATTCCTGGTCTTCCTTGGCCGGGTTGGTGTCGTCGAAACGCAGGTGCGTGACGCCGCCAAATTCCTGGGCCAGGCCGAAGTTCACGCAAATCGACTTGGCGTGACCGATGTGCAGGTAGCCGTTGGGCTCAGGCGGGAAACGGGTGACGATCTGCGTGTGCTTACCCGAGTCCAGGTCCGCCTGGATGATCGGGCGCAGGAAATTGACCGGCACGGCAGGGCCGGTCTTGGAATTCGAGGTAGGGTCGACAGTGGGCTTGCTCATAGGATCCTTGAACGTACAAGTGCGCGGCCAGTTGGCCAAATCAAAGCGGCGGTTAAAACAAAGGGGCTTATCATAGCCGATGCCGTCAAGTCGCTGACAGAGCAGGCCCGAAAACGGCTGCATTTAATCGGGGGCAAGTGAAAAACAGCCTCGAAATTCGCGCCCGGCACGCTAAACTGCGCACCTTGGCCGAATCTGGCCGGACCGGTTGAGGGCTTCAATGCCCCAAAACCCACGAATTATTAGAAACCGCTTCTTTTATAAAGAGTCCCCGATCATGACCCAAGTCAAACTGACAACAAACCATGGCGACATCGTCCTGGAACTGAACGCTGAGAAAGCCCCGATCACCGTGGCCAACTTCATCGAGTACGTCAAAGCCGGTCACTACGAAAACACTGTTTTCCACCGCGTCATCGGTAACTTCATGATCCAGGGCGGCGGTTTCGAGCCAGGCATGAAAGAAAAGAAAGACAAGCGCCCAAGCATCCAGAACGAAGCCGACAACGGCCTGCCGAACGAGAAGTACAGCGTTGCCATGGCCCGCACCATGGAGCCGCATTCGGCTTCCGCCCAGTTCTTCATCAACGTGGCTGACAACAGCTTTTTGAACCACAGCGGCAAAACCACTCAGGGTTGGGGCTACGCCGTATTCGCCAAAGTCGTTGAAGGCACCGACGTGGTCGACAAGATCAAAGGCGTGGCCACGACTTCCAAAGCCGGCCACCAGGACGTACCTGCAGAAGACGTGATCATCGAGAAAGCCGAGATCATTGAGTGATACTGCTGATTTCAGACTTGCATCTGGAAGAGGAGCGCCCGGACATCAGCCGGGCGTTTCTGGATTTGCTCGCCGGACGCGCCCGCTCGGCGAGTGCGTTGTACATCCTGGGCGACTTTTTCGAGGCGTGGATTGGCGACGATGCCATGACGCCGTTCCAGCGTTCCATCTGCCAGGCGCTGCGCGACCTCAGTGACAGCGGCACGGCCATTTTTCTGATGCACGGCAATCGCGACTTCATGCTCGGCCAGGCCTTTTGCAAACAGGCCGGTTGTACGTTGCTGAAAGATCCGAGTGTCGTGCAATTTTACGGCGAGCCGGTGCTATTGATGCACGGCGACAGCCTCTGCACCCGCGACGAGGCTTATATGAAGCTGCGTCGCTATCTGCGTAATCCGGTTACCCTGTTCATCCTGCGCCACTTGCCTTTGCGGACTCGCCATAAGCTGGCGCGCAAGCTGCGCAATGAAAGCCGTGCGCAGACACGGATGAAGGCCAATGACATTGTTGATGTCACGCCCGAAGAAGTGCCGCGGATCATGCAGGCCTATGGTGTGAAAACCCTGATCCATGGTCACACCCATCGCCCCGCCATCCACAAGTTGCAGATTGGCGAGCAGGCGGCCAAACGGATTGTTTTAGGGGATTGGGATCGTCAGGGGTGGGCGTTGCAGGTGGATGAAAGTGGGTTTGCGTTGGCGCCGTTCGACTTCGCCCCGCCGCCACAACTGGCAGCACCTTCTGCCTGATCTTGATCGTTCCCACGCTCTGCGTGGGAATGTCTCAACGGACGCTCCGCGTTCGACATTGGAAGGGACGCGGAGCGTCCCGGGCTGCATTCCCACGCGGAGCGTGGGAACGATCAGTTTCAGGCCTTAGTGACCTGACGCAGCCGGCCCCGCCTTCGCCGCAAACGGCGGTTTCGCCAGCCACACCAGCACAATCAAGCCCATGAACGCCCACCCCAGCAACGTGAAGTAATCCACGGTGGAGAGCATGTACGCCTGGCTGGTCAGCACATGATCCAGTTGCGCATATGCCGGACTGCTCGCCCCGCCCAGGCTGTTCAGCGCCTCGCGGGTAGCCGGCTCATAGGTGCTGATGCTTTCGCTCATATAGGCGTGGTGCTGATCGGCTCGGCGAATCCAGATCCAGGTCGTCAGCGACGCCGCAAAACTACCGCCCAGTGTCCGCAGGAACGTCGCCAGGCCCGCGCCGTCGGCGATCTGGCTCGGTGGCAGGTCCGACATCAGAATGCTCAAGGTCGGCATGAAGAACAGCGCCACGCCAATTCCCATGAACAACTGCACCAGAGCGATGTGCTGGAAGTCCACTTCGTTGGTAAACCCGGCACGCATGAAGCAGCTCAGGCCAATCGCCAGGAACGCCAGCCCGGCCAGCAGCCGCAGGTCGAATTTATGTGCGTACTTGCCGACAAATGGCGACATCAGCACCGGCAGAATCCCGATCGGCGCCACCGCGAGCCCCGCCCAGGTTGCCGTGTAACCCATCTGGGTTTGCAGCCATTGCGGCAGAATCAGGTTGATCCCGAAGAACCCGGCGTAACCCAACACCAGCACAATCGTGCCGATGCGGAAGTTGCGGTGAGCGAATAGCCGCAGATTGACCACCGGGTGCTTATCGGTCATTTCCCAGATCACGAACACCGCCAGCGCAATCACCGAAATCGCCGCGCCGATGAGGATGAAGTTCGACTCGAACCAATCCAGATCGTTGCCCTTGTCGAGGATCACCTGCAATGCGCCGACGCCAATGATCAGGGTGATCAAGCCGACGTAATCCATCGGTTGGTAGCTGGTTTGCACTGGCCGCGCCTTGAGTTGCTGGCGCACCACCATCACCGCGAAAACACCGATCGGCACGTTGATAAAGAAGATCCACGGCCAGCTGTAGCTGTCGGTAATCCAACCACCGAGGATGGGGCCGGCAATCGGCGCCACCACCGTGACCATCGCCAGCAACGCAAGGGCCATGCCGCGCCTGGCGGGCGGATAGACGGCAATCAGCAGCGTTTGAGTCATCGGGTACAACGGACCTGCCACCAGGCCTTGAAGCACCCGAAAGCCAATCAGCTCCGGCATTGAGGTCGAGATACCGCATAGAAACGAAGCCAGCACGAACAGAATCGTTGCCCAGAGAAACAGCTTCACCTCGCCGAAACGCCGGCTGAGCCAGCCGGTCAGCGGCAGCGCGATGGCGTTGCTGACCGCGAATGAAGTAATCACCCAAGTGCCCTGCTCCGAACTTACGCCGAGGTTGCCGGAAATCGTCGGCAGCGCCACGTTGGCGATCGTGGTGTCGAGCACTTGCATGAAGGTCGCAAGCGACAGGCCAATGGTGCTGAGCAGCAGGCTGGGCGGCGTGAAAGACGCGTTATTGCTCATCGCAAATCCTTTGGAGCTGAATTTTTTGGAGCGGGGGCTCCTGTGGCGAGGGGGCTTGTCGGAACGCCGCATCGCCCCGTTGGGTCGCGAAGCGGCCCTGGAAGATGGGACTGCTGCGCAGTCCAACGGGGGCGAGCCCCCTCACCACAAAGGCTCACTCCCACAGGGTCGGTGTGATGACTGATCAGCGTTGAACGGTTTTGCTGACCGCCGCGCTGTTGTCATGGATCAACTGAGTGATCATCGCGTCGGCCTCGGCCAATTGACGGTCGTAGACATTGGTGCTGAACGAAGCCTTTTGCGGCGACTGTTGCGCCAGCACCGGGCCGCTCTGGTCACGCAGGTTCACATCGACCTGAGTCGACAGGCCGACCCGCAACGGGTGCCTGGCCAGTTCTTCGGCGTTGATGTGAATCCGCACCGGCACCCGCTGGACGATTTTGATCCAGTTGCCGGTGGCGTTCTGCGCCGGCAGCAAGGCAAACGCGCTGCCGGTACCGGCACCAAGGCTGTCGATGGTGCCGCTGAACTTCACGTCGCTGCCGTACAGGTCGGCCTCGATGTCTACGGGCTGGCCAATGCGCATATCACGCAGCTGGGTTTCCTTGAAGTTGGCGTCGATCCACAGCTGATCCAGCGGAATCACCGCCATCAATGCGGTGCCCGGCTGAACGCGTTGGCCCAGTTGTACCGAGCGCTTGGCCACGTAACCGGTGACCGGCGCGATCAAGGTGCTGCGGGAGTTGTTCAAATACGCCTGACGCAATTGCGCGGCAGCGGACATCACGTCCGGGTGCGACGACACCACGGTGTCATCAACCAGCGCACTGGTGGTTTTGAGTTGCTGTCTGGCGTTGGCCAGGGCGTTTTGCGCCGAGGTCAGGTCGTCGCGAGCATGGGACAGTTCTTCCTGGGAAATCGCCCCGCCAGCGGCGAGGTTTTTCCGGCGATTGAAGTTGTCCTGAGCCTTTTGCACTTCGGCCTGCTGCGCATTGACCTGGGCTTTCATGCCGTCGACGTTGCTGTACAAGCCGCGAACCTGACGCACGGTGCGGGCCAGATTGGCCTGGGCACTTTGCAGGCCGACTTCGGCGTCGTTCGGGTCGAAGTTGATCAGCACCTGGCCTTCGTGAACCAGGTCGCCATCGTCGGCACCGATGCTGACCACAGTGCCGGTGACCAGCGGAGTGATTTCAACCACGTTGCCGTTTACATAGGCGTCGTCGGTGCTTTCGTTCCAGCGCCCATAGAGTTCGTGATAACCCCAGACGCCGATGCCGGCGAGGATCACCACGATCGCGAGCGCTGCCAGCATGACTTTGCGTTTACGCGAATTGCGGGTGTCTTGTGCGTTGTCAGGGGTGGGTGTTGTTTCGGCAGTGGCCATGACAAATACCTCGAATCAGTTGTTCAGCGTGGCTGGGGTTGCATTGGCGGCGGCCAGGGTTTCGCCCTGGAAGCCGCCGCCCAGCGCCTGCATCAGTTGGATCGACAGGTCGATCTGCTCGGCATTCAGGTTGGCCAGCTGCCGCTGGGCCTGGAGCAGTTGCTGCTCGATGCTGAGCACGTCCAGGTAATTCCCGATGCCGGAACCGTACCGCTCAACCACCGTGTTGTAAGAATCCTGAGCAATGTCGGTGGCGCGCTGTTGTGCCCCGATCTGCCGGCCGATATCGCGCAGCTGGTTGATGGTGTCGCTGACGTCGCCCAGGGCTTTCACCAGGCTTTTGTTGTACTGCGCCACCGCGAGGTCGTAATCGGCGTCGCGAGAATCGAGGTCGGCGCGCAGGCGGCCACCGTCGAAAATCGGCACCGAGATCGTTGGCGCAATGTTGAAGAAGCGACTGGCCGAACCGAACATCGCATCGCCCAGCAACGACTCGGCACCGGCCGCGGCGCTCAGGTTGAGGTTGGGGTAGAAGCGGGTTTTGCCGGCATCGATGTTCTTGCTCGCCGCCTCGACCCGCCAACGCGCGGCCACCAGGTCTGGACGCCGACCGAGCAACTCGGCCGGCAGCACCGATGGCAACGCGACGGCGCTGGCCTGGAGGATTTTCGGCCGGGGGATTTCGTTGCCGCGATCCGGGCCTTTGCCGAGCAAGACGGCCAAGGCGATTTTCGCGCTTTGCAGGCGTTTTTCGGCATCGATCAGGCTGGCTTCGGAGGTGGCTTCCAGGCTTTCGGTTTGCTGGAACTGGTATTGGCTGTCGATCCCCGAGCTCAGGCGACGCTGGCTCAGGTCGAGCATTTGTTTGGTGCGCTTGAGGTCTTCATTGGCCAGGTCGTAGACGATATGCGCCTGCCCCAGATCGCTGTAGGCGCGAGCCACGTCGGCGGACAACGTCAGCTGAGCGGCCTGTTGATCGACTTCGGCAGCACGGGCCTGGCCCAATGCTGCTTCCCAGGCATCACGCTGGCCGCCCCAAAGGTCAAAGTTGTAATTGAAACTGGCGCTGATGTTGCGCACGGTGGAGTACGCATCGCCCTCGCCCCTCGGGTCCTGATCCCGGGCCAAACGCGAACGGCTGACGCCGGCACTGGCATCGAGGGTCGGCATGCGCGCGGCATCCGCTGCATAAGCGGCGGCGCTGGCCTGGTGGGCGCGGGCGTCGGCGATTTGCATGTCGGGGCTGTCGTGCAGGGCTTCGCGGATCAAGCCGTCGAGCTGTGGGTCGCCGAGGCTCTTCCACCAGTCGCTTTTCGGCCAGGCCGCGGGCGACAGGGTTACACCGCTGAGGGATTGTCCGGCCTTGAGGGTTTTCGCATCGAGGCTTTTGCCTTCGGTGGTCAGTCCGCTGTAGCTGGCGCAACCGGCCAGGGTCATGGCCGCCAGCACCAGGCTCAGGCCGGCACGCAGGGTTTTACTGCTCATTTGTCACCTACCCGCAGCAGGGTGATCGAGTCACCGGCTGCCACCAGAATTTTCTTCAGGATCTGTTCCAGGGTTTTCAATTCCTCTGGGGTGATCGCGCCAGCCAGTTCATTCATGGCGTCGGCGCCGATCTCCGGCAGGCGGTCAGTCAACTGCTGGCCTTGTTCGGTCAACACCAACTGAACCTGACGGCGATCCGCTTCGGAGCGTTGGCGGGCGAGGAAGCCTTTCTGTTCCAGGCGGTCGAGCATGCGGGTCATCGATCCGCTGTCCAGCGACAGGTGACGACACAGCTCGGCGGGGGTATCGACGCCGAACTGGGCCATGATGATCAGCACTTTGAACTGCGCGGCAGTGATGCCGTGGGGTTCCATGTGCGTGTCGATGATCCGGTCCTTGAGCAGCGCAGCGCGCCCGAGCAGGAGACCGAGATGGCACGTGTGGAATTCGTCTGGGGTGAAATGCTTCATCTGACCACCAATTAGCTGCCTAGGCAGAGAATGTATGTCGAGATGTTACTGCCTAGGCAGCGAATGTCAACGTAATAGTTAGGTTGCTTGCTATTTGGTTGATCAATGGCTGGTGAGTGATCGTTCCCACGCTCTGCGTGGGAATGCCTCAACGGACGCTCTGCGTTCGGCTTGGGAAGGGACGCGGAGCGTCCCGGGCTGCATTCCCACGCGGAGCATGGGAACGATCAAGGAATGAAGTTGCATGTTTTGGGGCCGCTACGCGGCCCAACGGGGCGATGCGGCGTTCCGACAAACCCCCTCGCCACAGGGATCGCGCGGGGGTTTAGAAATCCCGCTTGTAGAAGATGTCCAGCGAACTGGCCACGCCGCCCGCTGCTTCGAGGTAGACCTTCTTGCTCAGCTTGTAACGCAAGGCGATGGTGTTGGCCGGTTCGAACACGCCAACGCCATAACGCAGGCTGAGCTTCTCGGAGATATTGCCGCTGGCGACCACGCTAGTGGCGTTGCCGCTACCCTCGGTATCGAGCTGGAAATCCTGAATCCCGAAGTTTTTCGCCAAGCCGCTGGTCACCCCCGAACTGCCCATCAAGCCCAGCCCGAGCGCCGCTTGAGCCAGCATGTTGTTGTCCTCACCGTTGGTGCTCAGCGGGCGCCCCAGCACCAGATAGGACAACGCCTGTTCCTGGCTCATCGCCGGCTCGGAGAAGATCTGTGTGGTCGGCTGCTCGGCGCTGCCGCTCAGGCGAATGCCGGCGATCACGTCGTCGGTCTGGCGAATCGCTTCGATGTCCAGGTACGGCTGATCGATCGGGCCGGCAAAAAGCAAACGCGCCCGGCGTACGGTCAACCGCTGACCGTAGGCGCGGTAACGCCCATCGTTGAGCCAGAGCTCGCCGCGGGTGTCCATGTTGTCGCCGATGTGCACATGACCTTGCAGGTTGGCGGTCAGGCCAAACCCGGCGAAGCTGAGTTTGTCCTGGCCGACCACCACATCGATATCCATCGCCATGGCCATCGGGGGTTTGCCCTCTTCGGTCTGCTGGCCGACGATCACCGTGTCATCGGACACCTTGACCGTCGATGGCGGCAACTCGCGCACGGTGATCTCGCCTTTGGGCACCAATACCTTGCCGACAATCGCCAGTTTGTCGTCCTTCACCGAAATCTTCAGGTCCGGCGCCATTTCCAGCTTGGCGTAGGGCTCGACGGTGACCGGCAATTGCGTACCTTTGAGCGCCAGATCCACCACCAATGCCTGACCCCAGGCGATGTTGCCGCTCAAGGTGCCCTGCCCGGTCTTGCCGCTTTTCCAGCCGCCGTTCAATTGCACGGTTTCACCCGCAATCACGGCTTGAAGTTGCAGCGCTTCGAGGTCCATCGGCAGTTCAGGCCCGGAAATCTCGCCGTCGCTGAGCAGCAGATTGCCGTTGACCTGCGGCGCCAGCAGCGTACCGGCGAGCGTGCCGCTGCCATTCAAGCGTCCGGTCAGTTTCTCGACCATTGGCACGAATGGCCGCGCCACCGACAGGTCCAGACCACTCAGGCGGAACGAGCCGGTCAGTGGCTTGTCCTTCGGCAACGGATTGATCTGCGCCTGGAGCATCAGCTCACCGAGCTTGCCGCCGACGAAATTGAGGTCAGTGTCGATGCGCTTGGGCGTGAGTTTGCTGTTGAGTTTCAGGGTCTGGTACGGGAAGTCCAGCCACTGGTCCTTTTCCTTGATGCGCAACGTGCCGCCGCTGGCATCGACGCTGATCAGGCCGTTCGGGCCGCTGGCCGGCAGGTCCAGTTGCAGGTCCGCGTTGAGCCGGCCCTTCCAGGCGAAATCCTTGGGCAACCACTGCGCCAGGCTGTCGATCGGGAACTGTTTGAGGTGATAACGCAGCTTCGGCTCAGGCATCAGGCGCTGATCCTCACCGCACAGGCTGGCCGGGCCGGATGTCCAGCAATGGGCGCCGAAGTTGATCTTGCCGTCCGCCAGCCGCTCGAGCTTCGCCGGGCCTTGCAGTTTCCAGTCCTGACCTCCGGCCTGGATATCGCCGCTGGCCAAGCGCCCACGCCAATTGCCTTGGTCCAGATTGCCGTCGAGGCCGAGCGCGAGTTTCAGCTTCGGCCCTTGCAGGTCGAGGGCGAGTTTCTGGTTTTTGATGTCGCCCTGGCCGCTGGCGGTCAGCGTCCCCAGCGACGTTTCACCAGCCCGAATGCCGCTGCCCTTGAGGTCGATTTTCGCCCGTTGCGCGCTATCGAGGGTGGCGTCCAGATTCAGGCTTTGCAGGCGATTGTCTTCGAAGGCCAGTTGCGTGCCTTGCAGCCCGAGCTTGCCTTGCGGGGCCTTGAGTGTTCCGGCGACATCGACGCGACCATTGAGCTGACCGCGCAGTTGCGGCCACAACTGAGCCAGGCGCGGCAGCTTGATATCGATCTGACCGGTGAGCTTCTGTTGCAGGCTGCCCTTGCCGTTGATGCTGTTGTCGCCGAGGCGAACTTGCAGCGCGCTGAGATTCCACTGCTCGCCACCGCCATCGGCGTTGGCCTGGATCACTGCCGGTTGGCCGCGCAGTTTGCCCTTCAAGTCGAGATCAGCCGTCAGGCTGAGTGTTTCATTCTTCATCTCGCCTTTGCTGCGCAACGGTCCGGCCAGGATGCCCGGCAACTCCGCGACCCAGTACGCCGGGTTGATCGCCGACAGGTCCAGCGCCGTGTCCCAGGCAATGCCATCGGCGAATTGCAGGTTCAGGTGCCCTTCGGCCTTGCCCTGCCCGGCTTCGAGTTGAATTTGTTGCAGGTAGATTTTCGTCAGGTCGCCGCTGAACGGGCTGATCAGGCTGAACGCCCCGGCCGGGCCGTCAAGTGCGGCTTTGAAGCTGCCGAGGTATTTACCGTCGGTGTAGGAGACTTCACCGTTGAAACTGCGCAACGCCACTTCGGGCTCGTCGATCAGTGGATAGAGGCTGTGCCACGGGAAATCCAGCCAGTCGATTTTGGCATCGGCGCTCAGGCCTTTGCTCCAGTCGAGGTTGCCGGTGAGTTTCAGGCGTTGCTTGTCGTTGGCCGTAAGGTCCAACCCGGCGATCTGCGCGCCATTGGCATCGACCTTGCCTTGCAGCAATAACGCGACGGGGCCTTTTTCGCCCGGTAACGTGGCTTTGCCGAGCAACTGGTAACCGTTTTTCAGGTCGCCGTCGCCGGTGAGTTCCAGTTGGTTGAGTTGCAAGGTGTCCGGCAGATCAGCATCGGGCTTGAAGCCGTCAGCGGTGATCCGTGCCTTGGCCGGCAGGTTCTCCACCAGTGGCTGCAGCTCTCCGGTCAATTGCCCGTTCAGGTAACCGCTGCTGTCGGCTTTCAGGTTCAGGGTTTTCAGCAGATCGCCGTCGACCTTCAGGGCCAGCGTCCAAGGCGCGGTGCCGGGGGCTGGCAGGGTCAGTTGGCCTTGCGCCTTGAGCGGCCAGTTGCCGCTGGGTTGCAGCAGGCCTGAAAGATTCAGGCTCAGGTCATCCCTTTGCAAATGAACGGAATCGATCTGCAGACCGTTGGCCGTCCAGTGCGCCGCCAGTTGCAGGCCCTTGAGTTCTTCGCTGCCGTTGAACAGCAGGCTGCCGACCTGGACGTCGCCCAGTTCGATGGCCAGCGGCAAATCCAGGTCCGGAAGTTCGATCGAACCGCTGCTGTCTTCATCCGTGCCCGGTGGAAATTGCAGGCTGACTTGATCGGCCTTCAGTTGCTCGATGCACAGTGCCATGCGCGTCAGGCACAGCGGCGACCAGGCGAAAATCACCTTGCTCAGCTCAACCCGGCTGGTGTCTTGCTGCCACAACACACGGTCGGCGCTCCACTGTCCGCCCAATCGGCCCTGATAATTTTCCACGGTCAGACCCGGCACCAACCCCAACGCCCAGCGGCTGCCCGTCGCCGTACCCAGCACGGTGGTCACGGTCAAAACGACCAGCATCAGCAGCGCCAGAATCGCCAACAGCGTTATTTTCAAACCACGCTTCACAGCTCTGGCCCCATGGAAAAGTGCAGTCGAATGCCGCCGTCGTCGTCCATCGCATGGGCCAGGTCGAGGCGAATCGGCCCTACCGGAGAAACCCAGCGCACGCCGATACCGACGCCGGTCTTGAGGTTCGGCAGTTCGAGTGTATTGAAGGAGTTGCCCTGATCAATGAACGTCGCGACCCGCCATTTTTCGGCAACGGAGTACTGATACTCGACGCTGCCGGCAACCATGTAACGGCCCCCGATGCGGTCGCCCTCGGAGTTTTCCGGTGACAGGCTCTGATAGTCGTAGCCGCGCACGCTCTGATCGCCACCGGCAAAAAAGCGCAACGACGGCGGTACCGATTTGTAGCCGTTGGTGGCGTTGCCGCCGACCTGCACCCGACCGAGGAAGCGGTGTTTGTCGAAGACTGTGGTCAAGCCCTTCACCAACGCGGTGCCGTAAAGCAGGTTGGTGTCGGAACCCAAACCTTCCTTGGCCACTTTGGTCTCGAATTCCAGGCGATAACCGTTGTGCGGGTCAATGCGGTTATCACTTTTAAGGTAGGAATAGCTGACGCCAGGCATCAGCAACGTGCTGAGCCCCGAGTCGTCACCAAGCCTGTATTCCTCGCGTTG
Organism: Pseudomonas sp. FW305-20; assembly: GCF_058788075.1. Lineage (NCBI taxonomy): Bacteria > Pseudomonadati > Pseudomonadota > Gammaproteobacteria > Pseudomonadales > Pseudomonadaceae > Pseudomonas > Pseudomonas sp. FW305-20. The sequence goes on along the minus strand of NZ_JBYTAJ010000008.1, from coordinate 46,692 downwards.
CCATTTGAGCGACACCACTCGCTGCCAACCGCTGGGCAGCTTGCTGTGCCACTCGGGACCGATGGTCAGCAGTTTGCTCAGGGAGTCCTTGTCGGCGATTTCTTCGTTCTGATAGCCACCGGCGAACCGCAGCTTGTCGGTCAGCGGCGGGTCCAGGGGAATGTCGTAGAACACACCGACGTTCTGCCGAGGCGCCGAGACTTCGGTTTCCCAGCCATAGCTGTGCCCCTGAGGGTTGACCCAGTGCCGCGTCCAGTTGGCCTTGACCCGTGGGCCGACGTCGGTGGAATAACCCAGCCCGAGACCCATGGTCCGTGGTTTGCGGGTTTCGAGTTTGACGTCCACCGGGATCACGTTGTTCTTGGACGCCGTCGGCGCCGCATCCACCCGTACGCTTTCGAAATAGCCACTCGACTGCATGGCCTGGCTGAGCTCAGCGATCAGTTCGGAGTCGTAAGGCGCCCCCTCCTTGAATGGCACCATGCGTTGTAGCAGGTCCTCGTCGAACGGCGTGTCCCCTTCAAAACTGACTTTGCCCAATGAATAACGCGGGCCGCTGTTGTAGACCAGTTCGATGTCGGCGACGCCGGCTCGCGGGTCGACCAACAATTTCTGGCTGCTGAAATAACCACTGAAAAAGCCAAAACGCGAGGCCTGATTCTGAATCAGGCGCTTGGCGTCTTCGTAATGGCCATGGTTAAGCACTGCGCCGGTTTTCAGCGTATTGCTTTTGGGCACACGGAATGATTTGAGGGAGGCAGCAGGGCCGTCGACGCGAATGGTGACGTTGCGCAAATGCACCGGCTCGCCGGGCTCGATGTTCAGCACCAGGCGCGGCGTCTTGCCGCCCTTCACATCCGAGTCGATCTGCGGCTGGTAATAACCCAAGGCCTGGGCGGCCTTGCGCGCCTGTTCTTCGGCGCCACGACTGAAGCGCAGCAAGGCTTCTTCGTCTCGATCGCCGAGGCTGCCGATATAGCCCTCTATATTGGCTTTCAGTTCATCGTTGGACGGTTTGATCCGCACATCCAATTCACTTTGCGCCAGTGCCGCGCAGCTGGTAATCAGCATCAGCACGCCACTGGTAATTCTTCCTGGAAACTTCATAGGCGCGGATGCTATCACGAGCTTGGGAGCGTGATAGAGCCTGGCGTGCGGTGAAAGTTCTACCTTTATGCCGTTGCTGTTTGTAACACCTGCGGATTGGCGTGGAAAAACACGTGCTCGCGAATCGGTCCTACGGCGACCTCACCGATTTCCTCGTAGCCCTGACGCTTATAGAACTCCAGATAACGAGGATTCCCGGTATCGAGGATCACGCCCTCGGAGTGTTCATCCACCGCGCACCAGTTGTGCACCGCTTGCAGCAATTGTTCGCCAAAGTGTTTGCCCTGGAATTGCGGATGAACCCCCAGCAATGGCAGCAGGTGTACCGAGTCGGACGGCACACAAGCCATCACGGCATCGTGATACTCGAGATAACGTCGGGTACAGCGAAAACCGGTGCTCAGCACCATGCGCAGACGCCAGGCCCAACTCTCGGTGATGCCCAGGCGGCGTTGCGGCGGCGCGATCAGTGCGATGCCGATCAACCGGTCGTTGACCAGCAGGCCGATGGCCGGCAAGTCCTGAAGAAAGTGTTGCTTGACCAGTTCGCGCACGGTAGCCCGGACCCGCTGCTCATAACCGGGACGCTCGGCTTCGAACAGGTAGCCGAACGTCGGCTCATGCCGGTAAGCCTGGTACAACAGCGAACGTGCTTCGCGGGAATAGCCGCTGTCGAGCATGTGAATATCGGCAATGACGGTCGAGGTTTCGGGCATAACGGTTGATCTCCCCTGGCACAGTTCAAATGACTGCGCTCTTCTGGTTACGAGCCTATAGCGCTGGCACAGTTCCTTGCTGATCCGAATCAGTGTTGGTTGTGATGCCGCCATCGTCGGAACGCCGCCCGGAACCGGCTCGCTCCCACAAAGGTATAGACCAGACTCCTAACCTGTGGGAGCGGGCTTGCTCGCGAAGGGGCCCTCACCGCCAATATAGATCTGACAGAACACAGTGAATCCCCTCACCCCAACACTGGCCCCATTCCTACATGTCAGCTAGCATCGCCCTTTTGCCAGGACTGCCGACCATGAAGATCGTCTCCTTCAACATCAACGGGCTGCGCGCTCGCCCTCATCAGCTGGCGGCGCTGATCGAAAAGCATCAGCCAGATGTGATCGGACTGCAGGAAACCAAGGTGCACGACGACCAATTCCCGCTGGCCGAGGTTCAGGCGCTGGGCTATCACGTGTATTTCCATGGTCAAAAAGGTCATTACGGCGTCGCCCTGCTCTCGCGCCAGGAACCTATCGCGCTGCACAAAGGTTTCGTCACCGATGAAGAAGACGCTCAGCGCCGCTTCATCTGGGGCACGTTCGCCGACACCAATGGCGTGCCGGTGACCATCATGAACGGCTATTTCCCACAGGGCGAAAGCCGCGATCATCCGACCAAGTTCCCGGCCAAGGAACGTTTTTACAGCGATCTGCAGCAGTTGCTGGAAAGCCAGTTCAGCAACGATCAGCCAGTGGTGGTGATGGGCGACGTGAACATTTCCCCTGAAGACTGCGACATCGGTATCGGCCCGGACAACATGAAACGCTGGCTGAAAACCGGCAAATGCAGCTTCCTGCCGGAAGAACGCGAGTGGATGGCCCGGCTGAAGAACTGGGGCCTGGTGGACAGCTTCCGTCACTTGAACCCGGAGGTGGCCGATCGTTTCAGCTGGTTCGACTACCGTAGCCGCGGTTTTGAGGATGAGCCCAAGCGTGGCCTGCGGATTGACTTGATCATGGCGTCCCACGGGTTGTTGCCACGGGTGAAGGACGCAGGTGTGGATTACGAACTGCGCGGGATGGAAAAACCGTCGGATCATGCGCCGATCTGGCTTGAATTGAGCTGATCCGGTTTCGCTGATCGTTCCCACGCTCTGCGTGGGAATGCCGCCAGGGACGCTCCGCGTTCCGCCTCTGGAAGTGACGCAGAGCGTCACGGGATGCATTCCCACGCAGAGCGAGGGAACGATCCGTCACACCCTGTCATCTTTCAGAAACCTTACTGACTTATTCTCCCGGCACTTCCTTTGGCTTATAAGGTGCCGGCATGACGCTGCGCGTGTTGTTCCTGTCGATACTGTGCGCCTGGCTGCCGCTGACGGCTTCGGCTGGCACATTGCCGACGCCCGAGACTGGCCCGGTGCTGCGCATCCAGGGTTCCAACACCATTGGCGCGGCATTGGGCCCGGCGCTGGTTGAGGGGCTGATGCGCGAACAAGGCCTGCTCAAGGTTCACAGCGAGGCCCCGGACAAAGCCAACGAACTGCGCGTGATCGGTGAAACCGATCAGGGCCGCCGGGTCGCGGTGGACATCGCGGCCCACGGTTCCAGCACCGGTTTCACCGCCCTGAAAACCGCCACCGCCGACCTCGCCGCCTCCTCGCGCCCGATCAAGGACAGCGAACGGGCAGACCTTGCACGCTTGGGTGATTTTAAAAGCGCCGGCGCCGAGCAGGTCATCGCCATCGACGGCCTGGCGATCATCCTTCATCCGCAAAATCCGTTGAGTGAACTGAACACCGAACAACTGGCGCGAATCTTCAGCGGCGAAGCAAAAACCTGGGAAGAACTCGGCGGCAGCGGTGGGACGATTCATCTCTATGCGCGGGATGACCAATCGGGCACCTACGACACGTTCAAGGAATTGGTCCTCAGTCGTCGTGGGAAAACGCTGAGCAGCGCTGCGAAACGGTTCGAATCCAGCGAGCAATTGTCCGACGCGGTTAGCCTGGACCCGCAAGGGATCGGCTTCATCGGCCTGCCTTACGTGCGTCAGGCCAAAGCCGTGGCGATTGCCGATGGCCAATCCCAAGCCATGTTGCCGCTCAACAGCTTGATCGCCACGGAAGACTATCCATTGTCGCGCCGGCTGTTCTTTTACCTACCGCCCAACGGCAAAAACCCTTGGGCCGCCGCATTGGTGGCGTTTGCCCAAAGCAGCAAAGGTCAGGCGATTGTCGCGGCCAATGGTTTTATCGCCCAGACCGTCCAGGCCATGACGGTCACGCCAAATGCATTGATGCCGGAGGGTTATCAGGCGCTCAGTCGCCATGCCCAGCGCCTGACCGTTAATTTCCGTTTCGAAGAAGGCAGTGCGACGCTGGACAACAAGGCCCGGCAGGACCTGTCACGAGTGCTCGACTATCTACAGCAGCACGAGAAGACCAATCGGCAGGTGACGCTGGTGGGGTTTGGCGACGCCAAAAGTGATCCGGCGCGGGCCGATCTGCTGTCGAAACTGCGCGCCATGGCGGTGCGGCGGGAACTGGTGAAAAGCGGTGTGGTATTTCGCGAAATTCGCGGTTTTGGCGCCGAGATGCCGGTGGCGGCCAATAGCGCGGATGAAGGGCGAATCAAGAATCGGCGGGTTGAGGTTTGGGTGTATTGATGCCTCGGCTGATTCAGAAACACCCTTTGCGGTAGGTGGGGGTCCTGTGGCGAGGGGGCTTGTCGGAACGCCGCACCGTCCCGTTCGGCTGCGAAGCAGTCGTAAAACCGATGAATGCAGTCTTCCTGAAAAACTCGGGTAACCGGTTTGGGGCGGCTTCGCCACCCAACGGGGGCAAGCCCCCTCGCCACAGGTTTTCGTTTGCTTCAAGAATTCCTTGAGCCGTTAGCCTAGGAGTTTCTGCAACTGCGCCGTGGTATCCACCGCGCCCATGGTCTTGGCGGCATCCAGCGCAGAAACGCCATTGGCGTCCTTGGCTTTCGGATCGGCGCCTTTGCTGATCAGGTAATCGACGATTTCCACGCGATTGAACATCGCGGCCATCATCAGCGCAGTGCGACCGTCGAAGGACGAACCTTCCACTTGCGCGCCGCCTTCAACCAGTGCCTTGACCACCGCCAGATCACCCTTGAACGCCGCGCCGGCAATCGGGCTCTGGCCGTTGTCGTTACGGATTTCCGGGTCGGCCTTGTGTTCGAGCAGGACTTTTACCGTCTCCACATGGCCGTGGTAAGCGGCCAGCATCAGCAGCGTATCGCCCTTGTGGTTACGCAGGTTCGGCGGCAGGCCCTTGGTCAACAGCGCAGCCATCATGGCCGCATCGCCCTCACGCGCCTTGTTGAATACCTGTTCGGCAAATTCAGCGGCTTCTTCGGGGGACATCTGGCGGCTTTGGTCGGACATTGGGCACTCCACGTTCTGTTATTCGCAAAGCCGACAGTTTCCCGAGCAGCCCCGAGGCTGTCACTTCTTTTTTCTCATGGACGGCCATAGCCACATTCAATAGCGCTGCATTCAATAACGAAAAGCGCCGCCGTGAATATCCGCCAGCAACTGCGGAGTGACCTGCACGTAAGTCTGGGTCCCTGGCAGCCAGGCATAGATCGGATCATCACCGGTCTTGCCGGGGTCGAAGGCTTCATCCTTAAGCCGGGTCTTCTGGTATTTGAAGGTGCCGGTGGTCTCCATTTTCACCTTCACCCGCAAGAATAACGGCACCGCATAGGCGGGCATTTGCTCACGGGCGAACGCCAGCAGTTCACTGAAATCCAGAGTCGCCAGGGACTCGGCTGGCGTTATCGCCGCCATCCCGGCACGCCCGTTGGTGTTGCGGATTTCCACGCCGTAGGCCACGGCTTCGGAAATATGCGGGTGCTGCAAAAGAAGGTTCTCGACTTCGGTGGTCGAGACGTTTTCGCCCTTCCAGCGGAAGGTATCTCCCAGCCGGTCAACAAATTGCGCGTGACCGAAACCGATGTTGCGCAGCAGGTCACCGGTATTGAAGTAACGGTCGCCCTTCTTGAACACGTCGTGCAACACAACCTTTTCGGTCTTCTGCGGATCGGTGTAGCCGTCCAGCGGCGCCTTGTCATCGATCTTCGCCAGCAACAGCCCCTGCTCGCCTTTGGCGACTTTGCGCATGTAGCCGCTGGCATCGCGAATGGGCGCGCCGCTGTCGTGGTCGTAGGCCGTCAACTCCCATGACATCAGGGAAAAACCGACGGTGTTGTCAAAGTTGAGGATATTGGTGAAACCGATGTTGCCGTCGCTGGCGGCGTACAGTTCACAGATATGGTTGACCCCGAATCGCGTCTTGAACTCGCCCCATGCGCCGGGGCGCAGGCCATTGCCGATCATCTTCGTCACGCCGTGCTGGCTGTCGTCGGCGCTGGGCGGTTGATCCACCAGGTAGCGGCACAATTCACCGACGTAACCGAGGGTGGTCGCACGGTACTTGCGCACATCGTTCCAGAATTGACTGGCGCTGAACTTGCGGCGGATCGCAAAGCCCGAGGCGCCACTGATCGCCGAGCCCCAGCACACGCACAGCCCGGTGGCGTGATAGAGCGGCAAGGTGCAATAGACGACATCCTCCGGGCGCATATTCAGGGCGATCAGGCCGAAACTCGCGGAGCTGCGCATCCAGCGGCCGTGCTTGAATACCCCGGCCTTGGGCAAGCCGGTTGTGCCCGAGGTGTAGATATAGAAACAAGGATCGTCGAAAAAAACCTGCTGACTGCTGGCGGGGTTGGCGCTGGAGCTGTCGGCACTGGCGGTCATCAGGTTGATGAACCCGTCGGGCGCAATGCCCGGATGACTGAAGGTGTCTCGATCAGCGATAAACCAGATGTGCGCCGCCTCGATCGACACCCGTTCGCGAACCGCCGAAAATGCCGGCACCAGCTCTTCTCCGACAATGATCGCCGCGGGCGCCACCAGGTTCAGGCTGTGAGCCAGGGTATCGCGGGTCTGCGAAGTATTGAGCAAGGCACTGATCGCGCCGACCTTGGCCACCGCCAGGATCGTCACCAGCAGTTCCGGGCGATTCTCGATAAAGACCGCCACCACATCGCCCTTGCGGATGCCTTGGGCAATCAAATGATGGGCGATGCGATTGGCCCATTGGTTGACCTGAGCATACGCAAGCGCCACTTCGCCCTGCAGCAATGCCGGGGCATCGGGATTGCGCAACGTCGCTTGCTCGAAGCTCCAGCCCAGGCCACACGGTTGGGTCGGGTCCTTGACGTTGGCGGCTTTCATGCCCTTCACCACGCGCGGAATGGCTTTGGCAATGGAAGGCAGCTTGCGGAGCATCATGCTCCAGGTAATCGTGTCGTTTGGCGTGCGGCTCATGGTTGCTCCCGGTCGATCTTTTTATTGTTCGGGCGGCGTTGATTGAGGCCGAAAATACGTCAGCGGTTCCTGAGCTGTACACGCGGTTTTTGAAATGATTTGTATCCACGTCTGCGGCATTCGTAATCGCGAGCTTGTGCCGGGCAATTGGTTCCATCGAATCGATGTCGACCACGCAAAATGCAGGATGCACGATGGCCTTTCATGCAGATTGCACGAAACCGCAAAAACACCTAAAAACTAACCTATTGATATATAAGGATTTTTAAAAAATCAGGTGCTGGCACAATCACTGCAACTACCTCTGCATGCTTGCCATTCAAGAGCTAACGGAGCTGATAGACATGAACCTGATCCAAGAAAAATTTTCGTCCCTGTTCTCCAACTTCGAAGTGACCACCCAGCCACGTCCGGATGGTGGCATTTTGCTGACCTTGAGCAGCACCGACGGCAAAGTCTTCAAGCGCTCGATTTCCTACCAGCAACTGCATGCAGGTGATCAGCTGTCCTGGGTGATCAGCGCCATTCGCCGTGACATCGCCGAACAGGCCAGCGAACTGCCACAGATTTCCATGCTGCAAAGCCAGCAGCGGTTCGCCCTGCCGACGTATCACTCGGCTTAAACCGTTCCGGGGCTGTAACCAAACAGGCCGTGAGAGCTTTCGCTCCACGGCCTGTTTTGTTTCTGACGTTGCGCAATCCCTGCTTCTGATCTTCGATCCCTGATCTCAGCTCCTACAGGGCATCGCCTCAGTCTTCAAGACGCGGGAAACGACTGGCGATGTCTTCGCCGGTGAAATCGGCCACCCAGCCGTCAGGGTTGTTGAACAGGCGGATCGCGATGAAATGCGGATGCTCGCCCATGTCGAACCAATGCCGGGTGCCAGCCGGTACCGAGATCAGGTCGTTTTTCTCACAAAGCACCGCGTAGACGTAATCGCCGATGTGCAGGGAAAACAAGCCACGGCCGGCGACGAAAAATCGTACTTCGTCTTCGCCATGGCAATGTTCGTCGAGAAATTTGCCGCGCAATTCGGCTTTTTGCGGGTGATCGCTGCTCAGGCTGATGACATCGACGGTGATGTAACCACGTTCGGTCATCAGCTTGTCGATTTGTTCCTGATACGCGGCGATCACTTCTTCCTGACTGGCGCCTGGCTGGATTTTCGCCGCGGCTTGCCAGCGGTCGAAACGCACGCCCTGCTCGGCCAGGGTCGAAGCGATGTCTTCGACATGCGTCAGCACCTTGTTGGGCAAGTCAGGGCTTGAGACGTGGTAAACGGACAGGCTGCTCATTTGGCAACTCCTTAACGGTTCAGCTTTTTATGGTTCAAGAGTGAGCGCAGCTTCAACTCGCACTCGAACAAAAATTCAAAGGCCTCGATCTGCCGCAGCGCACGCGCAAGGCTCACGGTCTGTCCTCTTGCATGCGTGTGGCAATGATAACGGCTGCCGCGAAGGCTGCGAGGCTGGCAATACTAAAGGTCAATGCGGGGCCGAGGGCATTCCAGCTATAGCCGGAATACAACGCACCCAGTGCGCCGCCGGTGCCGGCCAGTGCGGCGTACAACGCCTGGCCCTGCCCTTGTTGGCGCGCGCCGAAGCTACGTTGCACGAACTGGATGGCTGCCGCGTGAAAGCTGCCGAAGGTCGCCGCGTGCAGCACTTGGGCAAACAACAGCACCCAAAGGAACTCCGCGAACGAACCGAGCAACAACCAACGCAACGCCGCCAGCAGAAAACTTGCCAGCAGCACCCGTCGCACGGAAAAGCGCGCGAGGATCTTGCTCATGGCCAGAAACATCAAGACTTCGGCGACCACACCGACCGCCCAGAGCATGCCGATCAGCCCACGGCTGTACCCGAGTCGCTCCAGGTGCAAGGTCAGGAAGGTGTAATAAGGACCGTGGCTCATTTGCATCAGCGCTACGCAACCGTAAAACGCCAACACCCCGGGACTGCGCAACTGCCTGAGAAAACCGTCCCCCGCCGGTCGTTCACCCTGAACCGGTTGAGCGTTGGGCACCCACAGGCTGCTCACCACGATCCCGGCCATGATCAGCACCAGCGTCAGCGGATAGATATCCAGGCTCAACCCCTCGAACAGCCGTCCGAGCGCGACCACGGCAATGATGAAACCGATGGAACCCCACAGGCGGATCTGACTGTAACGGTTAGTCTGGCCCTGCAAGTGCGCCAGAGTGATGACTTCGAATTGCGGCAACACCGCGTGCCAGAAAAACGCGTGCAAGGCCATGACCATCGCCAGCCAGGCGTAGGTCTTGCTGATGAAGATCAGCGAGAACGTCAGCAGCGTGCAGACCGCACCGAAGCGCACGATGGCCAGGCGTCGGCCGGTGTAATCACCGAGCCAGCCCCAGATATTCGGCGCCACGCAGCGCATCAGCATCGGGATCGCCACCAGCTCGCCGATGCGCGCACTGGAAAAGCCCAGGTGATCGAAGTACAGCGCCAGAAACGGCGCTGTCGAACCGAGCAAGGCGAAATAGAACAGATAGAAACTGGAGAGCCGCCAGTACGGGAGCGCCGCCACTGTCCTTAGACCGCAGCGGCTGTGAGGTCAGCCATTAAAGTTGACCCAGCACCGGCGTGCTCACGCGCACGTCCAGGTTCTGCCCACGGTGACGCAACAGGTGATCCATCAGCACGATGGCCATCATCGCTTCGGCGATCGGTGTGGCGCGGATGCCGACGCACGGGTCGTGGCGCCCCTTGGTGATGACGTCCACCGGGTTGCCATGGATGTCGATGGAACGACCCGGCGTGGTGATGCTCGAGGTTGGCTTGAGCGCCAGGTGCGCGACGATCGGCTGACCCGACGAAATGCCACCTAAAATGCCGCCCGCGTTGTTGCTGAGGAAACCTTGCGGGGTCATTTCATCGCGGTGCTCGGTGCCGCGTTGGGCAACGCTGGCGAAACCGGCGCCGATTTCCACGCCTTTGACCGCGTTGATGCTCATCAGCGCGTGAGCGAGTTCGGCATCGAGACGGTCGAAGATTGGCTCGCCAAGGCCCGGCATTACCCCTTCGGCGACTACGGTGATCTTCGCGCCAACCGAATCCTGGTCGCGACGCAACTGGTCCATGTAGGCCTCCAGCTCCGGGACCTTGTCCGGATCAGGGCTGAAGAAGGCGTTCTCTTCCACCGAATCCCAGGTCTTGAACGGAATTTCGATCGGGCCGAGCTGGCTCATATAGCCACGAATGACGATGCCCTGAGTGGCCAGGTATTTTTTCGCAATCGCACCGGCCGCCACACGCATGGCCGTTTCACGGGCCGAGCTGCGACCGCCGCCACGGTAATCGCGCTCGCCATATTTGTGGTGATAGGTGTAGTCGGCGTGGGCCGGGCGGAACAGGTCCTTGATCGCCGAGTAATCCTTGGACTTCTGGTCGGTGTTGCGGATCAACAGGCCGATGGCGCAACCGGTGGTGCGACCTTCGAACACGCCGGAGAGGATTTCGACTTCGTCGGCTTCCTGGCGCTGGGTGGTGTGGCGGCTGGTGCCGGGTTTGCGGCGATCCAGGTCACGCTGCAGATCCTCCAGGGAGATCTCCAGGCCCGGCGGGCAGCCGTCGACAATGGCGACCAACGCCGGACCATGGCTTTCGCCCGCGGTGGTGACAGTGAACAGCTTGCCGTAGGTATTGCCGGACATGCAGGACGCTCCGTGAATTCGAACCAAATACGTAATGCGCGCCAGTATACGCAGGCTACCCAAGTAGTTCATCCTCGAACCTTATGGGTGCCTGCGAGTCCAACCGGCATCTTGTTCATGATGGCGTGATGATGCTGCGAGTTATAGCCTTGAGCCTTACCCTCTTTACCGGCTTTGTACAGGCCACTGTCCTGCAACGCCCGATCACGTTGGACACCGGCACCGGCGAGCTTTTCGGCTCGTTATTGCTGCCCAAGTCCGACACGCCGGTACCGGTTGTCCTGATCATTTCTGGCTCCGGTCCTACAGATCGTGACGGAAACAACCCCGACGGCGGACGCAACGACAGCCTCAAGCGTCTCGCTTGGGTGCTGGCCAAACACAACATCGCCAGCGTGCGTTATGACAAACGCGGCGTGGCGGCGAGCCTTGCGGCAACCCCGGATGAACGAAACCTGTCGGTTGAAGCCTACGTGGCTGACGCCGAAGCCTGGGGCCGGAAGCTCAAATCCGACCCGCGATTTGGCCAGTTGATCCTGCTGGGCCACAGCGAAGGCGCCTTGATCGCCAGCCTCGCGGCGCCGAGCCTGGATGCCGCCGCGGTCATTTCCATGTCCGGCAGCGCCCGGCCGATCGATCAGGTACTGCGCCAGCAATTGAGCAATCGCCTGCCGCCACCGCTGATGCTGCGCAGCAATGAACTGCTCGACAGCCTCAAGGCCGGCCGCACCGACGACAACGTGCCGCCGCAGTTGCAGGTGATTTTCCGCCCGAGCGTGCAGCCGTATCTGATTTCATTGTTCCGCCAGGACCCGGCGGCAGCATTCGCCAAGTTGAAGATGCCGGCGCTGATCATCCAGGGCAGCAATGACATCCAGGTCGGTGTCGGTGACGCCAGGCTGTTGAAGGCGGCCAAACCGGACGCCGAACTGGCGCTGATCGAAGGCATGAACCACGTGATGCGCATCGTGCCCAACGATGTAAAACGGCAATTGGCCTCTTACAAGGATCCGCAATTGCCACTGGCGGCCGAACTCGGCACGCGAATCCTCGGGTTTATTGACGGATTTCGCGCCAGTTAAGCGGGGTCAGGGGGCGTTCTCAACTAGTTTTCACGCCGCGTTGTCGCCTTAAAGCGGGCCAGGCAAGGCGCAGGCCGCTGGTAATGGTTGTTCCCTTTCCAAGGCCTGCAACGCAGCCTGGCCCGCTTTAAGGCACAACCCGAAGGGCCGGGCCTGCTGTTGTGCAGGGCTGCGTTGCTCGAAGCTTGTTTGGAATGACCAAACCACGCTTCTCGCGCCTTGCCCTGCACAACAGCAGACCCGGCGCGGCGTGAAAACTAGTTGAGAACGCCCCCTAGCCCTCCAGTCCTGAAAAAAACGGCCGATAAGCCTTTGTCGCCAGCGCTAAGTTTGGCGACAAGCAGAGCTTGGACAGGATCTCGCCGTTATGACTGATACCCAGACTTCACCCGACACCACTGCTGAAAAAGACGCTCCACCAGTGGTCGAGCTGCCGTGGGCGGACGTCCACGCCGAGCACCACAAGATGCTCCGTCTGGCGCCATTGAAAACCGACCGCAACACCGGTGGACGGCCGCTGCGCTTTGTTGAATTCGGTTACGCCGAGCGCAACAACAAGGAACACAGCCTGATGCGCATGAGCATTGCGCTGCCCGGCCAGCGTGTGCGCAAGGAACAGAATCATCTGGACGTGTGGGTCGATCACGCCACCAAGCGTGTGCATTTTGGGCCTGACAGCGGTTTGCAGATCGAACCGATGAACCGTGGCATCGGTCGCTTCATGGCCGCTCAGGGCATTACCTGGGCGAAAAAGAGATGGCCCGGCTACACCGTCGACGGCACCGACCTGAACAATAAGGATGCGCTGAACGAAGACACTCGCCTGCGCCGCGATCACTTCTTGCGAATGCATGGTTTCGACGTGATCTACGCCGACGCCCAGCATTTGAAGGGCAGCGTCAAAGAAGTGCAGGTCGGCGACCTGTTGAGTGACTGGAGTACGGAAAAACTGCAGATCGTGGAAATTCTCGAGGCGGCGCAGATGCTCCAGCAAGCCGAGCAAAATCTCGCCGAGCAGGAAGTCAAACTGAAGAAACACGAAGAAAAGGTCAGCAAGTACAAGCGCGAAGACGCCGGACTGCGCTTTACCATTACCTGTCTGGTGGCATTTGCGGTGTTTCAGGCGGGGTTGTTGATCTGGATTGCCACGCACCGCTGACTGATCGTTCCCACGCTCCGCGTGGGAATGCAGCCCAGGACGCTCCGCGTCCCAAAGCGGACGCAGAGCGTCCATTGAGGCATTCCCACGCAGAGCGTGGGAACGATCATTACGGGTTAAACGCGAGAAGCAAACAGCGCCTGATGGTTGCGGCACTGTTCCGCCGTCAGCATGAACACGCCATGCCCACCGCGCTCGAAATCAAGCCAGGCGAAATCGACTTCCGGGTACAGCGCCGAGACGTGAACCTGGCTGTTGCCCACTTCGACAATCAGCAAGCCTTTCTCGGTCAGGTGATCCGCCGCTTCGGCGAGCATGCGACGCACCAGGTTCAAGCCATCATCACCGCAGGCCAGGCCGAGCTCCGGTTCGTGCTGGTATTCGTCCGGCATGTCGGCGAAATCTTCCGCATCGACGTAAGGCGGGTTCGACACGATCAGGTCGAAACGCTGACCCGGCAAACCATCGAAACCATCGCCCTGAACCGTGTACACCCGCTCATCGACGCCATGACGCTCGATATTCTGGTTGGCCACTTCCAGTGCTTCGAACGACAGGTCGGCCAGCACCACTTCGGCGTTCTGGAACTCGTAGGCACAGGCGATACCGATGCAGCCGGAACCGGTGCACAGGTCGAGAATCCGCGCAGGTTCGGCGCCCAGCCATGGCTCGAAACGTTTTTCGATCAGCTCGCCAATCGGCGAACGCGGGATCAATACGCGCTCATCGACAATGAACGACATGCCGCAAAACCACGCTTCACCCAACAGGTAGGCGGTAGGGATACGTTCTTCGATACGGCGCTTGAGCAAGCGTTGCAGCTTGACCAGCTCGTCTTCTTCAAGATTGCAGTCGAGGTAGCTGTCGGCGATTTCCCACGGCAAGTGCAAGGCACCCAACACCAACTGACGCGCTTCGTCCCAGGCGTTGTCGGTCCCATGGCCGAAAAACAGATCCTCCCCATGGAAGCGGCTGACGGCCCAACGGATATGGTCACGCAGGGTACGAAGTCGGGAAGTGATCACGGGGCAAACTCCAAAAAAAACGACTGGCGATTCTAACAGCCAAAACGCATCTCGACGACGCGGGAAAACTACCGAGGCGAATGTAGGACTATTCTGTTTTTTCAGCTGGCTATTGAACAAAACGAGCCTATTGACAAGGCTGCGAGCCAGCAAAGACGGCGCCTACGATGGTAGCGATTCACAGAAGCGCTCAGCCAGAGGACAATGTCGCAAAAGCCCCACTCGAAGGAGCCCCAGAATGTCCGTTCCAAAAACGATGTTTCAACTCAGCGGCCGCGGTTACGCGGCAGCCGTTCTGAGTCATGCGACCCTTGTCATCATCGATGCCCAGAAAGAATACCTCAGCGGCCCATTGGCCTTGAGCGGTATGGATGCTGCCGTCGCGAACATCAAGCAACTGGTGGCCGCTGCCCGTGCAGCTGGCCGGCCGATCGTGCATGTCCATCACCTCGGCACCGTCGGGGGGCTGTTCGATCCACAAGGTGAGCGCGGTGAATTCATCCCGGGCCTGGAACCACAGGGCGACGAAACCGTCATTGGTAAATTGCTGCCGAGTGCGTTCCACGGCACCGAACTGCTGGAGCGCCTGCAGAACCTCGGCTCGCTGGACCTGATCGTATGCGGTTTCATGAGCCACTCCAGTGTCAGCACCACGGTGCGCGCCGCGAAGAACCTGGGCTTTCGTTGCACGCTGGTAGAAGACGCCTGCGCGACCCGCGACCTGCCTTACAAGGGCGGCGTCCTGAGCGCAGCCCACGTTCAGCAGACGGAAATGGCGATCATGGCGGACAACTTCGCCACCCTCGCACAGACTCACGAACTGATCTGATCGACGCTCGATGAGCGGTGCATGTCGCCGCTCATCCGCAAAAGCCTATCATTTGCTGTAATTGTCTTAGCCTCAGGAACATCCCGGTCAACTCCCGGTCGAAGGGCCGATACCCATTGAGGAAGGTCGGAATGAAGTTATCCGATGGTTTTGACGCTCGCCGCTTGCGGCCCAAAGGCCAACGCAACTGGCGTTTTCGAATCGGCGCGGCATTTGCTGCCGTGCTGTCGATGAGCGGCGTATTGATGGCGATGGCAGGCGCCGCCAGCCTGCTCGGCCATGCCCCCGCCCTCGGCGAGTTGAACACCAACCGGGTCGGGTCGGCAGTGATTCTGGCGATTGGCCTGTTCGTGCTGTACCTCGGCGTGTGGCTGTGGCGCCGCTGCCGTCGCCGCGCGCGGCAGTCGCAAGCGTTGAACATCTCCCCGCATTTGATGAAAAAGCACGACTGAGCCGAGTGCTGTGCGTTTTCTCGCGCCCCATTCGTCTCGAGTTGGGTAAACTGGCCGCCCTTCGCGGAGGCTGACATGCAAGACGACGATTTTTCCCTGTTCAAAAGCGCGATCCAAGGCGTCAAGCCGATCAAACACGATCGCGCCGAAACCGGCAAACCCAAAGCTGACCGCGCGCAAATCGCCAAGTTGCGTCAGGCCGCCACTGTGCGCACCGACGCCACCACCGTTGACGGGCTGTCCGATCAGTTCGTTATCGATGTTGGCCCGGAAGACGAGCTGATGTGGGCGCGTGACGGCGTTCAGGAAAGCCAGATGCGCAAGCTCAAGATCGGCCAGATCCCATTCGAAGGCAGCCTCGACCTCCATGGCATGAGCGTGGAAAAGGCCCGGGAAACCCTCTGGGCGTTTCTGGCCGAAGCGACCAAATTCGAAATCCGCTGCGTGCGCGTCACCCACGGCAAGGCTGTGCGTCTGGACGGCAAGCGACCGATGATCAAAAGCCACGTCAACACCTGGTTGCGCCAGCATTCACAAGTGCTCGGTTTCACCTCGTGCCAAGCTAAACACGGCGGCGCCGGAGCAGTTTATGTGATGCTCAAACGGACCATGATGGAAGGTCGAGACGAGTAAAGCGGTCGCCTTGTAAATGTACTCATATCACCCAGGACGGGAACATCCATAGCACGTTGTAGAGATAACGATTTGCAATGATATAGGAGCCCCCGTAATACTCCGCAGATGGAATTCAAAGAACGACTCAAAGCAGCCCGCCAATACGCCAAGCTCAATCAGACCGAGCTTGCCGCGCGCGCAGGCCTGACGCAAACCTCAATCTCCGATCTTGAGCGCGGGAAATCGAAGGCAACAGCCTTCGCTACCCAGATCGCTTCAGCGTGTGGCGTTTCACCGATGTGGCTGGCTGAAGGTGTCGGGGACATGCTCAAAGGGCTGTCCGATGCGGTTCCGCTGAATCGCCCTGCTCCAAACGTTGCAATGTCAGACATTCAGCCTTGGGACGACAGCACGCCCCTGGATGACGACGAGGTTTATGTCCCCTTCCTGCGTGAAGTTGAGCTGGCGGCCGGTTCAGGCCGTTTCGTGATCGCGGAAAACGACAGCGCCAGGCTGCGTTTCTTCAAGAAAGACCTGCGTCATAACAACGTGCAGTTCAATCATGCCAAGTGCGTAATGGTGAGCGGAAACAGCATGATCCCGGTACTGCGCGACGGCGCTACCGTGGGCTTGAACGTCGCAAAGAACTCGCTCGGCGATATCGTCGATGGCGAGATGTACGCGATCAATCACAACGGTCAGTTGCGCGTGAAACAAGTCTACCGACTGCCCAGCGGGATCCGCCTGCGCAGCTTCAACCGTGACGAGCATCCGGACGAGGACTACACCTTCGCCGAGATCCAGGACCAGCAGATTGCGATTCTGGGTCATGTCTTCTGGTGGGCGATGTATTCACGGTGAACCAAGTTGCAGTGGCTCGGGAACGTGCCATGACGTTCGACGCCCTCCAAGAGTAGCCCGCCAAGCGCGGGCTTTTTTTGCATCTTGGATATAGGCGCCGAATAAAATATAGGAATACCCATTGACACGAAATATGGGAAAACCCATATTTATATCCAGGCCAACGGAAATCGATCGGAAGCTGCCAGGCATCACTTCTGCCCATTTACTGAGTGGGCAGAAGGATGCAGGCCTGCATCAAACGCAAGGCTCACCAGAGCAAAAACGACATCAATGGACTGAGGCAAAAACCATGACTGTAGACATCAGCAACTTCACCATCGCTACCCCGCTTCCTATCTCCGACACCAACCCGATTGCGCTTGAGCTCATCGGCTGGCGCGCACTGATCGAATGCCCCGACGTCATCTCAATGCTTGACGATGGTTCGGTGCAGATGACGGCGCCGACACTTGGAGCCTCGAGCAAAAGCACGCTACGAACCCGCTGCGAGTGGAAAGAGCCAGGTTACTGGCTGTTCTCCAGCGCAGCGGACCACTGGAACCGCCAGGAAATGCGACTGACCAAAGTCAACTCGCTGCAGAAAGTCGTGATCGGCCAGATTCATGTGAAGGGTTCAGAACGACCTCCGGTAAAGGTGTTCTGGAACAAAGGAAAAATCACCATGGGGTTCCGGTCAAGCTACCTCCAGGACGATCCGGTCAACTCGACGGTTTTGGAGAACGTGCCGCTCGGTGCACTTTTCAAAATCAACATTCACGCCAACTCGAGCGGCGCCGTCTCTGTATCGGCTAGCTGTAACGGCGTTAAATCCACTTCCGCGATCATGCGCCTCGACAACACCTGGGACACGAAAACACTCGCCTTCCACGGTGGCGTGTACAACCAGATCGATTACTCCGACACCACCGACCCGCTAGACGGTTCTATCTGCATCATCAGCGACCTGTCGATCACTCACGTCTGATAACGACCTGCTTCGGCCTGATGAGTCATGACAGGCTTCAGGAAAGCATCACTGCTGCACCTTGGCGACAGGGTGTAGCGGGATGCGGATAAAATCCGCCTGGCCAGTGGAACCGACAAACACTTCCGCGCCGCACTGGCCGAAATGTCGCTTCGCGCCCGTCGGCATACAACTGCCGGCACACATACGCTACCATGTGCCTCATGTCGGGGATGAACCCTGCGTTTATTGCCACTCAGCTCGGTCATGGCGTTCAGATGTTGCTATCGACCTCCGCCCGATGGATCAACTCCAGCATCGACTGGTGTGAACTCGGGACGCTTGAAAAGAGCTTGATTGGTACACAATTGGTACAGACAGAAACAGTACCCCTCTGAAACCCTTATGGAATCAGCCTCTGTGACACTGGAACAGAACTACACCGCGATTCTCGGCCAATTGGGCGAGGACGCCTCCCGCGAGGGCCTGCTCGACACGCCAAAACGTGCCGCCAAAGCCATGCAGTACCTCTGCCGCGGTTATGCACAGACACTGGAAGAGGTCACCAACGGTGCCTTGTTCAGCTCCGACAACAGCGAAATGGTGCTGGTGAAGGACATCGAGCTCTATTCGTTGTGCGAACATCACCTGCTGCCGTTTATCGGCAAGGCTCACGTCGCCTACATCCCGAGCGGCAAGGTATTGGGCCTGTCGAAAGTCGCGCGGATCGTCGACATGTACGCACGCCGCCTGCAGATCCAGGAAAATCTCAGCCGCCAGATCGCCGATGCGGTCCAGCAAGTCACCGGCGCCCTGGGCGTTGCAGTGGTGATCGAGGCCAAGCACATGTGCATGATGATGCGCGGTGTGGAGAAACAGAATTCGACGATGATCACGTCGGTGATGCTGGGTGAGTTCCGCGAAAACGCGGCCACCCGTAGCGAGTTTCTCAGCCTGATCAAGTAATTCGCAGCAGAAGAAAACCGGCATTCATCGCCGGTTTTTTTTCGCCTGCGAAAATCAGGTAAGCTGCGCGCCTTCTGTTTGCCCCTGTGAGGCTTATACCGTGTTCGTTAAAGCGCTTCGTGTCGGCCTTGGCCAACTGATCATCTTCATCGACTTCATCACCCGCCCAAGCAAAAAGCAGCGCCCTGCCGAGGTTCAGGCTCAGGTCAACACGGCTGCCAAGGACCTGACCCTGTATCAGTTCCACGCCTGCCCGTTCTGCGTGAAAACCCGCCGCACCCTGCGCCGCTTGAACGTGCCGGTGGCGTTGCGCGACGCGAAGAACAACGAACAGGATCGCCAGACCCTGCTGGAACAGGGCGGCAAGATCAAGGTTCCATGTCTGCGCATCGAAGAGAATGGCCAGACGACCTGGATGTACGAATCCAAGGTGATCATCGATTATCTGGACAAGCGGTTCGCCGCAGCCTGATGGTTTTGTGCTGTTCTGAGTGACGCCTTCGCGAGCAAGCCCAGCCCACTCCCACATTAGAATGCGATCAACTGTGGGAGCGGCGGTGCGGCGATCCGACTTGCTCGCGAAGAGGCCGGCACAGTCACCACAAAACTCCAGACAAAAAATAAACCGGCCCTTGCGCCGGTTTATTCGTTTCTACCCTCCCCCTCGAGCCGCTTTTCCCGCCGGCCCTGACTCAGCAGCCTGCCAGCCACGTGAATCCTTCGTCCATCCAGCGCACCTCTGCGGCGATATATCCCTATTGCCAAACTTTTCGTCTACAAAATCAAAAACATTATTTGCTTTATTTGTATACAAAAGCATAATCCACTTCGTGCGAGTTCCTGACCAAGCGGTCAACAAATTCGCAAGTACCTCAAAGGGTCGCTGCCACCCTCATGGGTCCGGCCCTGGAAATAACAATAAAACTCTTGAGGAGTACTCGCTGTGGAAAGCCGCAAATCCGAAGCCCCGACGCTGGAACTCTCGCCGCCAATACGCAATGGCTGGCTGGAGCGCATCTTCAAACTCAGCTTGCATGGCACCACGGTGAAGACCGAGCTGATTGCCGGTCTGACAACCTTCATCACCATGGCCTACATCATCTTCGTCAACCCCAACATCATGGCCGATGCCGGGATCGATCACGGTGCCGCGTTCGTCGCCACCTGCATCGCCGCCGCGCTGGGTTGCCTGTTGATGGGCCTGTACGCCAACTGGCCGGTCGGGCTCGCGCCGGGCATGGGCCTCAACGCCTTCTTCACTTACACCGTGGTCGGCACCATGGGTTACAACTGGGAAACCGCCCTTGGCGCGGTGTTTGTTTCCGGTGTGTTGTTCATGTTTCTGACTTTTTCGCGGATCCGCGAATGGCTGCTCAATAGCATCCCGGTGAGTTTGCGCTTTGCCATGGGTGCCGGCGTGGGCTTGTTCCTGGGGCTGATAGGCTTGAAAACCGCGGGCATCGTGGTTGATAGCCCGGCTACCCTGATCAAACTCGGCTCCCTGCGCGAACCTGGCCCGCTGCTGGCCGCCATCTGCTTCCTGATGATCGCCGTACTCAGCTACCACAAAGTGTTTGGCGCGATTCTCATCAGCATCATCACCGTCACCCTGGCGGGTTGGGGCCTGGGCCTGGTGCACTACGAGGGCATCATGTCCGCCCCGCCGAGCCTGGCACCGACCTGGATGGCCATGGACGTCGCCGGTGTATTCAATATCAGCATGATCAGCGTGGTGCTGGCCTTCCTCTTTGTGCACATGTTCGACACCGCCGGCACCCTGATGGGCGTCGCCCAGCGCGCCGGTTTGGTAAACGCTGATGGCAAGATCGAAAACCTTTCCCGCGCCCTCAAGGCCGACAGTGCTTCCAGTGTATTCGGTGCGGTGGTCGGTGTTCCGCCAGTCACCAGCTACGTGGAAAGTGCCGCGGGTGTCGCCGCGGGTGGTCGGACTGGTCTTACCGCTGTGACCGTAGGTGTGCTATTTATTGCCGCAATGTTTTTCGCACCGCTGGCTGGCATGATCCCCGCTTACGCCACCGCCGGTGCGCTGATTTATGTGGCGATGCTGATGATGGGCGGCATGGCGCATATCGAATGGGACGAGGCGACCGACAGCATTCCGGCGATCGTTACCGCGATCATGATGCCCCTGACCTTCTCGGTCGCCGACGGCATCGCGCTGGGCTTTATCACTTACGTGGTGCTGAAGGCTTTCACCGGTAAACACAAGGAGATTTCCGTCAGTCTGTGGGTGCTCTGCGCGATCTTCATCGCCAAGTTCGTTTTCTTGTAAGCCGTCTACGTTTCGAAAACAGTGTTTCAAAACAGCCTCACCCCGTCGGGTGAGGCTTTTGTGCAAATGGAGGAAAGTGATGAGTCTGGAAACCTGGCTGCTGTTCAGCGGCGCTGCGCTGGTGGTGATCCTGATCCCGGGGCCACTGTCTTTGCTGATGATCAGCAACAGTCTGAATTACGGTTTGCGCCGTTCTTACCCGGCGTTTCTGGGGGGCGTGATTGCGTCGATCTGCTTGCTCAGTGCGTCGGCGCTGGGTTTAGGCGCCTTGCTGTTGGCATCGGAACAGTTGTTCAGCGCGCTGAAGGTCGTCGGGGCGCTGTACCTGTTCTACCTGGCCTGGCAGAGCTGGCAGCAATCGCGTCTGCCCTCCCACGGCGCTGAAGTGCCCCAGGCTGCCCCAGTGCCACGCTTTCGCGCACTGTTCGGGCGCGCGTTCATGTTGGGCGCCAGCAACCCGAAAGACATCCTGTTCTTCGCCGCTTTCCTCCCGCAGTTCCTCAGTGCCGAGCAGCCATTCCTGCCGCAGTTGCTGGTGATGATTGTGACCTGGACCGTGCTGGATCTGCTGTGCAAATTGGCTTATGGGCTGGGTGCCCATGGTGCGGCGCGGTATTTGCGCAGCGGCAAGGGGCAGAGTTGGTTTAACCGGGTGAGTGCCGGGTTGTTCAGTGGTGCGGGCGCGGCATCCTTGTTGAGCCGCTAACGTCAAAAGCATCGCTAGCAGGCTAGCTCCCACATTGGATTTGCGGCGTTCACACATCCCTGTGGGAGCTAGCCTGCTAGCGATTACGTCGGCACGGACAGCACATTTCTCCAGGCAAAAAAAAGCCCGCAGTGTGAGCGGGCGAAAGACCAAAGAAGCTTTATGCGCAGATTCTTGGGGGAGTCTAGCTTCCTCTGTAGGTCGAATAGCTATAAGGCGAAATCAGCAACGGCACATGGTAGTGATCCTGTTCCGCAGAGATGCCAAAACGCAGCACCACCACATCCAGGAACGCCGGTTCTGGCAGTTGAACGCCACGGGCGCGGTAGTAATCGCCCGCATGAAACTGAACCTGATAGACCCCGGACCGGTAGTCATCGCCTTGCAGTAGCGGTGCATCGACCCGACCGTCGCTGTTGGTTATCGCAGTGGCGACCAATTCCAGCTGCGAACCTTCAACGCGGTACAACTCGACCTTGATCGAGCTGCCCGGGCAACCATGTGCAGCGTCTAAAACGTGAGTAGTCAAACGTCCCATTGATTCTGCGCGCCTGCCTGCGTGGAGCAGTCAGACCTCGCGCCTCCCGAAGTCAGTTGAAAAGGAGACCGCACCGATTCGGAGCACGAAACGCTGCGGCGAGCGACTAATTAAGACACTTTTCAAAAAAATTGTACACAATAAAAACAACATATTTACCGCCATCGCCGTCATACAGGAATTGCCGCTGAATCTGTCGCTGAGCCATAGGGCCAAAGGACCTTTCATCTATTAGCTGACCAGTCAGGCAGGTTTCTTGCAATAACATGTGTAGATGACAATCAATGAAAAATGCAAAAAAACAGGCTTACAAAGTGGATATAAAGTTGTATACAATCAGCCCATCGCTGTGACGCCAGCCTTGCAACTCATCGCCAGGCCGCGCACACAAACTGTTACCACGAATAAGAAGGAAGACTGCAGTGAGCGCTGACTACCCACGCGACCTGATCGGTTACGGCAGTAACCCTCCTCACCCACACTGGCCGGGCAATGCCCGCATCGCCTTGTCCTTCGTGCTCAATTACGAAGAAGGCGGCGAGCGCAACATCCTGCACGGCGATAAAGAATCCGAAGCCTTCCTTTCAGAAATGGTCTCGGCGCAGCCGCTGCAAGGCGCGCGCAACATGAGCATGGAATCCCTTTACGAGTATGGCAGCCGTGCCGGCGTCTGGCGGGTTCTGAAATTGTTCAAGGAATTCGACATTCCGCTGACCATCTTCGCCGTGGCCATGGCCGCCCAGCGTCACCCGGACGTGATCCGCGCGATGGTCGATGCCGGCCACGAAATCTGCAGCCACGGCTATCGCTGGATCGACTACCAATACATGGACGAAGCGCAAGAACGCGAGCACATGCTCGAAGCGATCCGCGTCCTCACCGAAATCACCGGCGAGCGCCCACTGGGCTGGTACACCGGCCGCACGGGCCCGAACACCCGTCGACTGGTGATGGAGGAAGGCGGTTTCCTCTACGACTGCGACACCTACGACGACGACCTGCCCTACTGGGAACCGAACAACCCGACCGGCAAGCCGCACCTGGTGATCCCGTACACGCTGGACACCAACGACATGCGCTTCACCCAGGTCCAGGGCTTCAACAAGGGCGACGATTTCTTCGAATACCTGAAAGACGCATTCGACGTGCTGTACGCCGAAGGTGCCGAAGCACCGAAGATGTTGTCGATCGGCCTGCACTGCCGGCTGATCGGCCGCCCGGCGCGCCTGGCCTCGCTCAAACGCTTTATCGAATACGCTAAAAGTCATGAACAGGTGTGGTTCAGCCGTCGCGTCGACATCGCTCGCCACTGGCACGAAACCCACCCGCATCAAGGGGCCGCGAAATGAGCCACTTCCAAACCCTGAAGCCCTCGACCCTGAGCCGCGACGCGTTTGTCGCGGCCTTCGCCGACATCTACGAACATTCGCCATGGGTGGCCGAGAAGGCCTTCGACCTGGGCCAGGACGCTTCGATCGACCAGATCGAAACCCTGCACCAGCGCATGAGCGACATCCTGTTGAGCGCCGATCACGAAAGCCAATTGGCCCTGATCAACGCTCACCCGGACCTGGCCGGCAAAGCTGCCGTCCAGGGCCAACTAACCGAAGCCAGCACCAATGAACAGGCTGGCGCCGGTATTCACCAATGCACGGCCGAAGAGTTTCAACGCTTCACCGAGCTGAACGACGCCTACAAGGCCAAGTTCAAGTTTCCCTTCATCATGGCGGTAAAAGGCAGCAACCGGCATCAGATCCTCGCGGCGTTCGAAACGCGCATTCACAACCCGGAAGACACCGAGTTCAAGTGCGCGCTGGCGGAGATCAACAAGATCGCCCTGTTCCGATTACTGACCCTATAGCGAACTTGGCCCGAGTGTTAAAAAACGCGGAAAACGCCCAGGGCCCTGCAAGCATCCCAAGCCAACTAATTAAAGGCAGACAAGAAGAATGAAAGCTTACGCCGTACCTTTCGAGAAGTTCGTCAACCTGGCCGACGCCCGCCTGGGCACCAAGATCATCTCGGTCACCGATGACTGGTTCGCTGATGCCAACCGCCTGTTCCAGCCGACCCCGGCTGTGTGGAAGGAGGGCGTGTTCGATGACAACGGCAAGTGGATGGACGGCTGGGAGTCGCGCCGCAAGCGCTTCGAAGGCTACGACAGCGCGGTGATCCGCCTGGGCGTTCCGGGTTCGATCAAGGGCGTGGACATCGACACTTCATTCTTCACCGGCAACTTCCCGCCGTCGGCCTCGCTGGAAGCGTGCTTCCTCGCTTCGGGCGAACCGGACGAAAACACCCAGTGGACTGAAGTGCTGTCCGCCGTCGAGCTGCAAGGCAACAGCCACCACTACCACGAAATCAACAATGACAAGGCGTTCAGCCACCTGCGTTTCAACATCTACCCGGATGGTGGCGTGGCCCGCCTGCGTGTTTACGGTATTCCGTTCCGCGACTGGTCCGCTGTGGGCGACAACGAGCAAGTTGACCTGGCAGCAGCCCTGAACGGTGGCCGCGCCCTCGCCTGCTCCGACGAACACTTCGGGCGCATGAGCAACATCCTCAACCCGGGCCGCGGCATCAACATGGGCGACGGCTGGGAAACTGCACGTCGTCGCACGCCGGGCAATGACTGGGTGATCGTCGCACTGGGCCATGCCGGCGAGATCGAGAAAGTCATCGTCGACACCCTGCACTTCAAGGGCAACTACCCGGACACGTGCTCGATCCAGGGCGCGTTCGTGAAGGGCGGCACCGACAGCCAGATCGAAACCCAATCGCTGTTCTGGCGCGAATTGCTGCCGGCGCAGAAACTGGAAATGCACGCCGAACACACCTTCGCCGAACAGATCAAGGCGCTGGGGCCGATCACCCACATCCGCCTGAACGTGTTCCCGGATGGCGGTGTTAGCCGCCTGCGGGTTTTGGGCAAGGTCGCTAAATAAGCGCTGAACCCAATCGCCAGCAGGCTGGCTCCCACAGGGAAATGCATTCCAAATGTGGGAGCTAGCCTGCTAGCGATAGCAATAGAACCAACAACACAGAATTCGGAAAAGAAGACCAGCATGCGCACATTGACGATTGAACCGCTGACCAAAGAAGCCTTCGCCCCTTTCGGTGACGTGATCGAAACCGACGGCAGCGATCACTTCATGATCAACAACGGTTCGACCATGCGCTTTCACAAACTGGCGACGGTGGAAACCGCCACGCCAGAGGACAAGGCGATCATCAGCATTTTCCGCGCCGACGCGCAGGACATGCCGCTGACCGTCAGCATGCTGGAGCGTCACCCGCTGGGCAGCCAGGCCTTCATTCCGCTGCTCGGCAACCCCTTTCTGATCGTGGTCGCGCCACTTGGCGATGAACCTGTATCAGGCTTGGTCCGCGCCTTCGTCACCAACGGCAGGCAGGGCATTAATTACCATCGCGGCGTTTGGCACCATCCGGTGCTGACGATCGAAAAGCGGGATGACTTCCTGGTGGTTGATCGCAGTGGCACAGGCAATAACTGCGATGAGCATTTTTTCAAAGAGGATGAGCGTTTGATCCTTGCCCCCCACCAATAAGAGAAGGTCTGATCACTCGACAACAGAGTGACAGGCGAGAGGTAAAGACTGTGGAAGCACATCTGTTGGAATGGCTGAACCTGAGCGTGCGCTGGGTTCACATGATTACTGGCGTGGCCTGGATCGGTGCGTCGTTCTATTTCGTCTGGCTGGAAAACAACCTCAATCGGGTCAACCCGAAAAACGGTCTGGCGGGCGATTTGTGGGCGATCCATGGCGGCGGTATCTACCACCTGGAAAAATACAAACTGGCTCCACCGACCATGCCGGACAACCTGCACTGGTTCAAATGGGAAGCCTATTTCACTTGGCTGTCGGGGGTCGCGCTGCTGTGCGTGGTGTTCTACTCCAACCCGACGCTGTACCTGCTGGCACCGGGCAGCAGCCTGACCGGCCCTGAAGGGGTCGCTCTGGGCATTGCCTCGTTGTTCGTCGGCTGGTTCGTCTACTCCTTCCTCTGCGACTCGGCCCTGGGCAAACGTCCTGCCCTGCTTGGCTTTATCCTGTTCGTGCTGATCATTGGCGCCGCTTACGGCTTCAGCAAAGTGTTCAGCGGTCGTGGTGCGTACCTGCACGTCGGCGCGATCATCGGCACCATCATGGTCGGCAACGTGTTCCGCATCATCATGCCGGCCCAGCGCGCACTGGTTGCCGCGATTGCCGAAAACCGCACGCCGGATCCGGCGCTGCCGGCCAAAGGCTTGCTGCGTTCGCGTCACAACAACTACTTCACCTTGCCGGTGCTGTTCATCATGATCAGTAACCACTTCCCGAGCACCTACGGCAGCCAATACAACTGGCTGATCCTGGCCGGGATCGCGGTGCTGGCGGTGTTGGTGCGTCACTACTTCAACACCCGTCATGACAGCCACAAATTTGCCTGGACCCTGCCCGCCGCGGCAGTGGGCATGATTTGCCTGGCTTACGTGACTGGCCCGGCGCAGATGTCCAGCGCACCTGAAGTGGCCAAGGCGCCTGGCACCATCGAGTACCAGCCGTTGCCGGAAACTGCCCTCGGTGGTGGCGTGAAACCTGAAGCGGCGAAACCTGCTGCACCTGCCGCTGCACCGGCTCAGGCGTCCAACGCCGGCCCCGGTTTCGACAAGGTGCACAGCGTGATTCAGGAACGTTGCACGGTTTGCCATTCTGCCAAACCGACCAGTCCGCTGTTCAGTGCTGCACCGGCCGGCGTGATGCTCGACACCCCCGAGCAGATCCGCCAGAACGCGGCGCGCATCCAGGCGCAAGCCGTCACCAGCCAGATCATGCCACTGGGCAACATCACCCAGATGACCCAGCAGGAACGTGACCTGATCGGTGCCTGGATTGTGCAGGGGGCCCCCACCAACTAAGCAACACAAAAGCCTGTGACAAGCGGGCTTTTGTGGCGAGGGAGCTTGCTCCCGCTGGGCTGCGAAGCGGCCCCCTCTCTATCTGAAAAGAAGGGGACTGCTACGCAGTCCAGCGGGAGCAAGCTCCCTCGCCACAGGTCCCCTGATACAAACATCACAAGAATAAAAAAGATCCGAGGTGTTGCATGTCCGAGCTAACCAAAGCCCGCATCCCCGACGCACCCGCCATTCAGCGTTTGCCCCTTTTGCAACTGATCCTGGTCGGCCTGCAACACGTTCTGTTGATGTACGGCGGAGCCATCGCGGTGCCGCTGATCATCGGACAGGCCGCTGGCCTGAGTCGTGAAGAAATCGCCTTCCTGATCAATGCCGACCTGCTGGTAGCCGGGATCGCGACCATCGTGCAGTCCCTGGGCATCGGCCCCATGGGCATTCGCATGCCGGTGATGATGGGCGCCAGTTTCGCCGCAGTGGGCAGCATGGTCGCCATGGCCGGCATGCCTGGCATCGGTCTGCAAGGGATCTTCGGCGCGACCATCGCCGCCGGATTCTTCGGCATGATCATCGCGCCGTTCATGTCCAAAGTCGTACGCTTCTTCCCGCCGCTGGTGACCGGTACGGTCATCACCTCGATCGGTTTGTCGCTGTTTCCCGTGGCCGTGAACTGGGCCGGCGGTGGTGCCGGTGCCGCACAATTCGGCTCGCCGATTTACCTGGCCATCGCCGCGCTGGTACTGGCCACCATTCTGCTGGTCCACCGCTTCATGCGCGGTTTCTGGGTCAACATTTCCGTGCTGATCGGCATGTGCCTGGGTTACGTGCTCTGCGGCCTGATTGGCATGGTCGACCTGAGCGGCATGGCCCAGGCGCCGTGGCTGCAATTCGTGACCCCGCTGCATTTCGGCATGCCGAAGTTCGAACTCGCACCGATCCTGTCCATGTGCCTGGTGGTGGTGATCATCTTCGTCGAGTCCACCGGGATGTTCCTGGCGCTGGGCAAAATTACCGGCCAGGACGTTTGCCCACGGATGCTGCGCCGCGGTTTGTTGTGTGATGCCGGCGCTTCGTTCTTCGCCGGTTTCTTCAACACCTTCACCCATTCCTCTTTCGCGCAGAACATCGGCCTGGTGCAGATGACTGGCGTGCGTTGCCGCTCGGTGACCATCGTCGCCGGCGGTTTGCTGGTGATGTTGAGTCTGTTGCCGAAAGCGGCGTTTCTGGTGGCCTCGATTCCACCCGCCGTACTGGGCGGTGCGGCCATTGCGATGTTCGGCATGGTCGCCGCCACTGGCATCAAGATTCTTCAGGAAGCCGACATCGGCGACCGTCGCAACCAGTTGCTGGTGGCGGTGAGCATCGGTATGGGATTGATTCCGGTGGTCCGTCCGGAATTCTTCGCTCACCTTCCGCTGTGGATGAGCCCGATCACCCACAGCGGCATCGCCATGGCCACGCTCAGTGCGCTGTCGCTGAACCTGCTGTTCAACATCCTCGGCGGCGCCGAACGCGCGGCCATCAACGACTGCCACGCGCACCCGCACTGATCCACCAACGCCACAAGCCCCCTGTGGGAGCGAGCCTGCTCGCGATAGCGATATCACATTCAACATCGATGTTGACTGAACCGACGCCATCGCGAGCAGGCTCGCTCCCACAGTGGAAACTCCTGCGCCTTGAAAAATAAAAACAAGAGGGAGCAACAGATGATTCGGACACAGACAAACATGCTGTTAGGCGGTGGTCTATTGGCCGCCAGTCAGGCCATGGCCGGCGATCTGCTGCTGTGGCAGACCAACAGCCTGAGCTATCTGTATGGCAAGGATTTCGCGGTCAACCCGTCGATCCAGCAGACGATAACCTTTGAGCACGCCGACCGCTGGAAGTACGGCGACAACTTCCTGTTCGTCGACAGCACTTACTACAACGGCGAGAAAGACCGCAACAAAGGCGTTCACGCCTACTACGGCGAGTTCAGTCCACGCCTGTCTTTCGGCAAAATCCTCGACCGCCGTTTCGAGTTCGGCCCGATCAAGGACGTGTTGCTGGCCATGACCTACGAGAATGGCGAAGACGACACCGAGGCCTATCTGATCGGCCCCGGTTTCGACCTCGCGGTGCCGGGCTTCAATTTTTTCACCTTGAACTTCTACTATCGCCAGACCGAAGGCTCGCGTCCCGGCGACGATGTCTGGCAAATCACGCCGGCCTGGTCCTACACCCTGCCATTGGGCAACTCGAACCTGCTGATCGACGGCTACATCGACTGGGTCGTCGATAACGACCAGAACTCACAGGGCACCTACCACGCCAACCTGCACGTGAACCCACAGATCAAATATGACCTGGGGAAAGCCCTGGGCTGGCGAGAGAAACAGGTGTACGTCGGCGCCGAATACAGCTACTGGAAAGACAAATACGGCATCGAAAACAGCACCCGCTTCGACACCAATGAAAACACCACCAGCCTGCTGGTGAAGGTGCACTTCTAAATGATCCGCAACGGTGCTCCAAACCTGTCGTCGGTGCGCTGTTGCGGGGCACTTGAGACCTGGCCAAGGAGTCAGTATTCTCCGCGGCCGCCCGAATCTGGTCTAAAAAAAAGCCCGGATTTAATTCCTGACCAGAAAGCCAACTTATCCCGGCCCTGGACGGTACCAAGGCACTCCAATAACACTCTCAATCGACTGCTCTTGAGCCGCCGAGCGGGAGTTTTTTGGCTTTTCAAAAGCCTTGGCTCAGCTCTTGCTAACAGCACTGAAGCTGACCGATTGGATGATTTTTTACAGCGACAGAAAAAGGCGCCACACCAGAGCGCCGACCTTAGAAAAATAACGTGGAACACCTACTTTTTGGGAGCAACCGAATGAAACGTACGTGCACTAGCCTGATGCTGGCGGGATCTTTGCTGGCCGGGGGGCAGGCCATGGCTGGCGACTTGCTGCAATGGCAGAACAACAGCTTGACCTACCTGTATGGCAAGGACTTCCAGGTCAACCCGCGCATTCAGCAGACCGTGACCTTCGAACACGCCGATGGCTGGAAATACGGCGACAACTTCGTGTTCGTCGACAAGATCTTCTACAACGGCAAGGAAGACTCCTTCGCCGGTGAGAACACCTACTACGGTGAAATCAGCCCGCGCCTGTCGTTCGGCAAGATCTTCGATCAGAAACTCGAGTTCGGCCCGATCAAGGACGTGTTGCTGGCCATGACGTACGAGTTTGGTGAAGACGATACCGAGTCCTACCTGATCGGTCCTGCTTTTGACCTGGCCATCCCCGGCTTTGATTACTTCCAGCTGAACTTCTACAACCGTCATACCGAAGGCGACCGCCCGGGGGACAATATCTGGCAGGTCACACCGGTCTGGTCCTACACCATCCCGGTGGGCGATTCGAACATCCTGGTCGATGGTTTCATGGACTGGGTGGTCGACAACGACGTCAACAAAAAAGGCGAATACCACGCCAACCTGCACTTCAATCCACAGGTCAAATACGACCTGGGCAAGGCGCTGAACCTGGGCGAGAAGCAGTTGTACGTGGGTGTCGAGTATGACTACTGGAAAAACAAGTACGGCATCGAAGACAGCCAGGGTTTCAAGACCGATCAGAGCGTGACCAGTTTCCTGGTCAAGGTGCACTTCTGATTCGGCGGCGTCTGTAAGGACGCCATCGCGAGCAGGCTCGCTCCCACATTGGAATGCATTTCAACTGTGGGAACGAGCCTGCTCGCGAATGGCCGCAACACAAAAAATCTCAAGCCGAAACCACAGGCTCCGCCAACCCGAGAAACCGACACAACTCCCCGCGCTTGGCCAACGCATCCCGCCGCCCCAAATCAATCAATTCGCTGCAATACCCCGCCTCGAACAGCAGATAACTCAGCACCCCCGCCCCGCTCGTCTTGGTCGCCCCCGGCCCGCGCAGAAACAGACGCAGCGCCGCCGGCAACTCCTGCCGATGCCGCGCCGCAATCTCATCGATCGGCTGACTCGGCGAAATCACCAGCACATCTATCGGCGCCACACCCAGCGCACGCGTAGGCGTGCCATCGGGCAGCAGATGACTGAACTGATTGAGCCGCTGCAGCAACTCGATGTCACTTTCCAGGCTGTCAATGAACGTGCTGTTGAGCATGTGCCCACCGATTTGTGCCAGGCTCGGCTGCTGGCCGGTGTAGGCGCGTTGCAGCGGTTGTTCCGGGTCGACGCCGCGGGGGTTGCCGCTGACGCCCACCACCAGCACTCGGCTGGCACCCAGGTGCAGCGCCGGGCTGATCGGTGCCGATTGGCGCACCGCGCCGTCGCCGAAATACTCTTCACCGATTTTCACTGGCGCAAACAACAGCGGAATGGCTGAACTGGCCAGCAAGTGATCGACCGTCAATTGCGTGGGAACGCCGATCCGCCGATGGCGCAACCAGGCATCGATGGTGCCGCCGCCCTGATAAAAGGTCACGGCCTGACCGGACTCGTAGCCGAACGCCGTCACCGCAACCGCCTGCAACTGCTTCTGTGCAATGGCCTCGGCAATCCCGCTCATCTGCAGTTTGTCGTCGAGCAGCCCACGCAGCGGCGAACTGTTGAGCAAAGCCACCGGCACCTGAGCGCCAATCCCGAGCAAACTGTGGCTGACAAAACGGCTGGCCTGGTGGATCACGCCCGGCCAGTCGCTGCGCAGCACCAGATGACTGCGAAAGCCCTGCCAGAAGGCTGTCAGACGTTGAATCGCACCACGAAAATCCATCGCCCCACTGGCGAGGCTGACTGCGTTGATTGCGCCGGCCGAAGTGCCGACGATCACCGGAAAAGGATTGCTCGCCCCCACCGGCAACAGCTCGGCAATCGCCGCCAGCACACCGACCTGATAAGCCGCCCGAGCCCCGCCGCCGGAAAGAATCAACCCTGTTACCGGTTCAGCAGGACTCATCGCAACACTCCATGGTGCTTATAAGGACGGTGGTTCAACCGCGTTTTGCGTACAGCTTCGGTTCGCCCGGTGGACGACTCTTGAAGCGGCGATGCGCCCAGAGGTATTGCTCCGGACATTCGCGCAAGACGCCTTCGATCCATTGGTTGATCCGCAGGCAATCGGCCTCTTCGGTTTCGCCGGGAAAGCCCTCGAGCGGTGCATGAATCACCAGTCGATAACCGCTGCCGTCCGCCAGACGTTCCTGAGTGAACGGCACCACCAGCGCCTTTCCCAACCGCGCAAACTTGCTGGTGGCGGTGACGGTGGCGGCCTGAATCCCGAACAGCGGCACGAAGATACTTTGCTTGGCGCCGTAGTCCTGGTCCGGTGCGTACCAGATTGCCCGGCCTGCGCGCAGCAATTTGAGCATGCCGCGCACGTCGTCACGCTCCACCGCCAGCGAATCGACGTTGTGCCGCTCGCGCCCCAGGCGCTGGACATAGTCGAACAATGGATTCTTGTGTTCGCGGTACATGCCATCAATGGTGTGCTGCTGGCCGAGCAAGGCCGCGCCGATTTCCAGCGTGGTGAAGTGAACGGCCATCAGGATCACGCCTTTGCCGTCGCGCTGGGCTTTTTTCAAATGCTCCAACCCTTCGACATGGGCCAGCTTCGCCAGACGCTCGCGCGACCACCACCAGCTCATGGCCATTTCGAAAAACGCGATGCCCGTTGAGGCGAAGTTTTCCTTGAGCAGGCGCTTGCGCTCGGCAGCGTTTTTTTCAGGGAAACACAGTTCGAGATTGCGCTTGGCTATGCGCCGTCTGTCGCCCGCTACTCGATACATCAATGCACCCAGGGCGCGACCGATCGACAGCAATACCGGATACGGCAGCTGGACAATCAGCCACAACAGCCCCAAGCCACACCACAGCGGCCAGAAACGTGGAGATAGAAATGCTGTTCGAAAACGCGGGCGATCCATTAAAGGTTCCGGAAAGACAATGGCCGCGCATTCTACATCGTTCGACCCGGCTTGCGGCTCGCGGGCGTTCTCGTTATAAGTCTCGGCACTTTTAGTGACAAGTCGTTGTATGCCGACCATGAGCCAAACCGAACCGCTAGACCAAGATCCCGTGTTCCAGCTGAAGGGCAGCATGCTCGCCATTACGGTGCTGGAACTGGCTCGTAACGACCTCGAGAACCTCGATCGTCAACTGGCCGCCAAGGTCGCCCAGGCGCCAAACTTTTTCAGTAACGCGCCACTGGTGCTGGCCCTGGACAAACTCCCGGCCGGCGAAGGCGCGGTCGATCTGCCGAGCCTGATGCGCGTCTGCCGCCAGCATGGCCTGCGCACCCTGGCGATCCGTGCCAGCCGTATCGAAGACATTGCCGCGGCCATTGCGGTCGACCTGCCGGTGCTGCCACCGTCCGGTGCCCGTGAGCGTCCGCTGGACCCGCTCGAAGGCCAAGTTCCGAAAAAACCGGAAAAACCGCCGGAGCCGACAATCAAGCCAACGAAGATCATCACCTCCCCCGTACGCGGTGGGCAGCAGATTTATGCCCAGGGCTGCGATCTGGTGGTGATTTCCTCAGTCAGCCCGGGGGCGGAACTTCTCGCCGATGGCAACATCCATGTATACGGCCCGATGCGTGGTCGAGTGTTGGCCGGTGTCAAAGGCGACACGAAAGCCAGGATTTTCTGTCAGCAAATGAGCGCTGAACTGGTCTCCATTGCAGGGCATTACAAGGTTTCGGAGGATCTGCGTCGCGACCCTTTGTGGGGCGCGGGCGTACAGGTCAGCCTGTCGGGCGATGTGTTGAACATCATTCGGCTTTAACGGATACTGCCGCATTTTCCAAACATCTCTAAAACGTAGCGAAAACGGCTCAAACGAAGTAGGAAAAAGGCCATAAGCAGTGTTTACCCGAGGTAAGCGCCGCTCTGGGCCGAATTCCAGCCAAGGCTGTCCGACTGCAGTAGTTTTTCTAGAGATGTTTTTCAGGGGCTAAATGTCCTTTTTCCTTAGGGGTGAAACACCTTGGCCAAGATTCTCGTGGTTACATCCGGCAAGGGTGGTGTGGGTAAGACCACCACCAGTGCTGCTATCGGTACCGGCCTCGCACTGCGCGGTCACAAAACAGTTATCGTCGACTTCGACGTCGGTTTGCGTAATCTCGACCTGATCATGGGTTGCGAGCGCCGTGTGGTGTATGACTTCGTCAACGTGGTAAACGGCGAAGCCAACCTGCAACAAGCCCTGATCAAAGACAAACGCCTGGAAAACCTCTACGTACTGGCCGCCAGTCAGACTCGCGATAAAGACGCGCTGACCGTGGAAGGCGTGGAAAAAGTGTTGATGGCGCTCAAAGAAGACTTCGAATACGTGGTCTGCGACTCGCCGGCCGGTATCGAAAAAGGCGCTCACCTGGCCATGTACTTCGCAGACGAAGCGATTATCGTGACCAACCCGGAAGTGTCCTCGGTTCGTGACTCGGACCGCATGCTCGGCCTGCTGGCCAGCAAATCGCGCCGCGCGGAAAAGGGCGAAGAGGCAATCAAGGAACACCTGCTGCTGACCCGCTACAACCCGCAACGAGTCAGTGACGGCGAAATGCTCGGCGTCGAAGACGTCAAAGAGATTCTGGCAGTCGCCCTGCTGGGTGTCATTCCAGAATCCCAGGCCGTACTCAAGGCTTCCAACTCAGGCGTGCCGGTCATTCTCGACGACCAGAGCGATGCCGGTCAGGCATACAGCGATGCGGTCGATCGCCTGCTGGGCAAGAACGTGGAGCATCGTTTTCTCGATGTAACGAAGAAGGGATTCTTCGAGCGCCTGTTTGGAGGTAGATAATGAATCTTTTTGACTTCTTTCGTGCCAGCAAAAAAGTCAGCACCGCGTCGGTAGCGAAAGAGCGTCTACAGATTATCGTGGCGCACGAACGCGGCCAACGCAGTACACCGGACTACCTGCCAGCCTTGCAGAAGGAATTGGTCGAGGTCATCCGCAAGTACGTCAATATCGGGTCCGATGACGTGCACGTCGCTCTGGAAAACCAGGGCAGCTGCTCGATTCTGGAACTCAATATCACCCTGCCAGATCGCTAGTCGATCCGGCGGGAGCCACGGCGGTTCAGGCCTTCCAGATCCTGTAGGGGCGAACTGTGGCGAGGGGCTTGTCGGAACGCCGCATCGCCCCGTTTGAGTGCGCAGCACTCACAGGACTTTCGGTACACCGAAAGTTTTGGGGCTGCTTCGCAGCCCAACGGGGCGATGCGGCGTTCCGACAAGCCCCCTCGCCACAGGTCGCTCCTACGGGTGTGAGGCCTGAGCCGCCGTTGGCGTTTGTTACGAGGCTGTTTTAATGCCGTTGTCCAACATCCATATCATCCATCAGGACGCCGCCGTACTGGTGGTGAACAAGCCGACGCTATTGCTCTCTGTCCCTGGCCGGGCGGACGACAACAAGGATTGCCTGATTACCCGCCTGCAAGAAAACGGCTACCCGGAAGCGCGAATCGTCCATCGTCTGGACTGGGAAACCTCCGGCATTATTCTGTTGGCCCGTGATCCGGACACGCATCGCGAGCTGTCTCGGCAATTTCACGACCGTGAAACCGAAAAGGCCTACACCGCCCTGTGCTGGGGACAACCGGAGCTGGACAGTGGCAGCATCGATCTGCCCTTGCGCTACGACCCGCCGACCAAGCCACGCCACGTCGTGGACCATGAGTTCGGCAAACATGCCCTGACCTTCTGGCGGGTGTTGGAACGTTGTGGCGATTGGTGTCGGGTCGAATTGACGCCGATCACCGGCCGCTCCCATCAGTTGCGCGTGCACATGCTTTCCATCGGCCATCCATTGCTGGGTGACGGGCTATATGCCCACGAGCAAGCACTGGCCGCCTGGCCACGACTCTGCTTGCACGCAAGCATGCTGAGCTTCACTCACCCGCAAAGCGGCGAGCGCTTACGCTTCGAATGTCCTGCTCCTTTTTGAGCAACCGCAGAATCTAAAAACGCCCTTCAATTGAAGGGCGTTTTTTGTTACAAATAGAAGTGAAAATAATGTGAAATTATTGTCATGAATTTGTAATGAAACGTAAACTGCCATCACTTTGATAGCAGGCAGGAAGCCCCCTCGTGCTCAGCAACAAGACATTCCAAGACGACTACCCATTCACCTTCTGCCTGTTCAACACCACCCTGCACTTTAGCGAGCAGCCTTCAGCCGAAGCACAACAGGCGCTTGAACAGCTCATACACAAACGACGCGCGCACAAGCTCACCCGTGCGAGTGCGCCGCTGGCTTCCGGCGATACGCCGCTGTTTGCCAAGGTCCAGCCGCTGGATACCCTGAAGGCAAAAATGCGCGTGACCTTTGGCAAACCACAGCGCAATGGCCGATTCGACTGGCCGCTCGAAGAATTGATCAATACGCTCGAAGCGCAGCGCCGTGGCGTGCAGATGCCGCCGCTGCAAGGGTTCGGTTACACAAAGGACCGACTGGGGCTGACCCAGGAATATTTCATTATCACCCGCCTGCTCGACGACCATATCGACGGCGTGCAATGGCTTAAACGCAACCCGGACAACGTCGAAACATTCATTCTCGACGCCTTCGATTTGTTGAGTTCATTGGCGCGCAAAAACATCACGCACATGGATTTCTGGGCTGGCAACATCATGATCCCGCAAACACCACAGACTCAGCTCAAAGCCATCGACTTTGAAAACTGCTTTGCCGGCCAGACAAACCATCAAAGCGAAACCCTGGGTTTTCAACTGGGCTTCTTCTATCGCCGGGACATCTACAAGCTCATCACCGAAGCCGCCTATGACCGCCTGGTGGACGAATACATCCGACAGATCCCGGGTATTTCGAAGGAAAAATTCGACGAGGTGTACCTCGCGAGCAAACATGAGCATGTAGGCCGCAAGCAACGTCGCGAAGTGTTCCTCAAGGGAAAGCTGATCACCGGCTGACATCTCTTCACCAGCCAGCAGCCGGCGTACGTCGAACGGCATTGTCTCTGCAATGCCGTGAGCCAATACGTTAAACTTGCGCCATTGCTGTCTGGAGCTACTTATGCGCGAAGAGTTGAACCAAGGCCTGATCGATTTCCTCAAGGCCTCCCCTACCCCATTCCATGCCACCGCCAGCCTTGTTCAGCGCCTGGAAGCGGCAGGCTTTCAACGCCTTGACGAGCGCGAGCCATGGGCCACCGAAGCCAATGGCCGTTACTACGTCACCCGTAACGACTCATCGATCGTCGCGTTCAAGATGGGCCGTCATTCGCCCCTGCACGGCGGCATTCGCCTGGTTGGTGCGCACACCGACAGCCCGTGCCTGCGGGTCAAACCCCAGCCGGAACTGCAACGCCAGGGCTTCTGGCAACTGGGCGTCGAAGTCTATGGCGGCGCACTGCTGGCGCCATGGTTCGACCGCGACCTGTCCCTGGCCGGCCGCGTGACCTTCCGCCGTGATGGCAAGGTCGAGAGCCAACTGGTCGACTTCAAGGCGCCGATCGCCATCATCCCGAACCTGGCCATTCACCTGAACCGTGAAGCCAACATGGGCTGGGCGATCAACGCCCAGACCGAACTGCCGCCGATCCTCGCGCAATTTGCCGGTGACGAGCGCGTGGACTTCCGTGCCGTGCTCACCGATCAACTTGCCCGCGAACATGGCCTGAACGCCGACGTGGTGCTCGACTATGAGCTGAGCTTCTACGACACCCAAAGCGCTGCGGTCATCGGCCTGCATGGCGATTTTATTGCCGGCGCGCGCCTGGACAACCTGCTGTCGTGTTATGCCGGCCTGCAAGCCTTGCTGACCACCGAAACCGACGAAACCTGCGTGCTGGTCTGCAATGATCACGAAGAAGTCGGTTCCTGCTCGGCCTGCGGTGCCGACGGCCCGATGCTGGAGCAGACACTGCGTCGCCTGCTGCCTGAAGGCGATGAGTTCGTGCGCACCATTCAGAAGTCCCTGTTGGTCTCGGCTGACAACGCCCACGGCGTGCACCCCAACTACGCCGACAAGCACGATGCCAACCACGGTCCGAAACTCAACGCCGGCCCGGTGATCAAGGTCAACAGCAACCAGCGCTACGCCACCAACAGCGAAACCGCCGGGTTCTTCCGTCACCTGTGCATGGCCGAAGAAGTGCCGGTACAGAGCTTCGTGGTGCGCAGCGACATGGGTTGCGGCTCGACCATCGGCCCGATCACCGCCAGCCACCTGGGCGTGCGCACCGTCGACATCGGCCTGCCAACTTTCGCCATGCACTCGATCCGCGAATTGTGCGGCAGCCATGACCTGGCACACCTGGTCAAAGTGCTGAGCGCGTTTTACGCTTGCCGCGAACTGCCGTAACAAACCCTGTGGCGAGGGAGCTTGCTCCCACTGGGCTGCGAAGCAGCCCCGAATTCCACTGATGCGGTGTTTCAGGAACACCGCATGTATAGGTGTTTGCGGCTGCTGCGCAACCGAGCGGGAGCAAGCTCCCTCGCCACAGTGGTCTCGCCGCTCTCGGATACACCTCACCACCGGTCGCCCAAAAGCCGCCTAGACTTTAACTACCCCTTTGACAAGGCAGTCGCCCATGATCTCGTTATCTTCGTTTCACGCCATGCTGATTCCAATTCTCTCCGGGATGGTCATGTTGGCAATCGGCTTCAATTTTCGCGATAAAAACCTCGGCGTGTTCGCGATGTGGATCGGCATGTTGACGATCCTCGCCACCGTGGTTTTCAAGATCCTCGCCAAACTCAACGAATAAATCCCCAGCCCTGGCTCGCATTGATTTTGACGGGCTCGTACACTCGGTCGATCTGCTCATTCCAAGGTTGACCGCCTAGTGTTCGCTCGTCTTTTTGCCCTGCCGTGTTTGTTCCTTGTCTGTCTCATGACGCTGCTGCCGATGGCGCCTGCCCAGGCGGTCGGCTTGCCTGGCCTGCTCAACAGCTCGGCAAAACAGCCAGAGGCGCAAGAGCCTTTGGGACAATCCCTGGACGAAGTCATCAAGTCGCTGGAGAACGACCAGCAACGCGCCCAATTGCTGGCGGATCTGAAGAAGCTGCGCGACGCCACCAAAAAGGCCCAGCCGGTCGCCGAAGCAGGCGTCCTGGGACTGATCGGTGGCACCCTGGCCAGTTTCGAAAAACAGTTTTCAGGCGCGGACAGCCCTCTCACGCGCTGGTCTGAAGAATTCAAACTGGCTGAGGATGAACTGACAGCGCTGGTGCTGCCGGCCAATGAATGGCTGCCGATCATCTTTGCCTTCGCCCTGATCCTGATGCTCTGGAGCTTGCTGGCGGCGGCGCTGATCTGGATCAGCCACCGGGTGCGGATGCGCTTCGGCCTCACCGAAGAACTGCCGCAGCACCCCAAGGCCCTGGACATGTTGCGCTTCGCCCTGCGCAAACTCGGACCGTGGCTGATTGCGTTGGTCATCACGGTCTACATGAGCTACGCCCTGCCTTCGTCATTGGGCAAAAGCCTGGCCATGGTGCTGGCGTATGCGCTGGTGGTCGGCACCTGTTTTTCGGCAATCTGCGTGATCGCCTTTTCGCTGCTCGACGGCCCACACCGCCACCGCGCCCTGCACATCCTGCGGCATCAAGCCTTTCGGCCCCTGTGGCTGATCGGCAGTTTCGCCGCCTTCGGTGAAGCCCTGAGCGATCCGCGGCTGGTCGAAAGCCTTGGCAGTCATTTGGCGCACACCGCCGCGACAGTCGCCAACGTACTGGCGGCGTTGTCCACGGGGATGTTCATCCTGCGGTTCCGTCGCCCCATCGCCCACTTGATCCGCAACCAACCGTTGTCCCGGCGCCTGACCCGCCGCGCCCTCAGCGACACGATCGAGATTCTCGGGACCTTCTGGTACATGCCGGCGCTGGTGCTGGTGGGGATTTCGCTGTTCGCCACGTTCGTCTCGGCCGGCGATACCAGCACCGCATTGCGTCAGTCGCTGATTTGCACCGTGCTGCTGGTGTTGTGCATGGTCATCAATGGCCTGGTGCGCCGCCATTCACTCAAGCCACAGCGCAGCGTGAAGCGTCATGCCCTGTATTCGGATCGCCTGAAAAGCTTTTTCTACACACTCGCCCACCTGGTGGTCTGGCTGGCGTTCATCGAACTCGGCCTGCGGGTCTGGGGCATGTCGCTGATCAGCTTCACCGAAGGCGAAGGGCATGAAGTCAGCGTCAAACTGTTCAGCCTCGGCGGCACGCTGATTTTTGCCTGGCTGATCTGGATTCTCAGCGACACCGCCGTGCACCACGCCCTCACCCGCTCGCGCAAAGGCCTGGCGAATGCCCGCGCACAGACAATGATGCCGTTGATTCGCAATGTGTTGTTCGTGGCGATTTTCATCATTGCGCTAATTGTTGCCTTGGCAAACATGGGCATGAACGTCACCCCCTTGCTGGCCGGTGCCGGCGTGATCGGCCTGGCCATCGGATTCGGCGCACAGTCGCTGGTGGCGGACCTGATCACCGGGCTGTTCATCATCATCGAAGACTCGCTGGCCATCGACGACTACGTGGACGTTGGCGGCCACCTGGGCACTGTCGAAGGGCTGACCATTCGTACCGTGCGCCTGCGGGACATTGACGGCATCGTCCATACCATTCCGTTCAGCGAAATCAAAAGCATCAAGAACTATTCCCGGGAATTCGGCTACGCGATTTTCCGGGTGGCGATACCTTCCAACATGGACATCGATAACGCGATCAAACTGATGCGCGACGTCGGCCAGAAGATGCGCACCGATCCACTGCAACGGCGCAACATCTGGTCGCCCCTGGAGATCCAGGGTGTCGAGAGTTTTGAGTCAGGCAACGCAATTCTTCGCGCCCGGTTCAAGACCGCGCCGATCAAGCAATGGGAAGTGTCCCGAGCGTTCAACCTGTCGCTCAAGCGGCACCTGGACGAAGCCGGATTCGACCTGGCGACACCACGCATGAGCGTGCAGGTGATCACCGCGGGCGGCGGCCAAGTGACGGACTAACCCTGTAGCAACTGCGTTGTGGCGAGGGGATTTATCCCCTCACCACAACGCAGCTGCTACAAACGGCAGGCAAAAAAAATCCCCGAACCAGTCGGGGATTTTTTATGTTCGATCAATCAGCCCGAGAGCGGATCAATCTTCGCGATAGCGACGCAGCTTCAACTGCTTACCGGCAACGCGAGTGTCCTTCAGCTTGGTCAGCAGACGCTCCAGACCATCTTCCGGCAGCTCAACGAGGCTGAAGCT
The DNA here is from genome assembly GCF_058788075.1 of Pseudomonas sp. FW305-20. NCBI lineage: Bacteria > Pseudomonadati > Pseudomonadota > Gammaproteobacteria > Pseudomonadales > Pseudomonadaceae > Pseudomonas > Pseudomonas sp. FW305-20. The sequence continues at coordinate 5,260 of NZ_JBYTAJ010000008.1, read as the reverse complement.
GTCACGCACCTGGATGCGACCGATTGCTTCGCGAGCCAGACCACCCTCATTGAGGATAGCGCCCAGCAGGTTCTTGGCAGCGATACCATCACGCGCACCCAGCGCGGTACGGCAACGAGCACGACCTTCGGCCAATGGAACCGGAGCACGACGCTCACGATCACCACGGTCCGGACGATCACCGGTACGCTCTGGACGATCGCCACGCGGTGCGTTGTTCGGCACCAGTGGACGTTCTTTCTCGATGGCTGCCAGGGTCAACGCCTGAGCGTTGGTTGCCTTGCGCAGCAGAGCAGCGGCCAGTGCACGCGGAGTGCAACCGATGTCGGCAGTCAGGCGATCCAGCAGATCACCGTGAGTCGATTCGGCATCAGCCACCAGCGGCGACAGGCTGTTGGTCAGTTTCTTGATGCGGGCATCGAGAACAGCCTGAGCGTCCGGCAGGCGGACTTCGGCAACTTTCTGACCGGTTACACGCTCGATCACTTGCAGCATGCGGCGCTCACGTGGAGTCACCAGCAGCAGTGCACGACCTTCGCGACCGGCACGGCCGGTACGGCCGATACGGTGAACGTAGGATTCTGGATCGTACGGCATGTCAACGTTGAACACGTGAGTGATGCGCGGAACGTCCAGACCACGAGCAGCAACGTCGGTCGCCACAACGATGTCCAGACGGCCATCCTTGAGGGATTCGATCACGCGCTCACGTTGGTTCTGAGCAATGTCACCGTTCAGCGCAGCGGCTTTGTAGCCTTTGGCTTCCAGGGCACTGGCCAGGTCCAGGGTCGCTTGCTTGGTGCGCACGAACATGATCAGGGCATCGAAGTCTTCAACTTCCAGCAGGCTCAATACAGCCGAGGTCTTCTGGTCAGCGTGAACCAACAGGTGAGCCTGTTCGATCGCGGTAACGGTCTGAGTCTTGGTCTGGATCTTCACGTGTTGCGGATCGCGCAGATGGCGCTCGGCAATGGCACGGATCGACTGCGGCAAGGTAGCCGAGAACAATACGGTCTGACGGGTTGGAGGCAAGGCCTTGAAGATAACTTCGAGGTCGTCCATGAAACCCAGCTTGAGCATTTCGTCCGCTTCGTCGAGAACCAGGTGGTTCACGGTCGACAGAACTTTTTCGTCGCGACGCAGGTGGTCGCACAGACGGCCCGGAGTGGCGACAACGATCTGTGCACCATTACGGATTGCTTTCAGTTGTGGGCCCATAGGGGCGCCGCCGTAAACGGCCACAACGGTAACGCCCGGCATTTGCTTGGCGTAGGTTTCGAAAGCGGTTGCTACTTGCAGCGCCAACTCACGGGTTGGCGCCAGGATCAGGGCTTGCGGCTCGCGCTTAGCAGGATCGATGCGATGCAGGATCGGCAGGGCGAACGCAGCGGTTTTACCCGTACCGGTTTGCGCCTGACCAATCATGTCGTGACCGGCCATGATGATCGGGATCGATTGCTGCTGAATAGCCGAAGGTTCTTCGTAGCCAGTCGCGATGACGGCTGCAAGAATGTTCGGATTAAGATTAAAAGCGGCGAAGCCGCCGGTTTCCTGGGTCATGGGTCTGCCTCTAAGTGCATCCGCAAAGACCCATGCTCCAAAGCTGCGCATGCCGTGTAAGACTCAAGAGTCGCCCTGGCTGCTTTGTCGGCGGGGATTTGCGAAAACGAATGAATGAAAAAGATTCGTCAAGGGAGAGTCCGCTGTGCGGACGTGCAGCCGAAGCTGACTTCGGGGAATTGCGCTACCTAAACGCGGCCTGGTTAAAGGCCGGCGCGCACTATACCGGAATTCGCTCAAAAAGGGAGCTTTATTTGTCGGAAAAGTGCGGTGTTTAGCGTTCTGTCACACGCTTTGCGGACAATCGGACAACAGTCTATTTTTCAAAGGCCCAGCCCTGCTGACGATCGCGCTAAAACGGTTCACCCTTGTCACGCAGACCTGCTGCCTGACATCCCTTCCCCGCCCGAGGAAATACACCATGAATCAGCCCTGCTCCAGCCGTGTGAGCCGTGAACGGCACGGTCACGTCCTGATGATCGGCCTGGATCGAGTGGCCAAACGCAACGCCTTCGATCTCGACTTGCTCAACGAACTGAGCCTGGCCTATGGCGAGTTCGAGGCCGACAGCGAAGCGCGGGTGGCAGTGGTGTTCGGCCACGGTGAGCATTTCACCGCAGGGCTCGATTTGGTCAGCGCCAGCGCGGCCCTGGCTGACGGCTGGCAGGCACCGCCCGGCGGCTGCGATCCGTGGGGGGTGTTCGCCGGCCCCAGGGTGAGCAAACCGGTGATCGTCGCCGCGCAAGGCTACTGCCTGACCATCGGTATCGAATTGATGCTGGCCGCCGATATCAACCTGTGCGCCAGCAATACCCGTTTCGCCCAGAAAGAAGTGCAACGCGGGCTCTTCCCGTTCGGCGGCGCCACGTTGCGCCTGCATCAGGTCGCTGGCTGGGGCAATGCCATGCGCTGGCTGCTGACCGGCGATGACTTCGATGCCCATGAGGCGTTGCACCTGGGGTTGGTGCAGGAAGTCATGGCCAGCGAGGACCTGCTGCCCCGGGCGATTGAGTTGGCTGAGCGGATTGCCCGGCAAGCGCCGCTTGGGGTTCGGGCGACGTTGATGTCTGCAAGGCAGGCGCGTTATGAAGGGGAAACAGCGGCGGCCCAGGCATTGCCGCCGATGGTGAAGAAGTTGCTGACCAGTGAAGATGCCAAGGAAGGCGTGCGGTCGATGATCGAGAAGCGACCCGGAGTCTTCAAAGGCCGATGACTGCCCACCTGTGGCGAGGGGGCTTGCCCCCGTTGGGTTGCGCAGCAGCCCTAAAACCATTCAACCGGGGGTAACAGCTCAACCGCATCAGCCTGATTTTGGGGCCGCTTCGCAGCCCAACGGGGGCAAGCCCCCTCGCCACAGTACCTCACCAGCCTTCACGTCGCCGGGCGGATTGCCTTGATCAATGACTGCAACGAATACCCCAACCGCGGCGCCAGCCCTTCGGCGCGGGCGATCAGGCCGTTCATGTCCAGTTCCTGATCCAGCTCCGAAGGCACGAGCAGAATCACATTGCCCTCCTTCACCGGCAGCTCCCAGTAATGCCGGTGATAGAGCCCGCGAAACAATGCGGCGCCCAACGGCTTGCCATCATCGGTGGCCCACTGATTGATCACCAGCCAGCCCCCCGGGTTCAGGCGTTTCTGACAATTTTCCAGGAAACTCCACGCCAGATGCCCGACACCCGGCCCGACATCGGTATAGAGGTCGACAAAAATCAGATCCGCCGGCTCAGCGCTATCGAGCAGCTCCAGCGCATCGCCCACCCGGATATACAGCCGCGGATCGTCATCCAGCCCAAGGTATTCAATGGCCAGGCGCGGCACGTCGGGGCGCAGCTCGATGGCTTCGACGTCTTCCAGCGGCAGGAACTTGAGGCAGGCCTGGGTCAGGGTGCCGGCACCGAGGCCGAGGAACAGCGCGCTTTCCGGCTGCTCGTGGCACAACGCGCCAATCAGCATCGCCCGGGTGTAATCGTATTCGAGCCAGCTCGGATCAGCCGTGAACACGCAGCTCTGTTCGATGGCATCACCGAACTCGAGAAAACGGTAATCGGCCACTTCCAGCACGCGAATCACGCCGAACTCATCCTGTACCTCGGCGAGCAAATGCTCGACGCGCTCCTCAGTCATTTCGTCTCCTGATCGTCGCCGTGCCCGGCAACGTACTAAAACCGCGGAGTGGCGCGGCAAAAGCGCGATTGTCCGCGAAGCGACGGGAACAGGTCACGCACTAATTGCTGATAACATGACCGTCCGAGCGTAAAACACTAGAGACCGTGATGAGCCAACCCTGGAGCCCTGACAGCTGGCGCGCCCTGCCGATCCAGCAACAACCCCGTTACCCCGACGCAGCGCATTTGCTGCACGTCGAGCAAACGCTGGCCAGTTACCCGCCGCTGGTGTTTGCCGGCGAAGCCCGGGAGTTGCGCCGTCAGTTTGCCGAAGTGACCCAGGGCCGCGCGTTTCTGCTGCAGGGCGGCGACTGCGCCGAAAGCTTTGCCGAGTTCTCCGCCGCGAAAATCCGCGACACTTTTAAAGTGCTGCTGCAAATGGCGATCGTCATGACTTTCGCCGCCGGTTGCCCGGTGGTCAAGGTCGGGCGCATGGCCGGGCAGTTCGCCAAGCCACGTTCGGCCAACGATGAAACCATCGACGGCGTCACCCTGCCGGCCTACCGTGGCGACATCGTCAACGGCATCGGCTTCGACGAAAAAAGCCGCGTGCCGGACCCGGAACGCCTGCTGCAGTCCTATCACCAATCCACCGCGACCCTGAACCTGTTGCGCGCCTTCGCCCAGGGCGGCTTTGCCGATCTGCATCAAGTGCACAAATGGAACCTGGATTTCATCGCCAACTCGGCGCTGGCCGAGAAGTACAGCCACCTGGCCGATCGCATCGATGAAACCCTGGCGTTCATGCGCGCCTGCGGCATGGACAGCTCGCCGCAACTGCGCGAAACCAGTTTCTTCACCGCCCACGAAGCGCTGCTGCTGAACTACGAAGAAGCCTTCGTGCGTCGCGACAGCCTGACCAACGATTACTACGATTGCTCGGCGCACATGCTGTGGATCGGCGACCGCACCCGTCAGCTCGACGGCGCTCACGTCGAGTTCCTGCGGGGCGTGAACAATCCGATCGGGGTCAAAGTCGGCCCAAGCATGAACCCCGAAGACCTGATTCGCCTGATCGATGTGCTCAATCCGGACAACGATCCGGGCCGTCTGAACCTGATTGCGCGGATGGGTGCGAACAAGGTCGGCGATCACCTGCCGCAACTGATCCGTGCCGTACAGCGCGAAGGCAAGCAGGTGCTGTGGAGTTCCGATCCGATGCACGGCAACACCATCAAGGCCAGCAGCGGCTACAAGACCCGCGACTTTGCGCAGATTCTTGGTGAGGTGAAGCAGTTCTTCCAGGTTCACGAAGCCGAAGGCACGTATGCCGGGGGCATTCACATCGAGATGACCGGGCAGAATGTCACTGAGTGCATTGGTGGGGCGCGGCCGATTACCGAAGACGGGTTGTCGGATCGGTATCACACCCATTGCGACCCGCGGATGAATGCCGATCAGTCGCTGGAGTTGGCGTTTTTGATTGCCGAGACGCTGAAGCAAGTCCGACGCTAAATGATCGTTCCCACGCTCTGCGTGGGAATGCAGCCCGTGACGCTCCGCGTCACTGGACGCGGAGCGTCCCTAGAGGC